>JBIQLO010000134.1:0-10854 GCA_044464175.1 Planctomycetaceae bacterium | reverse complement strand
GGCATCGCTGTCGGTGCCGGAGACGGCCGCCAGCCTGACCCAGTAGCGGTGATCGGTGTAGTTGGCCTCGGATGCGGGTCCGGCGTCCCAGACGACGCCCACGATGGGGAAGCGTGTCCGTCCGCGACGGGGCGCGCCCACCTCCAGCGGCGCGAGGGTGTTGACCGCACGGGCCAGTTCGTTCGTGACCGCCGTAGTGGGGATTCTCCCCGCCGGCCGCTCTTTGACATGAGTGGATGAGGGCATCAGGAGAAGCCGAACAGAGTTGCAAAGCTGGTGGTGGGGTAGATGTCCAGCCGCGTGAAGCCGTTGTGCGGATCAACCCCCTGGGAATAGGCCCGCTTGGCAACTGTTTTGAAGGCGGCTTTGTCGATTTTGACGTATCGGCCCAAGTGCGAATTGTAGGCGATCTCCATCTGCCCCCAATCAAAGAGGAGATTAGACGCCAGAACCGCCTGCGTGGCGAATTTGCCGTCGGACGTGGCCTGAATGCCCGCACTGTCCAGCCGCCAGTAACCCACGCCTCGCTCCAGAAACAGACTGTCGCTGTTGACATACCCCTGGAAGGCCGTGGGGCTGCTGGGTTCATAGTCATAAACCGCGTTGAGGATCACCTGGGCGGCAGGAAGGCGGATGCGGGCATTGAAGGGGGCCGGCTTGGCCAAGGTTGCGATATTGGCCTTCTTGTCGTCGTTGCCCCCCCCCGTGTCCGAGGCGTCGAAATACCACTCGAACAAGTCGCCCGTAATGGGGTTGTAGCCGCACTCGACGATTTGGTCGAAGGATCGGACGGTTTTGGTCCACGTCACACTGCCGGAGCCGCCCCCTTGCCCCAGATAAATCACCCGGTCGCTGTAGAGCAGGTCCAGCGTCACCAGCCGGTTGATTTCGCTGGAGGAGACCACCTGCCGGTTGCGCAGCGTCAGGCCGGGGTAGCTGGCCGACAGGGGGTCGCCGTATTTAGGCATGCCCGTCACCCCCAGCACTTCCAGCAGCGTGTCGGCCGGGTCGCTGGGAATGGCGATGTCGGTGACGTAGGCGCGGCGGTGGTATTCCGTGATGACCGCCAGCGTCGGCCCGGCGGGCGTCTGGACCACCTGTTCCGTCTGGGTCAGGTTGGCTCCGATGATATGATCGAGTTTCAGCGTGGGCATGTTATTGGGCGATCATCTGTTGCAGTCCCTGCACGACGGCGGCCCCAAGGGCTTGAGAGAGTTGCTGGATCACGGGTTCGGGGATGCTGATGTCCACCCCTTTCCCGTTGTCTTTGTTGATCTGATCGATAGCTGATTGGACTTTTTTGTTCACATTGTCAGCGGAGAACGGAATACCCAATGCGTCAGGATTGATGAAAGGCGAGACCGTCCGGGCTTCGTAGGACTGGTCAACGTCCATGCGATATAGTTCCAGACTCTTGATCCCAATCTGCTTGGCATTCTTGAATGCGTCCGTACCGCCCCGTCCCTGTCGGCTGAGGGAAAAGAGTTGCTGTCGCGTATCACCTACAATGCCAGCGATCGTACTTCCAATGGGGTCCCTATTCAGATTGGCGTTAAGCTGGTCCAACGTCGTCGCCTGCCCCAGCCGCAATCCGCCCACTTGAGTCTGGAACTGGCGAAGGTGCAGGGCCTGCTGGTCCCGCGTGGCCTCTGTTTCATCGGCGATAAGCCGCTGGAAGTCCGGACTGTTTTGTATGCGTGCCGCCGTCGCCGCCGCCGTCTGTGCCTGAACGGTGCGATTCAGCGCCCCCTGCATGTCCATGAGGCTGGCGGTCAGGCCAAAGCCGCCCAATCGCTGCTGATTGGCCGCGTGGGTGTCGGCGAAGGCCTGAAAGGTGGATTGCCACTGGCTATTGGCAAGCATCACCTGTGCGTCGTGCTGGCCCTGGGCGGCATTGCGGAGAAAGGCGGCATTGCGCGCGCTGGGGTCGAAAGAGCGATTGAAATTGGCCAGTTGCGTATCGGCCTGCGCGATCTGTCCCAGCCACGGCATTCCGGCGGCCTGCGCGAGTGCGGCGGTGGTGTTGGCCGACATTGCTGTGGCGGCATTCATGTTGGCGATGCCGGTTTGGCGAATCAGGAGGCGCTGCCGCCCGGCGTGTACGTCCGCCAATTCCTGTTCACGCCGGGCGGATGGCACACCCGATGCCCGGAGCAGGGTCAGTTGCGATTGATAGTCGGCGTCGATGGAGGCCATTTGGGCGGCAAAATTTTGGCCGGAGACGGCAAGGCCGAGGGATCGGGCCTGCCCCTGAAGCTGAATGCTTTGACTGGCAAACTGGCCTTGGGCCTGCCGCACGCCAAGTTGTGCCGCCATCACCGCGTTGGCGTCCACCTGCGCCCCCTGCCGCTGCTGTTTTTGAAGCAACTGGAGTTCTTGCTGGTGGGCCGCCAGGGCGGCGGCGGCCTCCTGCTGCTTGTTGCCCGCCGAGACGTACTGGCCGACGTCCAGCGCCACCCCGGCGACCGCGCCTCCGATGCCGCCAACCAGCGTTCCCACCGGGCCAAAGGTCGTGCCGACGCCCGCCCCGCCCGCCGTCGTGGTCAGCAAGGTGCCGGTGGCTTTGCTCAGGGAGAATTGGGCATCCCGCATCTGCTGCTGGTCCGCTGCCACGTCGTTCTGCTTCTGCCGGATGGCGATGGCAGCATTGGCCGAATTGACCCGTTGCGACGACTGGGCTTGCAACAGCGCCATCTTGGCGCTGGCCACATTCCCGCCCACGCCGGCAAGTTGGCTTTGGGCGTTGAGGAAAGGCTGGGAGACGCTGGTGGTGATGATCTGCTGATTGAGGGCGGTTTGCTTCTCCCCCAGCTTCTGCCAGAAATTGAAGGTGGCCGGACCGCCGCCGTATAGGTCCAGCACGCTTCCCACAGCCTGCCCCAGAATGCCGCCGGTTGCCCCTTGGATGCCTTGATTCAGGGCCGCAAACCGCGCGTCGTCGCCATCGGCCAGAAGTTGTGATCCTCTGGCCATGTCAAGGGCATTCATCGCCCCACCCAGTTCATACCCGCCAAACAGCAGGTTCATAAACATGCCCATCCGCATGACGGGTGTGTGCAGTCCGCCGAACCGGCTGCGCTGCTGACGCCGCCGCATGACTTCCTCCACGGCCTGCGCCTGCCCGATGGTTTGGCCGCCCAGGGCCGTCTCTTCCTGAAGGGCGGTCGCCTCGCGCATGATCGCATCCCGCTCGGACACCGGGGCGCGACCCAGGGCCACCTGCGCCCGCTGGAGGTCTTTGGCTTGCGCGGACTGGGTTCCAGCCAATTGGTCCCGTCGCCGGGCTTCCTGCGTGCTGGTGCGGCGGGCGCTGCCCAATTCCGCCCCAATGGCTTCCTTGGCCGCTCGCTCCTCCTCGCGTGTCCGCTGTTCGCGGGATCGGGCCGCCGCCTTGTAGGCGCGGGCCGCCTCCCGCTCGGCTTCAATCAGGCTGCCGGATTCGCCTCTGGCCACCATGCGCTCGGCCCCGCGCCGCACGCCCGCCCGCACTCCTTCGGGAAGCTGGTTGAGAATCCCCCGCTCCTGCGCCAGCGTCTGCCCCGCCGCGCTGAACGCCTGTTGCTCGGTCATGCCGGAGGCCATGTTTGCCTCGGCCAGTTGGTTGAGGCGGCCCTGCTGGGCCAAAGGCGTCCGGGCGCGGGCCTGCCCGATCCGCGTGGCGGTGTTTTGCTCGCGGACGGCCTGCATGATGGCCTGCTCCCGCGTCATCGGATTTTCCTGCATCAACTGCCAGGCGCGGGCCTGCACATCCGCCCCGATGTTGGCGCTATAGCGGGAGAGGATTTCCCGATTGCGCGCCCCGCCCAATCCCCCCGCCATGGCGACCGGCAAAGCCTGAAGGCTGCTGACGCCGCCCACCTCATGAGCGATCTGCTCGGCGCTGTTCATCGCCGCCACCGCCTGCGACGGCTGGAGGCGGTAGGTTTTGAGCCGCATCAGGGCATCTTCGCTGGTCTGGCTGCCCAAGCGGCGGATGTAGGCGGCATCCGACTCGGCCGTGCGCCGGGCCGTCACGGGGGGCTGGACGGGCGCAGCGGCGGCCGTGGAAGCCTGCGCGGCCTGCACGGGCGGAGAGACGCCGCCGGTTGCGGCGGGTTGCCCGTTGCCCGGCGGAGCCAGCGGGATTTCTCCCGCCTTTTGGGCCTCGCGCTTGATCCCTTCGAGTTTTTGGCGGATCGCCTGCTCGCCCGTGGCTTCAAGCTGGATGGAGATGACAAATTCAGCCATTACAACAGATACCAGTTAGTGCCGTCGGTGAAAATCCATACCTTGTCCCATTGGCTGCTCAGGGCCTTGCTGGATGCCCCATTAATCGTTTCGCTGGCCGCCGGAGTCAGCGTGACGGCATTGGCCGATGAATCGGTCTTGACCACGGCATAGAGACGATTGGTGGCCGACGCCGGAGAGGGAAGCGTCAACGCGATGGCCGCACTGGTGGCATTGGCCAGCCAGAGGGTCGCTGTCTCATCCAGCGTTGTGTCGGCGGTGACAGTCTTGACCTTCAACTCCGTCTTGCCGCTGTTCACCAATCCGCCGAAATTGCCAAGGTTGGCATACAGGTCGCCGGAGGCATCGCGTAAGGCAATCGTGGACGCCTGCGCCGAATCGTCGGCGCGGATGGGGTTGTCGTTAAGCAGGAGTACGTTTTTCTTCATGGGGTTATCCCTTCATTTCACGGGCCACAAATTCAGCGGCATTGGGGGCGATTTCCTCATAGGCGGGCCGCCAGTGAGGGCGCGGATCGACCCGCCCCGCCCCGTTCTCCAGATTCACGCTGTACCAGAGGTCCGATCCTGCCTCCGTGCGCACGCCGTCAGCATCCGACACCAGCGGGCCTTTGCGGATGCTGTTGTAGAGGTCGCCGGAATCCCTGCGGGGCGGTTCGCCGGGCTTGGACCGGATGACGCTGGTGGCGGTGCGCTCGACGGGGATGGAGATGAGCATGCGCACCTTCTCCACGGTGGCATCGGCCAGTTCGTCAATGCCATGTTCCAGCCGCGAATGAAGATGCTCCATGATCGCGTCGATTTCTTCGTCGGCCATAGTCAGCTCCGGATATTGATGTGGTCGATGATGGCCTGAAGCCGGTGGTCGGCCAGCTTTTTAATCGCCGCCTCCCGCTCGTCATTGCGCAGCATCGCCCGCGCCGTCTGGCACAGGTAGAGGTACTGCGTCATCGTGAGCGTGGAGGCGTCGAGCGCCGGATAGAGGCGCATCAGGTCGGCGTGGAGCTGCCACCAGTCGAAGGCGAGCCGCCGGAGGTGTCGCTCGCTCCGGCTAAAGGGTCGGAGTTCTCCTTCGTCTTGACCGGCTCGCCATAGATGGCGTTAATCTCCGCCTGCAACCCGGCACGGTCCGCCAGCCGACAGGCCAGTTCGCGGACCAGGACCGGCTTGGCGGCCGTCAGCCGCTCCACCAGGGCCGGGTCGATGCCCGCCTTGGCGGTGCAGACCTTGACGATGTAGGCCGACCCCTCGGCGGTGGGGATCATGTCCACCTGCGTCAGCAGGTCGATGGGCGGCGGAGAGAAGTAAGCCGCCAGCCGCATCCGGTCCTCCGGCTCCTTGACACCGGCGACGGACAACGCGTCGTCCAGTTGCTTGCGGCGCGTCGCCGCCGCCCAGGCCTCGAAGTCCGGGCGGAGGAACAACGGCACGGCATACTCCTTGCCGTTGAAATCCACCACCACCGGCTCCCTGACGGTATCGGAGAAGGTAAACATCAGGTGGTCCCCCGATCCCACGCCACGGTGACGCCGCTGGCGTTAAAGGTGATGGAATCCGAACCGACGCTTCCGGCGTCGCGGCCGGTGCTGCCACGAGAGGGGTTGGCCGTGCCGGACACCGTGCTGTTGGTGTTGGCGGTGATCTCGAACGCCTGCCCGTCAAACCGTTCGATGCCGATGCCCAGTCCGGCGGTGGCGTCGCCTTCATATTGCAGGCCGGTCAGGGTCGCGGTGTACTCGTTGGACCCGTAGTAATAGGCCATGCCGTCGTTCTCATTGTCGAAGGTCGTCCCGTTGAAACGGTTGCGATCCGTGGCGATGTTGTAGGAATTGACCACGGCCTTGTAAGAAACGGGCGTGCCACCGAACGTAATATCCGTCGCGGCAGTCGTCGGCAAAATGGGGTTGAGTCCCATGATTTACTCCTTGTCCTTGGGTTTGGGTTGGGAGGCGGGAACCTGCCGGAAGGCGACGGCCTGGTCGGCCAGATTCTGCGCCGTCGGCTCGAACGGTCCCTCCAGTACGATTTTCGATGGATCGACGCCCCGGAAGAACTTGATGGGGCAGGTGACGGTCCAGCGGCGAAGGACTTCCTCCTTCGTCGCGCCGGGCTTGAAATACATCAATTCGATCTTGCGAGTCGTGCCGTCGGGCTGTGGAACTCGCGCGATCCACATGGTTCGTTTTTCCATTGGATGGACTCCGTTAAAGGGTGTAGTTGGAAACAGGGATCAGGCAGGTCATGGACATCTGAATGGTGGCGACCATCCGCTCCGTTTCCTCGGCCTCATCCGTGGCTTTGATCGCGTAGTCCACGCGGTCAAACGCCCATTCGTTGATCTCCTGCATGCCCAACTGCGGGCCGGAGACGGCGAATATGCGGTAGCACAGATGGACCAGCGCGTCGATGTCCGCATCGCCGCCGATGTTCAGCGACTTGTGGACAATGACGATTCGGAACTGGTATTTCTCGCGGCTGACCAGCGGCGCATCCGCCGCCGAAAAGCCCGATCCCTCGGAACCGAAGGACTTGGACTTGTCGAGAATCTGGCCGCCGCCGGGAAGCCCCGGCAGAATGCGGATATTGGGCATGTCGGCGTCCTGATGGAGCGACGACATCCGCATTTCCACACCCTTGCGATCCAGCTTGATCCGCCGCCGCTCGCTAAAGGTGCCCGTAAAATCCGGGTTGGCCTCCAGGAGCGACCACAGATGCCCGTGAATGTCTGAAAGAATACTCACGAGCAGGTGCCGAAGTAGTAGGTGCCGGGCACCTTGATGAGCGGCAGGAAGCAGTCGCCCATGATGAGCTTCTGCTGCACCGGATCGTACGAGCGCGGCGTCGCGTAGGAATAGACGCCGTTGACGATCTGGATGCTGTCGCCGGGGTTGCCGGCGCTGGTGACGTTGGCGATGCCCGGAACGGGAACCGCCGTGCCGCCTTCGATGAACTCGTACCATTCCGGGCTGACATCCGGCAGGATGCCCAGGAAGTTGGACGGGAACCACGACCGGGCCGTGTTGTCGGCATCGAGGAAGTACGCCTCCTCCACGGGCACCCAGTTGTAGCCCAGCACGCCGTTGGGAATCTGGTTGCCCATGGCCACCGCCTCTCGGATGCTGTCATGCCGCACCCAGTAATCCTTCAGGGTGGTGTTGGCCATGAGATAGCCGGGAACATCCGATCCGTAGAAGATCGTGGACAGCCGATAGCCGTTGGCCTTGAGGTTGGCGACGCGAATGGCCTTGAGCTTGCCATTGACATCGGTGGTCGTGGAGGACCAGTCGCCGATGTTGTAGGTGCCGTCGGCTCCTGCCTTGGTCAGCTTGTTGCCGGTGGCGATGCCGTAGTCCACGGTAACGGCCGCGCCGGTCGAACTGGGCAGCACGTTCCCGTCGCCGTCGGCGTAGATCGCGCCCAGCGCGAAGGCGCTGGAGATCAGCGCGCCCCGCGTGTTGCGGAAGATGGCGACTTGATCCTCCATCCAGTTGAGCAGCGTGTTCTGTGCATTCTGCTTCGTCACGGGCATGTTGCTGTGGAGGGCTTCAAGGAAATCCGCGTCCAACACGAAACTTTCCTTGGGGTTGACGCAATCGGCGTACTTGCGCGTCGCGCCCTTCACCTCGCGCGTCACGCTGGGACTGTTGCGATGCACCAGCGTCGCCAGTTGGCGGCTGCCCGCCACGGAGAAGTATTCCACTTTTCCGTTGGAGGGCTTGCGGTTGCTGGGGGTGGAGAAGGCGGCGGGCAGCACATCGGGGAGCCCCCGCTTCTCCGAGAACGACTGGGCGATCTTGGTCATCCGGTCGCCGGAGAGAAAATCCTGCAAAGATTCACTGGTAGCCATGTTAATCCTCGTTTCTTGTTGAAAGGGTTGATCCGTCTCGGCCGACGCGGCCGGTTTAGCGGTCGTTGTCGAAGGTGAATCGACCCGCAGCCTTCAGCTTGGTCTTGATCCACGCCTGCACGGAGGCATCGGCTTCCGTCAGGTTGATGATCTGGGAGGCCTTCAGGTTGCCGCCCACCAGATAGGGGTTCATCGGCTGGTCGAAGCGGTTGCCCTCCAGGTCCTCAACGTCGATGCCGGTGGACACCGCCAGCACGGTCAGGGGGGTTTCCGCCCCGTCGGCGGGCGCGATGATCGACCCGGCCGCAAAGTCGGCGCTGGTGGCCGTGATCGTCAGCGTGGTGCTGCTGGCGATGGCGGAATAGGCGACGGTTTCCGTCGCCACGGTGCCGCTGGCGGTGGGCGGGCCGATGATTTTGAAACTGCCCGAGGCGCCGATGCTCCGGGAAATCTCCGTGACAACAGCCGCCGGGAGCGTCATCGTGGTGGTGACGGCGCTGGTGTCGTGCAGCACGCCGGTCAGGCCGATGATCGACGGGCGGTATTTTCCGCCGGTCGTGATCTTGCCCATGATGAGTCCCGCCCGAAGCAGGCTGACGGGCGTATTGCCGATGTCGCTGGACAGCGAACCGTCAATCGCCTTGAAAGAAGAAACATAGAGGCCCGAATCCGAACCGCCGTCAACAAAGATATTGCGGGGGGTCAGACTGCGGCCGGTGTAGACGCCGGGCATCCCATGAAAAGCGGTAGCCATGGTAAAACTCCTGTGTTTGTGAAAAAGAAAGAAAATCAGCGGGAAGCCGCCGATTCAGTTACTTGCGAGACTTGGCCCTCTCCTCCAGCTCATCCATGATGGACGGCTTTTTCTCCTGCTGGCCAGCCGCGTTGGGCAGGGCCTGCGAGCCGGTGATGCCGCCCAGGGCGATGGGCTTGTTCTCGGCCAAGATGGCGAACACGCGCTCGGCCAGAACGTCCTCGGTGCCGGGCACCTCCTGCGACAGCGACAGGGCGTAGTTGTCGCCGGTGCCGATCAGGAGCTTTTCCAGTTCCTCGGCGGCGTGGGCGCTGATGCCGCCCGCCTTCAGGGCTGCGTTCTTGGCCATGCGGGCGTTCTTGGCGATCAGTTTGACCACCTGCGGATTCGGCTTGGGCGGTTCGGCCGACAGGGCAATGACGTTCTTTTTCGCCTTGTCCAGTTCGGCGGTGAGGGATTCGGTCGATTGGGAAAGGGCTGTCACCTTTGCCATCACCTGCTCTTCAGTCAGATCAGCCGCGCCGAAGAGTTCGCGGAGTTGTTCGAGAAGGGCCATGTTGGCGTCTCCTGTTTTCTCGGGCGCGGCCATGGTCAATACAACCGCATCGCCGGTCAGGCCGCTGGACGCGGCGAATGCGGGTTCATTGTTCAGTTGCTGGGCAAAATCAAGGGCTTGGTCGAATGAAGCGATCTTGTCGATCAGGCCTAGGGTCTGAGCTTTTTTGGCGATGTATACACGGCCGTCCGATACGGCGGCGAGGTCGGAGATTTTTTTGCCACGCCCTGATTGCACGGCCTCCAGAAAAGAGGCGTTCACTTCATCAATCTGTCGCTGTACATCCGCCACAAGATCAGGAGTCACCTTTCCGTCGGCACCCAGTCCCTTGTATTTGCCGCTGGAGACGACGGTGTAGGTGAATCCAATCTGGTCATTGGCCTTGGTCTTGTCGGTCAGGACAGTGAAGGTGCCAATGGAGCCGATTTGGGCAGTTCGCCCGGCATAGATCGCATTGCATTGGCTGGCCACCCAATAGGCGGCGCTGCAGGCCTGGTCCGAAACATAGGCCAGGACCGGCTTGGATGCCTTGGCCTGTCCAACCTCGTCAGCAAGGTCGGCCGTTCCGAAGACCGTTCCGCCAGGAGAGGAAATATGAAGCATGAGGCTATTCACGGCCGGATCAGCAACCGCATCGCGGATTTGCTGGCGAGCACGGATCGTGGAGCCGCCGCCGAAAGAGCTGCCATGTTTCGTCATCATTCCCTCGATGGGAATAATGGCCACGCCCTGCTGAATGGCATATTTTTTGTCCCGCTCATCTTCATCGCCGGCCGATGCTTTCAGGGTTCCGGCATTCAGGGCTGAAATGGCGGAAGCGAACCAGTCAGGATCGATCGCCCACGCCCCGAAATGCTGGCCGACGCAGCGGCGGGAATGTTCAATCCCCGGAATGGTATAGACCACATCAGTCTTGCTCTTCTTCATCTTCATCATCTCCGGTGTCGGGGGGTTCATGGGATTCGGCGTCGGTGGGCGTGGTTGCGTCGATGGGGCCGCGTTTTTCTTCCACAATGGGAATCTCGGCATCCTCAAAGGCCTTGTCCCAATCCACCTTTGCCCCCACGGATGCGGCCAGTTCCTTATTCTGGATGGCGTTCTGGATCAAGGTTCGCAGGTTAATCTGCTGGCTATCGGAAATGGGGGCCGGGTCGGCGTAGACCGCCCCCCGTGCTCGTGGGCCGAAATTGGCCTCCAACATCATGTCCACGGGGCCGCGACTGAAAGCGGCGGCGAAGTCCCGATCAATCAGTTCCGCGTCGGCGATGGCCGTATCGGTGTGCGTCTCGGAATCGGCGCGGGAGCCATGCTCGGACTCCAGCCCGGTGCGTTCCGGCCGGAGCCACCCCCGGAAAAACAGGGCATCGTATCGCTTGAGCGTTTCCAGCAGCCCGGAGGCATGGTCGCTGGTCCCCACGTCCAGGGTACTCAGCACCCATTGACTCTTACCCGCCAGGTCGGCCGCCTGCAT
>JBIQLO010000133.1:0-10901 GCA_044464175.1 Planctomycetaceae bacterium | reverse complement strand
CAAGCTCCGCCAGCTCGGCATCGACCCCTTCGGCCAGCCCGAAGCCGGCCTGACCCCCTTGGACCAGATCAAGGCCCTCTACCGTCCCGAAATGGGCCACGATGGCGGTCCCGTCGTGAAAGCCGCCGGCCGCATCATTCTCAAGCGCGACATGGGCAAGCTCTCGTTCCTCACCCTCCGCGATGCCTCCGGCGACCTGCAGGTTGCCTTGGACAAGCGACGGCTCGATGACACCGCCTGGCAGGTCCGCGGCCTGCTTGATCTGGCCGACCAGATCGTCGTCGAAGGCCCCCTGGGCCAGACCAACAAGGGGGAAACCACCATCTGGGCCGACCAGCTCCGCATCGCCTCCAAGGCGCTGCTGCCCCCCCCTGCCAAGTGGGAGGGCCTCAGCGACATGGAGCTGCGCTACCGCCAGCGCTACGTGGATCTCTTTGCCAACCCCGAGGTCATGCGCCTCTTCCAGCTCCGCAGCCGGGTGATCGAGGAGATCCGCGCCTTCATGCGCGGCCGCGGCTATCTAGAGGTGGAAACGCCCATGATGCAGCCCCTGGCCGGCGGCGCTGCCGCCCGCCCCTTCGTCACCCACCACAACGCCCTGGACATCCCCCTCTACCTGCGCATCGCCCCCGAACTCTACCTCAAGCGCCTGCTCGTCGGCGGCTTTCCCAAGGTCTTTGAGCTCAACCGCAACTTCCGCAACGAGGGCATCTCCCCGCGCCACAACCCGGAGTTCACCATGCTGGAGGCCTACGAGGCCTACGGCTCCTGGGAAACGATGGCCGAGATGGTCGAAAGCCTCGTCTGTCACCTGGCCCAGACGCTCTTTGGCGGCCTGACGATCGAGCACAAGGATCCCGATGGCACGGTCCGCCGTACGATCAACCTCCAGCGCCCCTGGCGGCGCGTGCGGATGACCGACTTGGTGGCGGAGCGCACCGGCTGGACCTTCGACAAACAACCGCTGAAGGCCGGGCAGATCGAGCAACTGCGCTCGTCCAACCCGGGCAAGGACCTGAAACTGGCCGGCTCTCCCGCCGAGCAACTGGTGGAGGTCTACGAGAAGCTGATCGAGCCGACGCTGATCGACCCGACGTTCGTCACGCACGTCCCCAGCGTCATCATTCCCTTGGCCCGCAAGAACCGGGAAGATCCCTTCTTCGCCGACGTTTATGAGCTGGCCATCAACGGGCAGGAGCTCTCGCCCGGCTACTCCGAGCTCAACGACCCGGACGTGCAGGCCGCCAACTTCACCCAGCAGGTGGGCGATGAGGAGGAGAAGCAGAAGACCGATGAAGACTTCCTAACCGCCCTGCGCCACGGCATGCCCCCGGCCGGCGGCATGGGCCTGGGGATCGACCGCCTCATGACCATGCTCACCGGCGCCCCAAGCCTCCGCGACGTGATCCTTTTTCCGCTCATGAAGCCGGTGGAGGGGGCATGATCAGGCTCCCGGGCGCCGCTGAGGAAAATAATTCTTCCAATGGCTCGCCAGCGGGAAATCGGGCTCTATAATTTAAGACAGAAAGGTTTGTTTATAATCAACCATGAGCAAAGTCTGGCAGCCGTCACTTCCTGAGAACTACACCAAGGCATCTGAAGAGGAATTGCGCGCCCGCATCGCCGCGGCTCGCCGGAAGCTGGGAAAGAAAGCGGCGATCCTGGGTCACCATTACCAGCAGGACTCGGTGATGGAATTCGCCGATTTCGCCGGGGACAGCTTTGAGCTGTCGCGCAAGGCGGCGATGCAGCAGGGGGTGGAGACGGTGATCTTCTGCGGCGTCCATTTCATGGCCGAGTCGGCCGACATCCTCACCGATGAGTCGGTGCGGGTCATCCTGCCGGACCTGGGTGCCGGCTGTTCGATGGCGGACATGGCCAGTCTCGACCAGACGCTCGACTGCTGGGCACAGCTGGAGGAGCTTTGCCCCGACCAGCGCATCGTGCCCATCACCTACATGAACAGCTCGGCCGCCATCAAGGCGTTCGTCGGCAAGCATGGCGGGGCGGTCTGCACCAGCAGCAACGCCCGCAACGTGCTGGAATGGGCGATCCGGGAGGGCAACTCAAGCGGCAAGAAGACGAAAATCCTCTTCTTCCCCGACCAGCACCTGGGGCGGAATACGGCCTATGCGATGGGGTATCCGCTGGAGCGGATGGTCGTCTGGGACCCGCGCAATGACCTGGGGGGCAACGAGGAGCAGGCATTGATCGAGGCCGACTTCGTCCTGTGGAAGGGGCATTGTTCGGTGCATGCCCTGTTTCGTCCCGAGCACGTGGACCAGGTGCGGCAGAAGTATCCCGGCATGAAGGTGCTGGTGCATCCGGAGTGCAGCTGGGATGTGGTGCAGAAGGCCGATCTGGCCGGCAGCACGGCCTACATCGTCAAGCAGGTGCAGAACGCCCCGCCCGGCAGCCAGTGGGCGATCGGCACCGAGGTGCACCTGGTCAACCGCTTGAAGAACCAGCATCCCGATCAGAAGATCATCGTCCTGAGCGACTGCCAGTGCCTGTGCACCACGATGTTCCGCATCGACACGGCCCACCTCTGCTGGGCGCTGGAGAACCTGGTGGAAGGGAAGGTGGTCAACGAGATCCGCGTTGATCCGGAGACCCGCAAGTGGGCCTTGGTCGCGCTGGAGCGCATGCTCGCGATCAAGGGGGACGGCAACCCCACCGGCAAGCAGCAGCCGGCCGGGACGACGGTGGATTAGCGGGTGATGGCGGTGCCGGTGGGCTTGTTGTCCAGCAGGCCTTGGAACCACGCGAAAGCCTGATCGGGGTGGAAGTCGTGCTTGCCGGGGAAGATGTCGCAGTAGACCTTTGCCTGGGGGTGGGCGTAAAACAGCTTCTGATAGAGTTCCAGCGTGTGGGTGCAGGGGACCGACGGGTCATCCTTGCCGTGGTGGATGTAGACGTGGGCCTGGGCGAGGCGGTCGATGTGGGCGATGGGGGAGCGCTGGTTGTATTCTTTTGCCACTTCCGGGCCGTCTTCGGGCACGCCGCCGCAGCAACATTCGATGTGGGCGCGGTATCCAGGGTTTTGCAACCGCCACTTGGACAGGTCCGTGATGGGGCACCAGGCGCTGACGGCGGTCCAGAGTTCGGGGGCGCGGGCGGCCATCATGAGGGACATATGCCCGCCGCCGCTGCCGCCGACCAGAAAGATCTGGCTGGAAACGGAGTAGTGGTCGCGGACGTATTGCACGGCGTCGAGGATGTCCTGCTGCGCCAGGTCCGACGCGCACGCCTGGCGAGCCCGGGGGTTGCTGGTGAGGTTGGGCCCGCGAAACTCCGGCAGGAGCAGGTGCCAACCGCGCGCTTCACTCATCGACAGGAGTTTCTGCTGGTTGAAGCGGTCGGCGCTCCAGGTGTGCAGCGCCACCAGGAGGGGGGCTTCGGCGGCGTCGGGGGCCGGGGCGAAGAGGGAGGGTTCAGCATGGCCGTCGATGGAGGAGGGGATGGATAGTTCTTGCATGACGGGGTCCCATCTTAATCAAAGAGGGGAGAGACGCCAACGGGGCGGGGTTCAGGGAGATTGGGTTTGGTTCGTTTCGTAATTTGTCGTAGTGCTGTCGGAGTGAAAAACGGCATTTGGAGAGCGCCAGCGGGGTATTGGGTTTGGTTCGTTTGGGTTTGGATGACATTTTGTCGTGGTTGAGAGTCGGCGGCTGGCAGCGGGAGAAGAGGAAGATGCGGGGAAGGTGAGCGTGTTCATATTAAGGGGCAGTCTACCATTTGTTCGGTTTTTGTCAAGTAAAATTTTGCGGCCGTCCTGGCGAGGGCTTCCACCGGTGGAAGGAGGGGCAATCCGTCTAAAAGGGGGGTCGCATCTGAAAAAAAAGGATTGACAATTCCGTCGGAGGCGAAATAGGTTATTAGTTGACTATTGAATTTTATGCACGCTCCACCGCGGCATCTTCGCATCTACAAGACATTGCGGCAGGAGATTTTCAGCCGCTACCAGGCAGGGGATCGGCTGCCGAGCGAGCGATTGCTGGCCGGGCGGTTCGGGGTGAGCATGGTGACGGTGCGGGAGGCGGTGCTGAAGCTGTGCCAGGAGGGGCTGCTTGAGCGCAGGCAGGGGAGCGGGACGTATGTACTGGATCATCGCCAGTCGCGGCATGTGGCCCTATTGATCGAACTGGAACTGGGCAGCGCGCGGCTGTCGCACTTTTACTGGCGGGTGATCCGGCTGCTGCCGCAGTTGCTGGATGAGCGTGGGATCGCCTGCCGGCTGTACGCCGGACACTACATTCCCGGGCAGCCGAGGCTGACGCCGACCTACCCGGAATTTCTGGACGCCTTTGAGCGCGGGGATTTGCTGGGCGTGGCGGCGCTGGCGACGATCCTGCCGCCGGAATGGCGCAAGCGGCTGGAGGGGAGTGGGCTGCCGCTGGTGGGGACCAATTCCACCTGGCGGCATCACCTTTATTTCGACGGATACACCGCAGGGCGGCGGGCCACCCAGTGGCTGCTGGATCGGGGGCGGCGACGGATCGCGTTTCTGGGCGGCAGACTGTGCGGCCCGGACCTGATCTGCGAGCGGACCTTGTACGATGGATATCAGGAGGCACTTCAGGGGGCGGGGGTGGCGGTTCCCTCCCACTGGGTGCGCGGGGAGGGAGCGACGGGGGAACCGGGGATCGGGTGGGAGCGTTTTCGTGAAATCTGGAGCGCGGAGCGCCGGAAGCCGGACGCCCTGGTGATCGGCGATGACATGCTGTTTCGGGATGCGGCGGCCGCGATGCTCGATCTGCGGCTGCAGGTTCCCGACGATCTGCTGATTGTCAGCCACGCCAACCGGGGGTCGGATATTTTCTATCCCCCGGCGGTGGCGCGAATGGAATCCGATCCGGACGCCTATGCCCATCGGGCCGCGCATGCGCTGGAAGCGCTGCTTCAGGGTGAGCCGGTCGATCAGGCCCAGGTGATTCCGATGGAGTGGATTGAGCCGGCCGCCTCCCGGGTTCGGGCGGCGGACGAGTGAGGCAACGACGATCTGTGCGAAAGGAGCATTGTCGTGAAGAGCCAGAACCGAATGGTGTGCGGGGCCGGCGGGTTCACGCTGGTGGAGCTGCTGGTCGTCATCGGGATCATCAGCATTCTCATTGCAATGCTGTTGCCGGCGTTGAACAAGGCGCGCCAGCAGGCGCTGACCGTGGAATGCGCGTCGAATCTGCGCCAATTGATGCAGGGGCTGATCATGTACGCCGGGGACAACCGGGGGAGCCTGCCGTTCGGCCATGACGTGGTGGAGATCGAGGGCGTGCGCAAAGACATGTACTGGGGCGCCCGGCTGGGGGGCACGCCGCGGGAGCTGTACATCAAGGACCTGCGGGTTTTTTACTGTCCGGCACGGGCCAATATCGGCAAGGTGCCGGCGGAGCTGCACGACCTGGAGCGGCTGCGCGGGCTGGGGGACAACGCCCACACCAGCACCTGGGCGTACTACAGCTACAGCGTCAACGGATGGGGGGCGATGCCGAATTACGACTGGAAGCGGCATTCGGTCAAGATCAGCCAGCCGGGGGTGAATCCGGCCAGCCTGCTGGTCCTGACCGAAGGGTATTCCAAGGGGTATCTGGCCGATTCACATGCGGCCTACGGCTGGTATACCATCTATGGCGGCGGGGGGGATTTGTTTTTACATACCGGTGGGGTGGTCAACTGCGGCTATCTGGACGGGCATGTCAGCGCCACGCCGGCGGGCGATCTGGGGTGGGATGTGCAGGCGGATACCTGGAAAGCGAACATCAGCACGACGCGCCTGTATGCCCCATGGTATCATGTGCGGTTCACCACGCCGTACTGATTGGGCGCTGGCGCGGATGGGGGGGCGTGATAGGGTGGCGGGCATGAAACTGGAACCGGCGGCCCGATTTTCGGTTGTGTCGATCCTGGCGATCATTTGCGCGATCATCGGCCTGGCCAGCGGGGCGGGGTGGGGGCTGGTGCTGGCGATCATCGCGATCATTCTCGGGGTGATCGGGGTGATTATGAGCCTGCTGCCGGGGGTGCGGGGCGGGATGACGAGTTTTTTATCCGTGATCCTGGGGGCGATCGGGATTATTCTGGCGATCATCAAGTTTATTATCGCGGCGGCGTGAGACGCATTTCCTTTAGGGCTGGGGAGAAAGCCTTTTGAGTGCCGCGAGTCGGCATGTTCGCAGTTTCGGCGTGGCGACCGCGCAGGTTTCGGAGCACCGCGACCTGTGGCACCTGGCGCGTCCCAGAAAAATCTCCGCGCATCAGGGGTTTGGGAATAGAGATTCGTTCGACGGGCGACTTCGCCCCCTCACTCGATCCGCTGCGCGGCTCGGCCTCTCCCCCCCGGGCGGCGAGGCGGAACTGAAATTCAGCCCATGAGCATGTTGTCCAGGGCGACCTGCTCCAGTAGCTGGTCGATGGCCCGGCAGCGGGCCAGGGGATCGAACTGGCGGGGAATTTGGCGCAGGGCCTCTTCCTGCGGGGCTTCGGGGCGGAATTGCCAGGCATCCTGCAGGCGTTCGATCAGGACGCTGACCGAGCCATCGTGCAGGCAGGGGCGGTGGAGCAATCTGGGGAGCAGTTCGGGATAGACGCCGGCGGCCGGGAGGACGGGCCAGGCGCCGGCGGCCAGGGCGCGGATGAGGTGGTGGTCGTGGGGGGCGTCGGGGCAGAGGCTGAGGTAGGTTCCGGCCTGGGCGGCGGCGGCCTGCTGGGCGGTTTCATCCAGTTCGGAGATGACGCGGCGGGGCAGAGAGTCGGCCAGCCCGCGCGGATCGCCGATGACCAGCAGTTCAAATTCCTCGTTCAATTCCTGAAGCTTGAGAAAGGTGCGGTTGAGCAGGTCCAGCGGCGTGCCGCTGAGGTTCACCAGGACGGTGTGGGCATCGTTGCGGGCGGCGGGGGGGGCGTGGGATTGGACGGGCGGGGGGACCAGGATGGATTTTGCGCGCAAAGGGCCGGTGGCGCCGGGGGCGCCCAGGTCGGGGTGGCGTTCGAGCAGGCCCTCGAGGCGGGCGAAGAAGGTGTTGAGGTGGGATTGCGAGTTGAACCAGAGTTGGGAGGCGGCGTTGGCGGTGGAGAGATAGACCAGATCGTGCGGGCCGTCGACCACGGAGTCGGGGCAGGGCAACTGGTTCTCGTGAAAGTAAACGACCGAAGGCTTGCGGCGGAGGGAGGAGATGCGGCTGAGGAGGTCCCCCAGGTTCATGGCGTCGCTGGTGAAGAGCAGATCGACCGGGCCGCTCTGGCGGGCGAGCTGCTCGGCGAACCAGAGGCCGGCGGTTCCCATGCGGCGTTCGAGGCGGCGCGGGGGGAGCTTCAGGAGCGTCCAGCGGTGGCGGCTGTCGCGGACCAGCGTCTCCAGCATCGCGCGGCGGGGGCCGCCGTAGAACGGCTCCAGGGCCAGGATGTCCAGTTGGGCGGACATGGGCTGATTGTGATGCAGACTTGGGTCCTTTGAAGATGTCGAGACACTCCAGGCTGAAGGCCTGTGCTACGCCAGATGTTCGATTATACGTCGCGTCCACGGGGGGCGTACATTCCATGCGGACCCTGCAATAGACGACTCGAAGGGAACGGGAGCCGTTTTGCCATATCAACGCCACAATCTAACCGGATGGTCAGGCTGTGCCAATGAAAACGACTCCCGTCCCGCTCTCCGTCCTCGCTGGGATTGTCGTCGGTCCGGGTTTCTCCGACGCTTCAGAGAAGGCGGCGGTGGGGATGACGGTCGATAGCGGCCGCGCTATGCAACAGCGTGCCCTGCAAATCGCTACAGACATGTCACGGATGCATTACTTCCGATCGGGCAATGCATACCTATAGATACCGAAGAAGCCGCCTGCGCATAAGAAGTGATCCCCGTCGGGAAGAAAAGCAATGGCTGCAACGCCTCCCTGTTGCGCATATCTCGCGCGCTGTTCACCGGTCTGTGCGTCCCAGACGATCACGCTGTTGTCGAAGTCGGGAGCACCTTCCATCGATCCAATGCCTGCCAGGACGAATCGTCCATCGGGAGAGAACGTGACCACGAACGGGCCATCAGTATCTCCGTGAGGCCTCCTCGTGAACTTGCGCGTTGGCCGACCGTCCTCCGCGTTGCAGCTTTGAACTCCGCCGTCGGCCAGCCCGATGAGGACGGTTTTGCCGTCAGGAGAAAATGCGGCCGCAGGAACGTAATTTGGAGCCTTGAACTGCCGCAGCATCCGGCCGGTATTGAAATCCCGAAGCTCGGCGCCATCTCCGCAGGTGCATAGAAGCTTTTCCCCATCTGCCGATACCGTCACGCCGTAGATGTTCGTGCCCAGATCAATCCGACGATCCAAGGCCCCGGTTTCGACATTCCATATGCGGGCTGATTGATCGCCGCATGAGATCGCCTGTTTCCCATTCGGGGTAAACGCAACGGCCTGCACAGTATCGGTATGACCTTCAAAACAGTGCAATTGCTGGCCGGTGCGCACATCCCATAGGTGCACCGCCTTATCGACCCCGCCGGACAAGGCCAGCCGGCCGTCCGGCGAAAACGCCACCGCGGTAATGGCTCGCGCCGCCCCGCCAAAATAATAGACAGGCCGGCGGGTCTTTATGTCCCACAAGCACAGCGAGCCCAACTCACCTCCGTCTAGCGCATGCCGGCCATCCGGAGAGATCACCAAAGCATTGATCGGGCCCGGGCGCGGATCGAAAAACGGCAGAGGATCGCTTGTGTGTGTTGATGCTGACCAGAAGGTGGAACCGGAGGAGTCGAGGTCGGGTCGATCCTGATAATAGGGAATAAATTCCGGCAGTTGCAATGCTTTGTGCAGGCGATAAAGCGGGTAAAAGAAAAGATACACCTGGCGATCCGCTGTTTCCGTCAGGCCATAATAAAAATAGTTCAAATTGGCCGCCGGCTCTCGGAAATACAGAGATGCGACATAACTGAGGAAGTATGCGACGATAATCACCACCATCGCCCATAACCAGAAGGCTCGGCGCAGACGCTCATGTTTGCTCTTTTCTGCCATTCTCTTCATTTGCAGTCCTGGGTTCCCGTGGGCGGGACGAAATCGCAGAGTACCATTGATTCGACAATATGCCGAGACCTGCGAGATTGAGTTGGCAGGTAAGGTGGAGTTTACTCCACCACCCAATACAGGTGGGGTAAACCCCACCCTATAAACTGTTGCATGCCAGGACGGTTGATAGCGGCCGCGCCACACAATAGCATGCCCTGCAGATCGCTAGAGGCATGTCACCGATCCATCAGCACTTTTGCGCCAGCAGGTGCAATGAATTGCACCCTATAGGGCCTTCTATCTTAGCGCCTTCCCCTCACCCGCCTCGCTGCACGGGTCGGCCTCTCCCCTCGGGGAGAGGCAGGCGGCTCTCTGAATCGGCTGGCATGGATTTGCGCCGGCGGGGGAGGGAGAAGGCGACGTAGACGAAAACCAGGCAGACGAGGACTTCGGCCCAGGCGAGGTCGGGGATGATGGTGTGGAAGGAACGATAGGTGTCGGGGTTGAAGAGCCAGTTGGGCGTTCGGCGAATGCGCCAGCGGTTGGCGGCCATCATGCAGTAGCCGGTCTGGACGATCGTCAACGCTGAGAAGAACCAGGTCAGCAGCGTCATGCCGAAGTTGTATCCGATGCAGATGGCGCCGACGCCGGCGATGTAGACGGGGTAGCGCGGGGACATCTGCGGCATGACGGTGAAAAAGAGGACCCAGGGGAGCACCAGGGCGACCAGCAGGTTGAGGCGGCGCTGCCGCTGGTGGCGAGCGATGAAAAAGGCGTTGATCGCCAGCAGGAGGGCGAATAGGCCGCCGAGGAATTGGCGCACGTCCAGGTTGATCGGCTCGGCCGGCCAGCCCAGGAGGAGGGCCCGGGGGATCTGCAGGGCGTGATCGGTGATTTTCTTCCATCCCAGAAATTCATTCAGGAGCGTGGAGAGGTTGCTGGTGATATCGGAGGCGACGTGGGGGAAACGCTCGGCACCGTACACGAAGCCGACCTGCCACCAGCCGGTGCTGGCGCTGAAAAAGGGGACGCAGGCGAGCAGGCAGCCGGCCAGCGCCAGGGGGATCAGGTAGCGTTTGATGGACCATGGGGAGAACCAGAAGGCGGCGATCAGGCCGAGGGCCGCGAGACTGACCAGCAGCATGGGGGCAATGGAGAGGGTGCGGGTGGCCGGGAGGATCACCATCAGGGCCGCGGCGGCGGCGGGGATGAGGAACCATCGCCAGTTGATGCGGCGTTGGAGATTTCGGCGCAGTCCCACCATGACCAGGAGGGCCAGCGTCAGAAGAACCCACCCGACGGCCGACCAATGGACGAAGCGGGCGTCGGCGTGGATATCGGGGCGAATCGAGAGCATCCAGGGGCTGACGACGGCCATGAAGCCCAGGGCATAGCCGCAGATCCAGCGCAGGAGGCGCAGCCATTGGCCGGCGAAGACCGGCCAGAGGAGGAAAATGGTGACGACGCTGAGGAGTTGGCCCTGCATCATGGTGCCGACGGCGAGCACGAGGCCGGCGATAAACCAGCGGTCCCACAGGCACAGCAGGATGGTCCAGAGGTAAAAAGGGAGAACCCAGATGTTGGGGCTTGGCCAGCCGTGACCGATGATGATGACGCCGGGGTCGAACCAAAGGAGGGCGAAGGCGGCGACGGCGGGGATGACGCCCGTCCAGGGGCCGGGGGAGGGGGCATCCAGGGTGAGGCTGTCGGCCTGGGCGCAGCGGCGGCGCCAGAGCCAGACGATTGCGAAAGCCGCCAGGGCGGCGAGCCAGACCAGGAGGGTGTAGAAGCGCATGAGGGGGGCATGGAAGGCGTAGGATTCATTCCAGGCCTGGCCGGGGTGGGTGTGATGCATCCAGGCGGCCCAGGCTTCAAAGGTCAGCAGGCGAAGGGGGGGGTAGTCGAGCTTCT
>JBIQLO010000132.1:0-10972 GCA_044464175.1 Planctomycetaceae bacterium | reverse complement strand
GCCGGCGCTTCAGCAGCAGCCCTCCTGCCCCCAGCGCCAGGAGCGCCAGGGACGCCGGCTCGGGAATGAAGTCTCCGTTGACGCGGAAACCCATATCCGCCCCGCTCTGCTGAGCCCAGAGGCCTCCGGCGGCGGACTGAACCACCTCATTGCCATCGGCATATCCGCCCGGGCTCGCTCCGAGCCAGGAATAACCGGCGGCGGCCGCATCGCTACTCAGGACAATACCATACACATCACCCGCATTCAGCAGCGCGGGAGAGGAAAAGCTGAACGTCACGAAGTCAATGAAGCTGGTAGACACATCCGCCGCCGCGATGGTTTGCGTGCCCAGAATGGCGCCCGTGGGCTGATAGCCGTTCAGATTGTTGTCCGGAGAGGCTTCGGTCGCCCGAAGTTCCAGCGTGATCGGTTCGCTGGTGTCGACCGAAAAATTTCTGAAAATCTGCACATCCACCGAATCGACCCATGCCCCTTGTGACAGGCTAAACAACTGGGCCCCCTTGTCATTCGTGTCGTCGATGTATTTTTGAAATTCACCGCTGAGATTGCTGTTGGGATCATATTCCGCCAGCGCCCCGGCCGCCACGGCCAGCGCCCCCGCCGCAAATACCAGAAAAAATCGCGTCCTTCTCATTGCCTCCTCCAATCCCAAACCGCCCCTGATTTGCCTGCTGATTGCCCAACGGGGCGCAGTAAACCGCGCACCCCCACCTCTGGCCAAGCGTTTTTTTGCCCATTTCTTGCCGTTTTCAGGGGAATTTCACCCCTACTCCAACCCCAGCAATCCAAGACTCTCGCGGTAAATCATCTTCTCGATCTCCTCCTCCTTCAGCCGCGGCAGCGCGGTCCCCTCCAGCATGCGGTTGAGATTGCGAATCCCATCCACGCTGGCCGCCACATCGGTGAAGGGATAGTCCGTCCCGAACAACACCTTATGCCACACTCCATACTCCTGCACCAGCATCAGCGAGTGATAGAGCTGGAAGGGGCGATAATGCAGCGCGCTGACATCGGCATAGACATTCGGGTGCTTGCGGATCACCGCCACGCACTCCCCCTCGTACGGGTGGCTCAAATGGGCCATGATGATCTTCAACCCGGGAAACCGGATCGCCACATCGTCCAGCCGCCTCGGCAGCGTGCAATCCAGGGGCGCCTGATGCACGAACGTCGTCCCCGTGTGCAGCAATACAGGCAGCTTGTTCTCCTGGGCATAGGCATAGAGCGGGTCCAGCCGCCGGTCATCGGGATTGAACCCGGCATACATCGGCAGCAGCTTGATCCCTTTTAAGCCCAGCTCCTGATGTCCCCGCCGCAACTCCTTTTCCCACCCTGCCTGCGTGGGGTCGACCGACTGAAACCCGATCAGGTGCGCCGGGTCCTGCCGGACATAGTCGGCGATGAAGCGGTCATCGACCCAGATGCCGCTGAGCCTGGCCTTGCCCCCGAAGACCACCGTCCGCACCTCCTGGCCGGCCGGCAGCCGCTTGCGGTACTCCTCATATCGCACCGTCAGGTCCACCTCCTGCCCTCCCCGGGCCGCCATCGCCTGCCGGCGGAAATCGTCGTTAAAGTGCTGCGGGTACTGCCACGCGTGGGAATGGATGTCGATGATCATGTCGAGTTGCTCCTGGCGTGCGATCATACCCGATCCCGGCACCGATGCATCCCGCGAATGGAAAAGGCCCTTTCCCCCGCTCCACCCGCTGACAACTTCCCCCGCTTCCTCTATGATCCGGCCTGCTAAAGCCTTATAGGAGTTTCCATGCCCTCTGAAATCACCATGCCCCAGCTCTCGGACACCATGACCGAAGGCACCCTCATCAAGTGGAACAAAAAAGAAGGAGACAAAGTCAGCGCCGGCGATGCGGTCGCCGAGGTGGAGACCGACAAGGCCAACATGCCCATGGAGGCGTTTGAATCCGGTACCCTGGCGGCCCAGATCGCCAAAGAGGGGGACAAGATTCCCGTCGGCGGCCTGCTGGGCGTCATCGCCACGGCCGGGGAAAATCCGGCCGACATCAAAAAGCAGTACGCCGAGAAGCCGCAACCCGGCCCGGCCAAAGCCGCCAAGCCGGCCAAGCCCGTCCGCACCCCGCCTCCGCCCGCCCCCGCCCCCGCGCCAAAGCCGACCTCCGCTCCCAAACCGGCGGCCGCCCCCGCCTCGGCGCCGGCCCATTATCAGTACGACCTGATCGTCATCGGCGGCGGGCCCGCCGGGTATGCCGCCGCCATCCGCGCCGGGCAGCTTAAAAAGCGCGTCCTGTGCATCGAGGGGGAAAACCTCGGCGGCACCTGCCTGAACTGGGGCTGTATCCCCACCAAAGCGCTGCTGGAGGATGGCCAGTTCGTCCGTCGCCTCCGCACCGAGGCCGCCGAGCGCGGCATCACCTTCGACAACCTTCAATTTGATTTTTCAAAGATCATCGCCCGCAGCCGATCCATCGCCGACCGCCTGCAAAAAGGCGTCGCCCACCTGTTCAACAAGTACAACGTCAAGAGCGAAAAGGGGCATGGCCAACTCGTCGCCCCCCACAAGGTGCGCCTGGAAGCCAACGGCAAAACCCAGGACCTCACCGCCGACCACATCCTCCTGGCGGTCGGCGCCAAGCCCAACCCCCTGCCCGGCGCTCCCTTCGACGGCCGCCTCATTCTCGGCTACCGCGAAGCCCTGACCCTCAAGACCCTCCCCAAGCGCCTGGCCATCATCGGCTCGGGCGCCATCGGCTGCGAATTCGCCGACTTCTACAGCGCCCTGGGCACGGAGGTGACGATCATCGAAATGCTCCCGCAGCTGCTGCCCAACGAGGATGAGGATGTCTCGCTCCTGCTCAAGCGCACCTTCGAGAAGCGCGGCCTGAAGGTGCTTCTCAAAACGAAAACCGAGAAGGTGGATGCGAGCAAAGAGGGGGTGCGCCTGAGCCTCAAGAGCGAGGAGGGCAAGACCCAGAGCCTCGAGGCCGACGCCGTCCTGGTCGCCATTGGCGTCACCGGCAACACCGACAACCTGCTCGCCCCCGACTGCAAGCTCGAACTGGACCGCAAACGCATCAAGACCACCCCTGACTACCGCACCAACCTGGAAAACGTCTGGGCCGTGGGGGATTGCGTATCGCTCCATTTCCCGGCCGAATCCTCCATGGCCGGCTACCGCCACCCCGACCTGGCGCACGTCGCCCACCACGAGGCCGTCTACTGCGTCGAGCGCCTCTTCAACGTCAGCGACCACAAGATCGACTACCGCTACATTCCCGGCTGCACCTACACCCATCCCCAGGTCGCCTCCATGGGCTTAACGGAGAAAAAAGCCCGCGACGGCAAACACAACATCCGCATCGGCAAATTCCCCTTCAGCGCCAGCGGCCGCGCCCTGGCCGCCGGCGCGACCGACGGCTTTGTCAAACTGATCTTCGACGCCCAGTACGGCGAGCTGCTTGGCGTCCACATGATCGGCGAGGGCGTCACCGAACTGCTGGCCGAGCTGGTCCTGGCCCGCAAGCTCGAGGCGACGGAGGCCGAGATCATCGAGGCCATGCATCCCCACCCCACCCTCTCCGAAGCCGTCATGGAAGCCGCCGGCGTCGCCGACGGGCGCGCGATTCACCTGTGAGCCGTCTGTCGGCGTGGGCGTTGACCCCGCTGCGGCTGCGGCCTCAACGAGGCCGCCTACAGCTCTGTAGTGTGCGATTCATTGCACCCTTGCCGCGCCGGAGGGCAGAGGTGCAGTAATTTGAAGCTGCATAATCATTGAATTTCGTTTGCACATGGCGCAATTCAATCGTATTTCCTGAGTGGAACCTTTCGACGGAGTCCTCTCATGTCCATGTGCCTGACCAAACCATCTCCCGTGCCGATGGCGTCCATGGCCGACTGGCCGCCCGAAGCCCGGGTGATTCTCTCTGCCCTGGAAACCGGCCGCTACGACGGGCGCAACCGCCGCAAGCTCGCCCGCCTTCCCTTCCGCACCAGAGCCCTGCTGTATCTCTACAGTGACAACCACGCCCCGCCGCGCGAGATTTACACCCACGACCTCCACTGCCGCGGCCTGGGCTTCATCACCCCACACCGCCTCCCGCTGGGCCACGGCGGCATCGTCGAAATCCCCGCCGCCGACGGCCAGACCCTCCGCGTCGCCTGCACCCTTCTCCGCTGCCGCCAGAGCGTCTCCGGCTGGTTCGAGGGCGCCCTCTACTTCAACCGCACCCAGGATTGGATGGAAGAGTAAACTAGATGGGCACGAAGAGAGGGCTCCAAGTTTTCCTCCATCCCTCCGTGCCTTGCTAAATTTCCCCACCCCCTCCCATTCCCGGAGTTTGCGGCTACAATAGTCACCCGCTTCCCCGGAATCGTCCGATAAGGAAGCAGCGTGAATTTGATTTCCGGTCCGGCCGGCCTTTATCTCCCGCCCGGACCAAGAGTCTCAAGCTGCGGTGCAAAACGGCGTCTCCTGTGATCTTCGGATCATAAGCCATGCCGAAAGAGCGAAACCGCTCTTCCCGCGGAAAGGCAGGCTGGCAATGGCAACCGATCCCCGATTCCTTCTCGATTCCGGGCGGGAAATCTTTAATGGCAATGAACTTCTGGTCAAAGGGGCCTTGGAGGTCGATGGCGGTGTCCATCTCCTGACCGGCTACCCCGGCTCCCCCGTCGCCGGCTTCTTCGACTGCCTGGGCGACATTGCCCCTCTCCTCCAGGAAAAAGGGATTCGCGCCTTCCAAGCCAACAATGAGGCTCTGAGCGTCGCGGCCGTCAACGGTTCGCAGATGGCCCCCTGCCGTGCCATCGCCGCCTTCAAGAGCGTGGGCACCCATGTCGCCGCCGACGCCCTTGCCCTGGGCACCCTGGCCGGGGCCCACCCCGAAGGGGGCGCGGTCATTATCAGCGGCGAAGACCCCTGGTGCGATTCCACCCAAGTCCCGGCCGATTCCCGCTTTCTTTTTGAACACCTCCGCATGCCCGTGGTGGAACCCGGCACGCCCCAGGAAGTGAAAGACTGGATCAATCTCTCCTTCAAGCTCTCCCAGGCCGCCGGCCTTTATGTCGGCTACATCGTCACCGTCTCGCAGGCCGACGGCGGCGGCACCGTTCAGTGCCATCCCAACCAGTGGCCCACCCTCAACACCAATCAGCGCATCGCGCTGGAGACCCAAAACATCCCGGTCCAGAAGACCGTCCTCCTCCCTCCCCGCACCTGGCAGAAGGAACTCCAGACCGCCGAACGCTACGCCGCCACCATCCAGGCCGCCCGGGAACTGGGCATCAATCGCATTGAACCGGCCGACGCCCAATCGCCCACGGCCAGCGCCCCACTGGGCTTCATCGTCACCGGCATGGCCGCCCCCTACCTGCGCCATGTCCTCCATGACCTGGGCCTCGAAGGGCAATTTCCCATTCTTCGCATGGGGATGAGCTATCCCGTGGACATCGAACTGGTCAGCGAATTCTCCAAACTCTGCGACCAGATGATCGTCATTGAGGAGCGCCGCGGCTTTCTGGAAAAGAACATTCGTGACGCCGCCGCCCGCGAACTGCCCACCACCCAGGGAGCGGAACTCTCGGCCCGCCTCTTCGGCAAGGCGTTCCCCGACGCCCCCGACGGCCGGCGCCGCCCCGGCATCCCTGACACCCGCGGCCTCAACTTCTCCGTTCTGGCCCAGTGCCTCATCCCCCTGTTCCAGGCCACCGAGAAAATCCCCCCCCACCTGCGCAACGGGCGTCTCTCAGCCGAACTGAAGCAGCTCCGCGCCGCCAGCAAGCCCAAACTCGATGTGGTGGCCGAAACCATCGTCCCTCGCACCCCCACCTTCTGCCCCGGCTGCCCCCACCGTGACAGCTCCGCCACCCTCCTGGAGCTGCGGCAGAACCTTCTCGATCCCAAGTACATGATGAAGCACCACGGCATGGGCCCGGTCGATCTGGTCGCCCACGGCGACACCGGCTGCTACACCATGCTCATGTTCGCTCCCACCGAATCCCTCATGCACAACTACTCCGGCATGGGCCTGGGCGGCGGCACGGGCAGCGGCATCGACCCGTTCATCACCAACAAGCAGATCGTCTTCATGGGCGATGGCACATTCTTCCACTCCGGCCAGATTGCCATCTCCAACGCCATCAAGGCCAACCAGGACATCACCTTCATCATCCTGGAGAACAAGACCACCGCCATGACCGGGCACCAGGAACACGCCGGCACCGAGCTGGATGTCCTGGGCAACCGCTCCTACATCCAGGATATCGAGGAAATCACCCGCGGCATGGCCGGCACCAGCCCCCTGACCGTCACCAAGCTCCGCCCCGACGACCGGGCCACCTACTACAGCGTCCTGGAAAAGACCATCCTCAGCGACGGCGTCAAGATCGTCATCGCCGACAAGGAATGCGGCATCACCTACCACCGCAAGGAGTTCAAGAAAGAGCGGCAGATCATCAAGGAGAAGGGATATCTGCCCAAAAAGACCCACATGAACATCACGCCCGAGGTGTGTGAAAACTGCCTGGAATGCACCAAGCAGACCGCCTGCCCCGGGTTGGCCTCCATCCCCACCGACTACGGCCCCAAAATCGACACCGACCTGACCTGGTGCGTCAATGACGGCGCCTGCGAGCGCGTCCGAGTCTCCAACGACTACGGCACGCATATCAAGCCCTGCCCCAGTTTTGAGCAGGTCACCGTTCTCCGTAAAAAGCGCAAGCGCTACTCCCTGCCCAGGATGAACCTGGACAAACTCCCCGACCCGAGCTGGGTCCGCCCTCTGGACACCCCCGGTCAGACCTGGCGCGCCCACATCAGCGGCGTCGGCGGCATGGGCATCGGCGTCGTCGGCGCCATCCTCATTCGTGCCGGCCACAAACAGGGCTACACCACCCTCTTTCAAGACAAAAAGGGCCTGGCCATCCGCAACGGCGGCGTCTTCGCCCAGATCACGTTCATCAAGGAATCGGGTTCCGGCCAAGGGATGTCCAGCCCGAATTCCGCTGTCGCCACCACGGCGTCGATTCCTTACGGGCGGGCCGATTTGCTATTGGGAATCGATATTTTGGAGGCCGCCCGCGCCATCGACCCCCGCGAGCAATTCCGCGTGGCCTCCAAGGACCACACCGCCGCCGTTCTCAACCTTCACAAGCAGAACACGGTTTATAACCTCCTGGGCAAGGACAACTTCAGCCCCGAACAGTTGCGCGATGAGGTGCTCGAACACTGCAACGCCGAGTGGTCCTACGCCAAGAACCTGGCCGATCTGTGCGAAAAACGCCTCGGCTCCAAGCAGTTTGCCAACATCATGATGCTTGGGGCGGCCTACCAACTCGGGCTGATCCCCGTCTCGGCTCACTCCATTGCCTGGGCCATCAAGGACACCATCCGCCGGGACCACCGCAAGAACCTCAAGGCCTTCAACATCGGCCGGAAGCTCGCCCTCGAGCCCCGCGCGATCCCGAATCAGCCCCAGCCCGAAACCTGGGAACAGCTCCTGACCAACAAGGTCCGCATCCTCCGCAAGACCCGCCTCCGCGGCCGCCGCTGGGCCGACCGATTCGAGAAGCTGGTCCAGTGGTCCATGAAGCAGATGCCCGACCTGCCGGAAAAAGCCAAGTTCGACCTGGCCCTCCGCCTCTACGACCTGATTCAGTACCAGGACCACCGCCTGGCCCGCCGGTACGCCGAGCGCATCATGGCCATCTACCGCCAGGATTCGGTCGACCGCCAGTATGCCGCCACCGTCGCGGCCATCTGGAATCTGGCCAAGGTGACCCTCATCAAGGATGAACCCTACGTCTCCTACCTGCTCACCCGGTACGAAAAGAAGCAGCGCGACATCACCAAATATGCCGTCGATGTGGCCAACGGCGACCGCCTGGTCTACCGCCATCACACCAATCCCGAGTTCAATATTGGCAAGCTGCGCATTCGCCTTAAACTCACCACCCGCGACTGGCAGCTCCAGATCGTCCGTCACCTCAAGTTCGTCCGCCGCCTTCCCGGCTGGCACAAGCGCGAAACCGCCTTCCGCGACTGGTATGTGAGCCTCCTGGACCGCCTCCGTCTCGATTCTGATGCGGCCTACGCCCAGGCCCTGCGCCTGCTCACCTGCCCGGAGGAAGTGACCGGCTACCGGGAGGTGCGCTATCCCAAGCAGGAGGCCGTCCGCGCCCGCGTCGAGGCCGAGCTGTCCCCCAACGCCGCTGAATCCACGCCCCGCCCCTCCGTGCTGGACACCCTCCGCAACCCCGGCCGGGCAATCTGACCGTAGGGTGAATCGTGCCTTAACCGGGGAGCACGGCAAACGGTCCGGGGCTCAAGCCACCGGCTTCCGATCCAGATCGGAATAAGGATAGTGCCCGTTGGCCTTGAGCCGCTCGATCAGCTTGCCCCCGCCCTGGCGCTGGGCGAATTGCATTTCGGAGCGGAAGATTTCGATCAGCAGTAGCAGGCCAAACCCCTCCGCCGCGCCGGCCGAGGGGCAAGGCAGGGCGTCAAAGATCAGGCATCGGCCGCCAACATGCTTCATATCGGCCGGAAATTCGCACGTCTCATGCGGATTCAATTTGGCATCGGCGCTGTAGCGGGCGATGGGATTCAGGATCCGGTTGATGGTCGAATGCGCCCGGGCAAAGTCCGTCCGGCCGTCACGGACCGATTCCAGGTCCAGCGGATGGCGCGTGAACATCACCAGTTCGTAGCAGCGGAATACATTGTTTGCCGATCCCTCAGCCGGCAGGTCGGACAATTCCTTGGTCGCGATGGCCGTCCCGGGAATACCATGAGGATAGTAGTACAAATCCAGCGCCCCGCCGACTGCGTAGGGAATGATGGCGTGCATGACCCTATCGTGCTCCCTGCCCAGCGCTGCCTCCATCAATTCCGACTTCTTCTTGTACCACTCATCCGCCCTGTCCTCCTTCGAGGGGTCCATTGCCATCAGGTTCTCCTTTCGAGAATTTGCCGCCGCCCAACCGCGGTTCATGTGAAATTGCCATGGGTCATTCGATCGACGTGATCAGCACCCAAGGCGGACATCGGCCCGCCCGGCGGCTCTGGTCCCGAATGGCAATGCTTTTCTTATACGCCCGATCCCGTCACGTGGGAAACAAAAAACAGGAAAACTCCCTACTTTTGCCCCTGGGTTGCGGGCATCAACAACCCTTCAACCCGCAGGCGGGCCCTGGCCCACCGCGATTCAAACCCGGTGATGAAATCTGTGGAGCAGGGCCACACCCCGCATACCGCCCCGCGCTCCAGGGAATTCTCATTCCCGCCCGCTATGGACGCCGCCCCACGATTCATGGAAAATGATCGACGACAGTGCCTGAAACCGATATGGACCACCCTCTGCTGCCCAAAATCATGGACCTGCTGATCGACATGATCTGCGTCGTCGACGAACAGGGGCGCTACGTCTACGTCAGCGCCGCCAGCGAACAGCTCCTGGGCTACACGCCCCAGGAACTGATCGGCCGCAACATGATCGAGCTGGTCCATCCCGAGGACCGCTCCCGGACCCTCCATGCCGCCGCCAACGTTATGGACGGCCAGTCCCACCTCCATTTTGAAAATCGCTATGTCCGCAAGGACGGCCGCATCGTCCACATCATGTGGTCCGCCTCCTGGTCCGAATCCGACCGCCTTCGCATGGCCGTTGCCCGCGATGTGACCGCCCTCAAGCACGCCCAGCGCCTTCAAAGCGCGGTCTACCGCGTTTCCGAGGCGGCCTACAACGCCGATGGACTGTTTGATCTTTACCGCCTGATCCACCAGGTCATCGCCGACCTGCTGCCGGCGCAAAATTTTTTCATCGCCCGGTACGATGCCGCCGCCGACACCCTCTCCTTCCCCTACTTTGTCGATGAGCAGGAGGAGAAGCCATCCCAATGGCCATTGGCCGCCCACCCTCCCCTGGCCCAGGTAATCGGGACCGGCAAAGCCCTGTTGAGTGACGGCAACGGACGCCCCAACGCCTGGCTCGGCGTGCCGCTGATTTCGCGCCAGGGCGTCATGGGCGCCCTGGTGGTGCGGACGGATGCCGCCGGACCCGGTTACACCGACGCCGACAAGGACCTGCTCCAGTTCGCCTCCACCCAGATCGCCACCGCCATCGAACGCAAGCAGGCGGAAATCCGCCTGCACCATCTGGCCCGCCACGATGCCCTGACCGAACTGCCCAATCGCGCCGTATTCCATGACCGCCTGGAAACCGCCCTGAAACGGGCCCGCCGCGATGATGAACGCATAGCCCTGCTTTACATTGACCTGAACGGCTTCAAGGGCATCAACGACACCTTCGGCCACGACATCGGCGACCAGTTGCTGCGCCAGGTGGCTCAGCGCATGGCCGGCTGCGTCCGGGCCTCCGACACCGTTGCGCGGATGGGCGGAGACGAGTTCACCGTTCTGCTGAACAATATTCATGGACAGGCCGACGCCGAGGCCGTCATCAGGAAAATTCGCGCCGCCATCGAAGCCCCTTTTGAACTGAATGGACGAACGCTGACGATCTCCGCCGGCATCGGCCTGGCGCTCTATCCCGACCACGGTAGCACCGGCGACCAGCTCATCCACCGCGCCGACGCGGCCATGTACGCCACTAAACGCCCGGCCCAGCGTGAATAACCGATCGCGCCTGCTTCTTCGGCCAAGCCGCCCCTTCAACATGACAACCCCCGCCCCTTGCGGTACAATCGCCCTCTTTGATTAATCAGGAGACCTCAATGAATCTTCAGGAAACCGATCCCGCCGTCTACGAACTGATCCAGCAGGAAAAGCAGCGCCAGGAGTCCACCCTCGAGCTGATCGCCAGCGAGAACCACGTCTCCCCCGCCGTCCTGGCCGCCGCCGGGTCGATCCTGACCAACAAATACGCCGAGGGTTATCCCAACGCCCGCTACTACGGCGGCTGCAAGTATTACGATGAGATCGAAACCCTCGCCATCGACCGCGCCAAAAAGCTCTTCAACTGCAATTTCGCCAACG
>JBIQLO010000131.1:0-11048 GCA_044464175.1 Planctomycetaceae bacterium | reverse complement strand
CTCAAGGGCGAGCCGTTCGTCTATCCCAAGAAGCGCCGGACGGTCTTCCATTCGGCCCAGGAGAAGAATGCGGCGGCGGAGCAGCCGCAAACCGAGGAGCCGGCCGCGTCGTAAATCCGGTGTCGCCGGCGCCCTCGCCGGCGCAAGAGCGGCCGTAACTGATCGAAACTCCACCGGCGGAGGGCACCGGCGGTTCCTACAGTCGGGATGATTTATGATTCCGAAATACGTTCAAGTCATCATCCTGCTGGTCATCCTGGTGGGCATTCCGCTGTTCTTCTGGATCCGCTGGAAGCGCGGCTGGCGTCCCACCGGCTTCGTCCAGACGATCATCAACATTTTTGTGATTCCGGAGCTGCGGAACAAGGTGCTGTTCACCCTGTTCATGCTGGCGATTTACCGGATCGGGTTCAGCATTCCGGTGCCGGGGGTGGACCAGACGGCCATCAGCAAGCTCGCCAGTGACCAGAGCAGTGCGGCGGGACGACTGGCCAGCTATATCTCGATCTTTTCCGGCGGCAGCCTCTCCCAGAGCACGATTTTCGGGCTGGGCGTGATGCCGTACATCTCGGCGGCCATTATCTTCCAGCTTCTGGGGACGGTGGTACCGGCACTGGAGAAGCTGCAGAAAGAGGGACAGACGGGGCAGCAGAAGATCCAGGAATGGACGCGCTACGCCACGGTGCCGCTGTGCATCATCCAGGCGATCTTCTGGATGAGCTACCTGTTCAGCCAGGGGATGGTGCAGCGCTCGTTCCAGGACGGATCGGGGGCGATGGCGTTCTGGCTCATGGGGATCACCTCCATGACGGCCGGGAGCATGTTCCTGATGTGGCTGGGCGAGCAAATCGATGAATACGGTCTGGGCAACGGGATCAGCCTGATCATCCTGGCGGGCATCGTAGCCCGCATGCCCGAGGCGATTATGCTGCTGGTCTCGACCACGGACCTGAGCGCCAACCCGGCGCCGGGGTCGATGGGGGTGGGGAAGATCATCTTCCTGATCTGCGCGTTCTTGTTTGTGGTGGCCGGGTCGATCCTGATCACCCAGGCGCAGCGGCGGATTCCGATTCAGCAGGCCAAGCACACGCGTGGCCGCCGGGTTTACGGCGGACAGCGGCAGTACCTGCCTCTGCGGGTGAACCACGGCGGCGTCATGCCGATCATCTTCGCCCAGTCGCTCATGCTCTTTCCCGGCATGTTGTTCGGGTGGCTCAGCGGCGTCTTCCCGACCAACTCGGTGATCGGGTTTTTCAACACGGAATTCAACCGCGGCGCGTTCGTCTACGTGATGACCGAGTCGATCATGATCTACTTCTTCGCCTACTTCTGGACGACGGTCCAGTTCCAGCCGAAGGAGATGGCCGAGCAGCTGCGGGACTACGGGAGCTTTGTCCCCGGATTGCGTCCGGGCAAGCGCACCAGCGACTACCTGGAACGCGTGATGATGCGGATTACGTACGTCGGGGCGGCGTTCCTGTGCGTGATCGCGGTGGTGCCGGTGGCCATCGGCAACGGCCTGAACATCGATTTCCGCATCACCTCCTTCCTGGGCGGGACGGGACTGCTGATCGTGGTGGCCGTGGCGCTGGACATGATCCAGCGGATCGAGTCGAACCTGGTGATGCGCAACTACGGCGGCTTCCTGGGCGGCGGGGGTGCGGGCGGTCCACAGAAGAAGGGGAAGCGCGTGAAGGTGAGACAGTACTACTAAGTTGCCAGTGACCAGTTGCCAGTTGCCAGGTCATTTGGCTTTGGGCAACGGACAACCGGCAACTGACAACCGGCAACTGAGCGATGGCAGTTATCCTGAAAAGTCGGCGCGAGATCGAGATGATGCGGGCGACCGGTCAGATCGGTCAGGAAATCCTGCAGAAGATGCGCCAGGCCGTCGCCCCGGGGATCAGCACCTTTGAACTGAATGAAATCGCCCGGGTGGAGCTGGATCGGCACGGGGCGATCGGGCTGAGCAAGAATTACCCGACCTACAAGGCCGGAGAGGGGTATCCGGCCGAGACGTGCATCAGCGTCAACGAGGAGGTGGTCCACGGCATTCCCGGCGGGCGCACGCTTCGGGAGGGGGATGTGGTGACACTGGACCTGGCGTTGAAGAAGGAGGGGTATTGCGCGGATGTGGCGATTACGGTGCCGGTGGGGCAGATCAACCCGGCCGTCCAGCGATTGCTGGACGTGACGCGGCAGACCCTGGAGCTGGCATTGAGCCACATCAAGCCGGGGCGGCGCTGGTCGGACATCGCGCGGCTGATGCAGTACAACGTGGAGCGGAGCGGGTACAGCGTGGTGCGGGAATTCGTGGGACACGGGGTGGGGCGGAGCATGCACGAGGACCCGAAGGTGCCCAATTTCGTGACCGCCGAGCAGCTTCGGGGCGATTTTCGCCTCAAGCCGGGGATGACCATCGCGGTGGAGCCGATGGTGGCGATGGGACGGCGGGAGGTGGAACTTCGGCCGGACAACTGGACGGTGGTGACGGTCGACGGACGGCCGGCGGCACATTTTGAGCATACCATCGCGGTGACGGATACGGGGGTGGATGTGCTGACCGACGGGCGGGTGCCGGCGCCGGCCGGGACCGGCGCACCGGTTGGGAACCGACAAAATGGCGGCAATCCCTCTTGAGTCCCGAGGGGGTCGCGGTTACAATGCCCGATTCACTGATCGGGCCTGTTATTTTAATGGCCCGGAGCGATAAGTCATGAAAGTACGAACAAGCGTTAAACGGATTTGTGAGAATTGCAAGATCGTCCGCCGGAAAGGGATCGTGCGGGTGATCTGCACCAATCCCAAGCACAAGCAGAAACAAGGATAGAATCGAGTTGCCAGTTGTCAGTTGCCATTTGCCAGCACGGCGATTGGGGCAACTGGCACCTGGTCACTGATAACTGGAGAGCGACCATGCCGCGTATTGCAGGCGTTGACATCCCCAATGACAAGCCGATTCGGGTCAGTCTGACCTATCTGTTCGGCATCGGGCCCACCAACAGCAACGAAATTCTCAAGGAAGCGGCGATCGACCCGCAGCGCCGCGCCAAGGACCTGACGGAGGATGAGCTGGCCAAGATCATCGGGATCATTGACCGCAGCCATCCGGTGGAAGGGGCGCTGCGGCGGCAGATTCAGCAGCACATCGCGCGGCTGCGTGACATCGGGAGCTTTCGGGGCAACCGGCACCGGCGTTCGCTGCCGGTGCGCGGGCAGCGGACGCGGTCCAACGCCCGGACGCGCAAGGGTCCGCGCAAGACCGTCGCCGGCAAGAAGGGCGTGAAGGAATTGGGCAAGTAATCGTTGGCAGCTGGCCGTTGACCGTTGGCCCAAGCAACGGATCGCGGTCCACGGACAACGGACAACGGACAACGAATTATGGCTGAAGCATCAAAAACCGGCGGCAAGGCCGCTCCGAAGAAGCGCATCCGCAAGGGCGTCACCCGCGGGATCGCGCACGTGAAGAGCACGTTCAACAACACGATGATCACCATCACCGACACCAATGGAGAGACGATCTCCTGGGCGTCGGCCGGGACCGTCGGCTTCAAGGGCGCCCGCAAGAGCACGCCCTTCGCGGCGGGACGGGCGGCGGAGAGCGCCGCCAGCCAGGCCCGCAAGCACGGGATGGTGGAGGTGGAAGTGAAGATCAACGGGCCCGGGGCGGGGCGCGAGCAGGCGGTGCTGCAGATTCAGAACGCGGGGCTGAAGGTGATCGGGATTGAGGATGTCACCCCGCTGCCGCACAACGGCTGTCGTCCGCCCAAGAAGCGGCGGGTGTGAAACCATTTTGGACTTTGGATTTGCGATTCTGGACCGGGATCCTCCCTCCAAAATCGCGATTGCGACGTAATCAGCGCCCCTGACGAGGTGAAAGTCAGATGGCCCCCGATGGTGGGGGCGGGAACCTTTCGCGATTCGGCGGCGCACTGCAGGAGACATTTATGCGGATTAGATGGCGTGGATTGGAGCTGCCCTCCCGGGTGGAGCGGGATTCGGAGATTTCCAGTGACAATTACGGGCGGTTCATCGTGGAACCGTTTGAGCGCGGCTTCGGAACGACCGTGGGCAACAGCCTGCGGCGGATTCTTCTGAGCTCGCTGGAAGGGGCGGCTGTCACCCATGTGCGTCTGAAAGGGGCGGAGCATGAGTTTTCCAGCCTGCCGGGCGTCATCGAGGATGTGACCGACATTCTGCTGAACGTCAAGGGTCTGGTGGTCAAGCTGGACGCGGATGAGCCCAAGCAGATGACGCTCACGGCCAAGAAGCAGGGGCCGGTGACCGCGGCGATGATCGAGGCCGATCCGGCGATCACGGTCATCAACAAAGACCAGGTGATCGCCACGCTGACCGAGGATGTCCCCTTTGAGATGACCCTCACCGTCGGCAAGGGGCGGGGGTATGTGACGGCGGCGGAGAACATCGGCGATGCCGAGGAGCAGGAGATCGGGCTGATCGCGGTGGACAGCATTTACTCCCCGGTGACGCGCGTCCGTTACAGCACCGAGGACGCCCGCGTGGGGCAGAAGACCGACTACGACCGGCTGATCCTGGAAATCTGGACCAACGGGACGCTTTCGGCGGAGATGGCGCTGGTGGAGGCGGCCAAGATTCTCCGCAAGCACCTGAATCCGTTCGTGCAGTACTTTGAACTGGGCGCCCAGACCGCCAGCGACGAAGCAATCGCGGCGATGCAGGATTCGAACCGGGCGCTGCTGGACCCGCAGCTGCAGCAGAAGCTGGACATTCCGGTCCAGGAGCTGGATCTGTCGGTTCGGGCGGCCAACTGCCTGGAATCGGCCAAGATCAACACGGTCCGCGACCTGGTGAAGAAGACCGACGGCGAGTTGCTCAAGCTCCGCAGCTTTGGCAAGACTAGCCTGCGGGAGATCAAGCGCAAGCTGGCGGATCTGGGGCTGAGCCTGGGCATGGACCTGGAGGCGGCCGCCGCCGCCAATGCAGCGGCCCAGCGACGGGAACGCGAGGATTCGGAAGAAGAAGCGGCCGAAACGGCCGAGTGAGAAGTAACTTGGCGGCAGGCGGCCGGCCATTGGCGAAGAGACGGTTTTCTTTTCCAGGTTCCAGCTGCCGACCGGCCACGAAGTCAATAAGGAACATACAATGCGTCACCTACACCGCGGCCGTCAACTCAGCCGGGACAACGAACATCGCGCCGCGATGCGGCGGAACATGGTCCAGAGCCTGTTCGATCATGGGAAGATTCGCACGACCCTGCCCAAGGCCAAGGAAGTGCGCGCTTTTGCCGAGAAGCTGATTACCCTGGCGCGGACCAACAACCTGACCGCCCGCCGCCGCGTGCTGGCGCTGCTGGGGGATCGGCGGCTGGTCGATCAGGAGCAGGAATTCACCGGGCAGCGCCTGGTGCAGAAGCTCTTCGATGAGGTCGCTCCGGCGTTCGCGGACCGTCCCGGTGGCTATACGCGGATCATCCGGCTCAGCGATTACCGCATCGGCGACGGGGCGGACCTGGTCCTCCTTCAGCTGCTCGGCGAGACGGCCAAGCCCACCGGCACCCCCCGGCGCAGCGCCGGACTTCGGCGGCGTCGCAACGAACGCCGCAGCCAGTTTGCCAACCGCGTGCTCAAGGCCCGGCGCGAGGAGGGCAAGCCGGCGGAGGCGGAGAACGCCGCCCCGGCCGCGGAATGACCTTTCATTGCATCGATCCGTTGGCGCAGACATTCAGCCGGTCCTCCTTTTCGGGAGCCCGCTTGAATGTCTGCGCCCTTTTTGCCCATTCACCGCGGCTTGCCGGCGTGGCATAATCCCTACTTTCCCCAAAGACCGGCGGTTGTCGGTCCCCTGAAGGTACGGCGGAGTCCGCTATTTATTGACTTGTCGCTCATCTATCTTTTACAATTCCCCCACGCTGGAGGAAGGCAGCCTGATTTTTTGAGCGCCAATCTTTCTGTCATGTGGAATAGTTTTGCCGGAAACCTGCTGGTTGTGAGCTACCTCGCCATTCTCGGCGCGGTGGCGCTCTACGGCTTTCACCGCTATATTCTTCTTTACCTCTACATCAAGCACCGCGACAACGTCTATACTCCCAAGGGGCAGTTTGAGCAGTTGCCGCGCGTGACGGTTCAGCTCCCGATGTTCAATGAGGACATCGTGGCCGAACGCATCATCAAGGCGACCTGCCAGATCGACTATCCGCTGGACCGGCTTGAAATCCAGGTGCTTGACGACAGCACCGACCACTCGGCGGAAATCGCCCGCCAGGCGTGCGAAAGCTGGGCCGCCAAGGGATACCCGATCAAGTACATCCACCGGGAGAAGCGCACCGGCTACAAGGCCGGGGCGTTGGCCGAGGGGATGCAGCAGGCCTCCGGCGAGTTCATCGCGATCTTTGACGCCGATTTCGTCCCACCGCGCGACATTCTCAAGAACGTCGTGCATTATTTCACAGACGATCAGGTGGGGATGGTGCAGGTGCGGTGGGATCACCTCAACCGGGATGCCTCGATCCTGACGCGCAGCCAGGCGATTTTCCTTGACGGCCACTTTGTCATTGAGCACACCGCCCGCAACCGTTCCGGGCGGTTCATGCACTTCAACGGCACGGCCGGCGTGTGGCGGCGCACGACGATCGACGACGGGGGGGGCTGGCAGCATGACACCCTGACCGAGGACCTGGACCTGAGCTACCGCGCGCAGTTGCGCGGCTGGAAATTCGTCTATCTGCCGCAGTTCTGCGCTCCGGCCGAATTGCCGCCGGAAATGGTCGCCTTCAAGCAGCAGGCCCACCGCTGGACCAAGGGAAGCTTCCAGACCGCGATCAAGCTCCTGCCGCGCATTCTTCGCTCGCAGCACCTCTCCTACCGCATCAAGACCGAGGCGTTTTTTCACCTGACCAACACGCTGGTCTATCCGCTGATGGTGCTGGTCACGCTGCTGATGTACCCGACCTTCTTCAACATGGTCAGCCCGTTCAAGGCCCAGTCCTGGAGCCAGTACGTTTTCGCCGGGAGCCTGTTTATCCTGGCCACCTGCTCGGCCAGCACGTTTTTCGTCTTCAGCCAGAAGGAGCTTTTCGGGCGCGAGGCCGGGTGGAAAGCCCTGCTCTACATGCCCATCCTGATGGGGTTGGGGATCGGCATCGGCATCAACAACGCCAAGGCCGTCCTGGAGGCGATCTGGAGCGCGATCGTCGGAAACAAGAACAGCGAATTTGTCCGCACGCCCAAGTATGGCGGCGTCGGTTCCACCGCCGTGCAGCGTTCCGCGGTCACCACCCAGCCCAATCCGCACGTCGCGCCACCGGCGCCGCGGCGTATTTTCACCCTCAAGCGGCTGATGCTCCCGATCATCGAGATCGCCTTCGGCTGCTACATGGCCTGCTGCACCTGGATCAGCCTCTGGTATCAGTGCGGGCTGTGGCCGGGACAGGACAAGAGCGGCTTTGCCTCGGTGCCGTTTTTGCTGGTCTTCGCCGGCGGCTATTTCTATGTCGGCTTCGCCTCGCTGTGGGCGATGTGGCGGATGCACCAGGAACAGGCCGCCCAACTGGTTAAACCGGCGGAACTGCCGCTGTAGCGGGCGGGGCGCCTCTCGCCAAATTCACCAAATCTTGACCCTGAGCCCATCGAAGGGGTAAAGTCCGGACGAGTTATTGGTTTTTTCGTCTGGAGATTACATGGCCCCTCCCACTCAAGGTTCCCGCAACGGACTGGTCGCCGCCGTGGTGGTCTTTGTCATTCTGTTTGTCATCGCCGCGATTTTCGCCATTTACTACAATGCCGAGCTCCGCAAGCAGGAAAAGACGCTGACCGACCTCCGGCAGCAGTATGAGGACATTTCCGACACCACCGGGGCGGAGATCGAGGCGCTCAAGCGGGCCCGGAGCGATCCGGCCAACAACTTCAACCGGAACATGAAGCTGCTGGATGTGGCCACAGCCCAGCGCGACCGGCTCAAGAAGATCATCACGGGCAATGACCAGCACACCACCGCGGCGGCCATTCAGCAGGTGACCGCCGCGACGGCGGCGGCCGCTGAGAAGGTGAAGCCGGCGGGGGTGGTCCTGGCGGGCGGGGCGGATAACCTGGTCGCCACGATCAACACGCTGGCCGGGGCGGTTGCCGCCAAGAACGCGTCGGCCGAGACGCTGCAGAAACAGCTGGCCAGCGCCAACCAGCAGGTCAAGCAGGCCGAGGAGGCCAAGCAGAAGGCCCTGGCGGACATGCAGAAGGCGATCACGCAGTCGCAGCAGACGGCGCAGAAGGACATCGCCGCCGCCGTCGCCGGGCGCACCTCGCTTCAAAAGACGCTGGACAAGATCGAGGCCGAACGGAAGAAGCAGCGTCAAACCGCGGTGGAGGCGGTGAGCAAGAAGGACCAGCAGGTCGCGGCCAAGGACCGGGAACTGGCTCGGATTCAGAATGAGCTGCAGTCGGTCCGGGCCAAGCTCCAGAGCATGCGCATCAACACCGATGAGCCGATCCTCCGGCAGGCGGACGGGCAGATTGCCCGCGTCGCCACCGATGGGATCGTGTTCATCAACCGTGGGCAGGGGGATCAGATCACGGCGGGGCTGACCTTTGAGGTGTATGACAAGACCACCGGCATTCCGCCGGTGAACGGGACCGAGAACCCGGACTCCCTGCCGGTCGGCAAAGCCTCCATCGAGGTAATCAACGTGGGGGCGGCCACCAGCGAATGTCGGGTCATCCGCCAGTCGCCGGGACAGACGATCGACCAGGGAGACCTGATCGTCAACCTCGTCTACGATCCGCACACCAAGTACAACTTTGTGGTCTATGGCAAGTTTGACCTGGACCACAATGGCGTGCCGACGGCGCAGGATGCCAGCGTCATCAAGCGGCTGATTGGCCAGTGGGGCGCCCGGGTGGTGGATCAGGTCAACGCCGACACCGACTTCGTGGTGCTGGGGGCCGAGCCGCAACTGCCGGTCTTCACCTCGGCCGACCTGAAGGACCCGATCAACCGCAAGAAGCTGGACGATGCCCAGGCGGAGCTCAATGCCTATCAGGAGGTCAAGCAGAAGGCGGTGGACCTGCACATTCCGGTGCTCAACCAGAACCGGTTCCTCTATCTGATTGGTTACTACGCGCAGGCGGCCAAGTAAGAATGAGGCAGCCGCAAGCCAGGGGGGGGGCGCGACAGCCGGCCAATTTCCCGCCCCCGCAAGAGCCGGCGAGGGGCAAGGGGGCATTTCGGCAAAGGCGGCGGTGCCTCCCAAACGGGGAATTGCGTCGGTCTGGGCGGTTGCGGAAGCGCCGATGGGCGGCTATTCTCTGACCTTCGATTTTTCAAAGGAAGCTCATGGAGTCCGTCATCACCGGCAAAGCGTATGTCCTGGGGGACAATGTTGACACCGATCAGATCATCCCCGCGCAGTATCTCTCGTTCAATCCCGCGATTCCGGAGGAACGAAAGTTCTTCGGGATGTACGCCATGAGCAGCGTGCCGCCGGCCCAGGCGGGGCTGCCGCAGGGGAACGTCCGCTTCGTGCCCGGAGGGGAGTTCAAGAGCGAGTACACCATCGTGGTGGGGGGGAAGAACTTTGGCTCGGGCTCCTCGCGCGAGCATGCGCCGCTGGCGATGGCGGAGGCGGGGGTCAAGTGCGTGATCGCCGAATTTTACGCCCGCATTTTCTTCCGCAACTCGGTCAACGGCGGGTACCTGATTCCGCTGGAGTCCAAGGAGCGGCTGGTGGAGCAGATCCGCACGGGGGATGAGCTGGAGGTGCGGCTGGATGAGCAGGTGATCCTGAACAAGACGACCGGCAAGCGGCACGAGCTGAACCCGCTGGGGGACGTGCTGCCGATCATTGAGGCCGGTGGCGTCTTCAACTACGCCAAAGAGGCCGGGATGCTCAAGTAAATGGAAATTCGGGGTTTGCAGCGGGCGGAGGATTGGCAAATTCCTGTTTCATCCCACCGCCGCAGATGCTAGACTGTGTTCTCGATGGACCCTCCCTCATCGGACATCCCGGTGATGATTCGGCCGTTCAGGCCCTGCGACCAGGAGGCCTGCCGGCAGTTGTATCTGGAGGGGGGCTTGAGCGGCAAGCTGGCGGACAACGACACGGGCATCGACGTCGATGACATCCAGGCAGCCTACATGAGCGCGCCGGGGAGCCATTTCTGGGTGGCCCAGACGCCCGAGGGGGAGATTGTGGGGACGATCGGGGTTCAGAACTATGACCGGGCCGGGGAGATCCGCCGCCTGCGCGTGCGCAGCGACACCCGCCGGCGGGGGATCGGGACGCTGCTGATGGAGACGGCGCTGCGTTTCTGCCAGGATCAGGGATATCTGAAGGTGACACTGGACACCTTCATGGACCGCGAGCCGGCGGTGCGGCTGTTTGAGAAGTTTCATTTCAAGCATGAGCACAGCCGGCAGGTGGCGGATCGGGAACTGCTCTATTTCTATCTTGACCTGTATTGGGGGGAGCGGCCCAAACGAAAGAAATAAGGTGGGCGGCGCCCACCCTGCTGAGCGGCCCAGGGGAAGGAAGCAACGGGGCGAAGGGGATGCCCGCACGACAGTTTGCCATAGCATGCGCACCATTTTTCAAAACAACGTCCGGGAGTTGATCGAACTGCTGGGGCGAGTGGATGCATTGGAGGAGACGGTGGTCCGCGCGGCCGGGGCGCTGATGGACTGCTGGAACCGTGGGGGCAAGGTGCTGATCGCGGGCAACGGGGGGAGCGCGGCGGACGCGATGCACTTTGCCGAGGAACTGGTGGTCCGCTTTCGCAAGAACCGGCGGGCGCTGGCGGCGATTGCGCTGAGCGATCCGACGGTTCTGAGTTGCTGCGCCAACGATTTCGGATTCGAGGCGGTCTTCACGCGGCAGATCGAAGCGCTGGGGCGGGCGGGGGATGTTTTTGTGGCGATGACCACCAGCGGCGACAGCGTGAATCTGGTCAAGGCGCTGGAGCTGGCGCGGGAGATGGGGCTGACCACGATTGCTTTTCTGGGCAAGGCGGGGGGGCGGAGCCGGGGGCTGGCGGAGATTGAGCTGATCGTTCCATCGGACAACACCGCGCGGATTCAGG
>JBIQLO010000130.1:0-11243 GCA_044464175.1 Planctomycetaceae bacterium | reverse complement strand
CTGCCGCCCGCGCGACGGGGGAGCCAGGTCGATCTCGGCCAAGTTCACCACCCGTCCCAGATCAACCACGTCATCGCCGATCGTGTGCCGGCCGCGTACCAGCATCGGCTGGCGCAGGGCGGCGTAATGCCAGACGGAATGCCACTGGGCGGTCTGATCCCGCACGGGCCAGGCCTGGGTGGCGCCGGCGTCGGCCACGGCCCCGGGGGTGACCTGGGGCGGAGCGAGGGGCATCGGCACGCTTGCATGGGATATCTCCACCTGGCTCTTGCCCGGTTCGACGGCGAGCGCCGTCCCCAGAGCCCCATCCGCGCCAATCAGGCGCAGAACCTGTTTGCCGGAGGTGTGCGGATTGTCCACGCAGACGATTCCGGCCGTGAAATCGGCCAGGACGTTGATCGGGCGCTCGCTTTTGAGGACTGGCTTGCCGTCAATTTCCAGATGCGTGCCGCCGACCAGTTGCACGATGTTGGGCCGCAGTACCACCAGGCGGGCGTCGGAGGCGATGCCGTTGCCTGAGGGTTGATCCCAGGCGATGAGGATGCGCTCGGCGGAGGAACCTTCGGCGGAAAGATAGAGCGCGTTTTCACCCGCCTGGCGGGCCGCTATTGCCGGCTCACTGCCCGGATGCAGCGCCTGCAGCAGCGCGAACGCCTCAATGGACTGGTTGGCCTTGAGATTGGGAGAGGCAACCTGGCGCAGGTAGAGCGTCGATTCCTCTCCCGCCAAAAACGCCTTGACGTTCTGCTCCACGTGGAAGCCCTGGCCCAGGGGCATCAGGCGGAATTGCCCGGCCCGGGCGGTGCTGGTCCAGGTGGTCCCATCCCAGGCGGGCGAACCGGCGGGCCGCCAGTTGACGCCGACCTGAAAATGCCCGGCCTGTTTGGCGGTCAGTCGGTCGCGCACCACGCACAAGCCGGGGCGAATCCAGACCACATCGCGCTGCCAGCGCATGCCCACGAACGGATCGAGCGTGAAGCAGACATCGCCGGCGCGGTGGAGATCGGCCGACCAGTCGAGTCTGGCGGCGGCGGGATAGGGCTTGTTCTTGCCGCTGAGCTGGTCGGTGCGGATGACAAAGACGCCGTTCTGGTCGAAATAGCGCTCGCCGGCCGGGCCGAACTGGCTGTCGAAGCCGAACCAGTCCATGCCGCGCGACACGAAGCTGAGGAAGGTGCCGGGAATGTCGCTGGGCAGGGCCAGCCCGTTAAGGGCGATGTAGTCATCCTCCCGATCAAACCCGCTGCGGAAGCTGGCGAAGTCAAAAGCCTGGTCGGCGGGAAACTGGATGGGCTGGAACTGCCTGGCCTGGAGGGCGGGCACGTCGCCGAGCCGCTGCGGCATCATCGGCGGCAGTGAGAGGCCCGTGAAGGCATCGGCATTTTGCGGCTGCAACTCCGCGCCGGGGGTGTAGGCGTGAATCCCGCAGAGAATCCGCTCCATGAAGGGGGCGTCGCTGGGGAGCTGGTGCATCAGGGTCAGATAGCGCCCGTCGTGGTAATAGCTGGCGAGGATGCCGAACATCACCTTGGTATTGACCGGCCCGGCCGGGCGCACCCAGTTGCCGCTGAGGGGATGGATGAAGGGAATGGCCGGGAGCAGCCGGGCGTGGCCGGATTCAAAGAGGGTGTAATCCCCCCGCTCCAGGGCGTAGCGAAAAAGGGACTGGGCGATCTGGTGCCGCGATTCGGACATGCCGATGCCGGGGAGGCTCTCATCCCAGCGGTGGGCGGCCATCGAGCGCAGGAAAGTGTCTTTTTCCGACCGGCGGAAGGCGACCAGTTTGTCCACATCGCCGCTTAGATCGAAATAGTCGTGGAAGAAGTCGGCCATGGCGAGGTCGGCCATCCACGGCTCGATCTGGTGGCGATTGAGGACGTTGATCTGGTCATACGGCGGGGAAAACGTCGTCATCCAGGTCAGGTCGCCGGCATCGGTGCAGAATCGAAGGAAGTTGGTCAGGAGCAACTGGTCCACAGCCGCGCGCTGCTGAGGGGAATAGAGGGGGCTGTCGTCGAGCATGTCCCACGTGCGGACGAAGAACTGGGCGATGTAGTGGTGGGTGTAGGCGCGGTCGGCCAGGATCGGCTGGAGCAATTCCAGCGCGCGCGCTTTATAGCTGTCCCAGCCGGTCCAGTAATACCCCATCGCGTTCTGATACCACCGCCGCACGGTGCCATAGCCCGGCTCCACCGGCGGGAGGGAGGGGCTGTGCGGGTCGGCTTTCCAGAGGGCATCGTGCTGCTTGAGCGCGGCCAGGCAGGCTCCTTCGATCTTCGTCTTCAGCAGCCAGGGGAGGGCCAGGGTTTGGCCGTCGGCCGTTGCCTGGGGCAGGGCGGTTTGAATGAAGGCATCCACCGCGGCGGTTGCCCCGGCTTCACTGCTGGAGCCGAGGATGATCTGGTTTTTGCCGTTGCGCATGACGTTGGCGGCCGTGCGCACGACATACCCATCCCCGCCGGGATAATATCCGTCGGCCGCCATCTGGAAGCGGTTGTAGGCCGGCCACATGGCGCGATTGATCCCCAGGCGCCCAATCAGGATGAGGTTTTGCTTGGCCATGGCGGGCTTGAGCAGGGGCGGGCCCGGCTCGGTGGCCTCGATATCGCTGACCATGGGTAGCAGGACCCCGCCACTGCGCTGGGCGATGGCCGCCTGCACGCGCTGGGCCAGGGCCTTGTACTGGGGCACGGTCGCGGGATAGATGATCGTGGCGGCGGGCTTGCCCTGGTCCACCAGGAGGGTGCGGGACGCATCGGTCTTGCGATGGAGGGATTCGGGAAGCCGCATCGGGCGCAGCGTCACGGCGTCGAGCTTCATCGTCGGGGCTTTGTCCGAGAGTCCGCGCAGATCGAAGTTGACCGTGAGTTTGGTGGCGTTGCCGGTTTCAATCAGTCCCACCAGGGTCTGCCACTGTCCCTGGCGGTGGTAGGCCATGCGCACCTTGCCGACCGTCGCCACCACCCGGTCGGGGGAGTTAACGGCGGCGGTGAACAGCAATGTCGTGCGCGGCTGGACGGGGACAACCTGCGACAGGCGCACGCCGCGCCCGGTCTGGGCGCTGAGCTTGAGGGAGACGCTTCCTTCACTGGGGTTGATCGCGTCGGTTTTGACATCCCCCACCGCGCCGGCGACCGTCCAACCGGAGGGGACATTTCGGGTTCCCGCCACCTCGAAGGAGCCATTTTGGACGAGATTGTCGGACTGGACCGACGTTGCCGCCATCGCCGCCTCCCGAAAGGCCAACAGCCCCAGCGTGGCCATCGCCCAAAGAAATGCCCGATAGGCCAACCTGCCGCGTCTGTGCCACCCAATGGACATCCCGGACCTCCTGGCGATTCCACGATAAGGTTATAACACTGACTTGTGTCCCCAACCTAGCCATCCCGCTTCTGCTTGTCAACGAAAACTTTTTTCGCTCAACCGGCCGCCCGGGCGAAGGTAGCGCCGGTCTGGGGCCGGCTGGCAAATGTTTTGATTCGCTCCGGGGGCGGTTGTACGCCCGGGTCCGACAGGTCCAACAGGGTCTGCACGGCCCAGGCGCTCATCGCCTCCACGGGAACGACCTCCCCGTCAATCTCCGACGGGCCCGGCGGAGCACCCACATACAGAAGGGAAATATCTTCCGGAATCGAAAAGCCCCGCGCTTTGACCTCGTGCCGGATCTTCAGCGCCATTTCATACCCCACCGCGATGAAGGCGGTCGGGCGATCGGGCCTGGCCAGGCAGCGATCCACCACCTCCGGCGTCTGGTCCGGGCCGAAATAAGGGAACGACTCCATCCGCCAATCCAGGGTGGCCCGCCCCTGCAGGTCCCAGGCGCTCAGCGCCACCCCCTCCAGCAGTTCCGGGGGAAAGGTGCGCCGGATGGAGACCACGCGCCGATGCCCTGCCGCCACGAGGCGGTCGGCCAGCCGCCCGGCCACTGCGCGCCCGTCACTGACGGCAGAGTAAATTCGCGGGTCCTCGTAGGCGAAATTGACGGAGGCGACCGGCAATCCCTCCTCCAGCACCCCCTGGAGCCAGGCCCGCGGCAGCGGGCTCATCACCAGGATGCCCTCCAGATGGTTGCGCCGGACCATCTCCCGCAAAGCTGCCGCCGGCTCGCCGGCCCGGCGGACGGCCCCGGCCGCCAGGAGCACGCCGTGATGGGCGCTGGCCTCCAGCACCGGCCCGGCGCCTCGGAAAATATGGGAGGAAATTCCCTCCCCCAGGCTGAAAAGCTCATTGTAGAGAATGCCGATCTGGCGATGCTCGACCAGCACCGGACGTTCCGTCACGAACGTTCCCTTCCCCTGCACGCGCCGAACCAGTTGCAGCCGCTCCAGTTCGTCCAGGCAGCGCCGGGCGGTGGTGGAGGAGACGCGGAATTCGGCGATCAGGTCCGACTCGGAGGGGGCTTTTTCCCCCGGCCGCAACTGCCCCGATTCAATGCGCTGCCGCATCGCCTCCATCAGCCGCTGATACAACGGCTGGCGGCGCTGCCGGATGTCGGAGATGTCCAGGGCTTGCTGAGCAGTCATCTGGGACCATTGTCCCGCCGCCGAAACGGTTGGCTGCGGGGATTAATGTTATAACCAGAATACCAGCCGACCCCCCGGCCACGCAACTTAAATATATTGTCCCAATTCATCTCTTTCATCCAGGACCATTGCGGCCAAAGAGGGCAAGTGGCGAGTGACAACAGACCGATGCGCCTTCGTATCGGAGGTGCGGGGGAATTTGAAAGGCGGCGCTCACCCCCAGCTTTGTCCCTGCCGCCCAATCGGTTTACCATCCGTCATATGGCCGGCTCGGGACATCTTTTTTTTGAAGGGGTGGCGGACCACCGTATCAAACGGCCGCGCCGCCCCCCGGCAAAGCAGCGGCGCTCGCGCCGACAAATGGCGCTCCCGGTCGATCTGGATGAGTTTTACGTCTGGCTGTTTGCCCGGGCGGGGCTGAAGGTGGAGCACTACCGCCCCACCTCCCTTTCCCGGCGTCTGGCCGCCTGCCTGCGGGCGGTGGGGGTGCGCACCACCGGCGATGCCCGCCGGGCGATCGAGGCTGACCCAAGTCTTCTGCGCCCTGCATTGAGCGCGGTCCTGCTGGGCGTGACCCGGTTCTGCCGCGATCGGCCCGTTTTTGAGGCGCTTCGGCATGAGGTGCTGCCCGTCTTGTTGAATCGGTCCCGAAAAACCCGCATTTGGAGCGCTGCCTGTTCCGAGGGACAGGAGCTATATTCGGTCGCCGCGCTTCTGGCCGAGTCCGGTCGCCTGGGACAGTGCGAGCTGTTGGGGACCGACTGCCGGCCGGAGGCGATTGAGCGAGCCCGGGCCGGCATTTTTCCCGCCGAGGCGCTGGAGGAAGTCGATCCGCTGTGGCATGCCCGCCATTTGAGCCGTGACGGGCACTTCTGCCGAATGTCCAAGGCGCTTCGGGCGGCAACCCACTGGAAAGTGGCCGACCTGTTCGCCGGGACAGAGCCGGGACCGTGGGATTTGATCTTCTGGCGGAACATGGCGATTTACCTTAAGGTAGAGGCCGCCGAGACCCTCTGGCGTTCCATCCTCACGGAACTGCGCCCCGGCGGCTACCTCATCACGGGCAAAGCGGACCACCCCCCGGCCCACTTTGGGCTACATCGGGTCGGCGCCTGTGTTTACCAGCGGAAGATATACAAAGCATGATTTCCAAACGACCGGCTCCGTCCCTGTTACTGACGACCCTCATCATTTTATTGCTTTCGGGCGTCTGGGGGGCGGTGCGCCTTTTTGTGTACAGTGAATCCATCTTTCCGCTGACCTTCGTCCTGCCGCTGCTGGTGTGCGTCTGGACGCGCCGGCGCTGGCAGCTCTGGACCATGGCGGCCATCTATGCCGCCATGACTGTGGCGAAGATTTTCCTCATCCTGCCCGACCATGTCGCGACCGACTGGCAGCATTGGTCCACGCTGGTGGCGACCCTGTTCAACATCATTGTCGGGGCGGCCATCGTGGAAGCGGTCATGGGAATGCGATCCCGCCTGGAAGCCCAGAATGACAAGGTGGCCGCCCAGAACGCGGAACTGGAGGCGCAGTCGGAAGAGCTGGCCCAGCAGAACGAGGAGATCAAGGCGCAGGCCGAGGAACTGGCCCAGCAGAATGAGGAGATCGAATCGCAGACCGAGGAACTGGAGCGGCAGAATGAGGAGCTTCAGGAGACCAACACCCGTCTGGGCAACCGCGAGGCGATGCTCCAGGCGATCCTTCAGTCGGTTGGAACCATCGGCGGCGGGCAGGAGGCGCTGGACGAGGTCTGCCGCCGGGCACTGGGAATCCTGGGCGCTCCGGCCGAAGCGCTGGCGGTGCTGGAACTGGAAGGCGAAAACCTGTTGCTACGCGCCCATGCCCGCCTGGAGACCCAGCCGCCGCTGCGCGAACTCTGGCCGCTGGAGGACTCGCTGGCGCGGGTGGTCTTACGAGAAAACCGCACGGCCTATGTGGATGATCTGTTTGAGCGGACCGATCTGGCCGCCCCCTTCACCGCCGAGGGGACGGTTCGCTCGCTGCTGGTGACGCCGCTGCGGATCGCCGGCGCCCAGGTGGGCGTGCTGGCGATCTGCAGTCGTGAGGTCTGCCACTGGACGCGCGACCAGTTCCGCCTGGTCGAGTGGGTCGCCGGGCAGTGCGGGCTGATTCTTCAGGGGCTGAGGTGGCAGCACGAGTTGAAGGACCGGGCGGCCGAAGTGGAGGCCGCCAACCACGCCAAGGATCAGTTCCTGGCTATGCTCTCGCACGAACTGCGGACACCGCTGACCCCCGTGCTGGTGGCTTCCGCCGGCCTGGAGGCCGACGCCCGCCTGCCGGAGGATGCCCGCGAGGATGCCGCCCTGATCCGGCGCAACGCCACGGTGCAGAGCCGCCTGGTGGATGACCTGCTGGACCTGACCCGCGTCGGGCAGGGCAAGCTTGAACTGCACCGGGAAATTGTGGGCATCGCCGGCATTCTTCGCGATGCCGCCGCCATCGTCGCCCCCGACCTGGACGCCCGTGAGCAGACACTGACTGTGGAGCTGGAGGTGCCCGAGGACGCCGCGGTGGACGGCGATGGCGCCCGCCTCCAACAGGTGGTTTGGAATCTGTTGAAAAATGCCGTCAAATTCAGCCCGCCCAAGGGCCACATCAATCTCTGGGCGGGTGTGGAGGCCGATCCGGAGCAATCCCGGGTCATCGTACAGGTAAAGGACGATGGGATCGGCATTGAGCCGGCCGACATGGCGCGCATCTTCCAACCTTTTGAGCAGGCGTTGGACCGGCAGCAGGGCAACGGGCAGGGTTTGGGACTGGGGCTGGCGATCGCCAAAGCAGTGGTCGAGTTGCACGGGGGCGTGATCCGCACGGAATCCCCCGGGCGCGACCAGGGCTCCACCTTCACCGTCGAACTGCCTCTGGCCGCTACCCCGGCCGAGCCCGCCGTCCCCGCCAGTGCCCCGGCCGCCCCCGCCGAGGCTGACGCTCCGCTGCGCATTCTCCTGGTGGAGGACCACGAGGACACCGGGCGCCTCATTGCCCGTCTCCTGCGCGGGGCGGGATTCGATGTCCACCACGCCCGGAATGTGGCCGGCGCGCTGAGTGTCTTCCGCGAAAACCCCTTCGACCTGATCGTCTCGGACCTGGGGCTGCCCGATGGGAGCGGGCTGGACATCATGCGCGAGCTGCAATCGCTGCGGCCCGGCCTGGCCGGCATCTGCATGAGCGGCTACGGCATGGATTCGGATGTACAGGCCGCCCTGGAGGCCGGTTTCCACGAACATCTGACCAAGCCGGTCGATGCCCGCCAGCTCCACGCCGCCATCGGGCGCCTGACTCCGGCCGCCCGCCCCTCAGGGCCGGCGGATTGACGCCCGATGCCTGTTAAGGTCCGCCCTGCGGACCCTTTCGCACGGGCGAGCATCCACCGGAACATGGTCCGCGGGGCAGACCCTACGGGACCCAGAAGTTCAGACGCTGGTGTAGTCGTCGTTGCGGTTGGCGAAGGCCCAGTAGCCGAAGCTGCCGATGCCGACGGCGATGAAAATGGCCAGGCTGCGCGTGGCGAGATAGCTTGAGGTATGCTCGAAGAAGAGGTAAAGAAGCCCCCCGAGGCCCATCGACAGGAGCCCAGCAAGAGCGGGCCATTGGGCGAAAAGTTTCTCTCCGAACGTGCGCTCGCGCTTTTCGAACCGGGGCGGCCGCCGCAGCATCCGGGGGTCAAGTGGATCGATCATGAAATGCTCCTTCAGAAAAGAGGCGCCGAATTGATCGAGCGATCCAATTCGCCGCGCGGGGAAATGCAGCTCAGGCGGCCATCGTCGCTGTTCCAGGGCATGCTGTCAACGTACGTTCCGCGAATCGCAAAATCGCAGAAATCCGGAAGAAACCCGGGACAGGCACCCTGTTTCTCCATCGCTTGCGAGCGCGCACGGCGCACCGGAAAGGAAGCACTCCGCCAAGCCTTTGAGGAAAAAACCACCCCGGAAGCCGATGCCCTCCGCTTCCGATGCCCCCTTGAGACAACGCAGCTTGCAGGACTCGAACCTGCAACCTTCGGTTCCGTAGACCGACGCTCTATCCAATTGAGCTAAAGCTGCCACGGCCGCCCGGGCGCAGGCCGGGGCGGTCCCCTATCCTTACCGCTTACCGCCCCCCAGTCAAGCGCGGGAGCGGAAATTCGCCCCCGCCGGCGCCCCACCGGACGCTTTCCATACTTTCCCCTAATCTCAACCGAACCCCGCCCCCCGCCCGAACGTCTTAATAGTTGAGGCCGACCGTGGCCCCCCGCGCAAGGGCGTGTGAGGTGGCCAACAGACACAAAGTTTTTGAGGATAAGAAGTTATGGGTCCTTCTCCGGCCTTGCCCAACTTCTTAATTATTCGACCGATGACGGCCGATATTGACAAATGGATCGCTCCGTTTGAATGGGCCCGCCGTCCCATTCGGCCAGGGGCGATGGCGACCGGCCAGCTCCCCCGAGCGACGCCCCTCTTCATCGCCCCACCGTCTGATGCCCAACTCCCTGGGCCCGGCGGCATCCCTTTCGTCCGCAACGCTCCTTTGTCCGGATTGGATTTGTCGGAGACGAATCCAGCGCCCTCAACCGGGAAAGCCCATGCGTCGAATCGTGTTTCCCATCCTGCTGCTGCTGCTGGTCGGCCTGGGTGTGCGTCCCGTCTTCTTCCACGGAGAACCCACACCCGCCCAAGCCGCCCGCGAGGCAAGCCCGGCTCGAATGGCCGCGCCGGCCACTCGGCCCGCCACGCAGCCGGCCACCCGGCCGGCGACGCAATCGATGCGCCTGCTGAAGCGGTCGCATCTGCCTGAGTCCGACTTCAAGGCTGTGCGCGGCACGGCGGGCTTTTGGCGCATCGCCCAGACCCGCGATGGCGTCTGGTGGTTTCTCTCCCCCGCCAACAAACTTGAATTCATCAACGCGGTGACGACCGTCCAGCCGTATCAACTGGCCCGCGATTCGGGCGGTCCCAGCTACATCTCCCGCGACTGGCATCCCGACGCCAACGGGCAGGGAGACCTGCGGGCCTGGGCGCAGGCCACCTGGCTCCGCGTCCGCGACATCGGTTTCAAGGCGCTGGGGGGGTGGTGCAACCCCGTTTTTCATGACCTCAAGGGCGTGCCCATCTCCCGCGACCTGAACATCTGGAGCTGGATGAGCGGCAAGGACCGCCTCCTCTACAGCCCCGGCTGGGCGCAAAAAGCCGAGCAGGTGGTCAAGGCGCAGGTTGTGCCCCTGAAGGACAACACCGACCTGATCGGCTACTACACCGACAATGAGCTGAATTGGGATGACAGCGGCGCCGGTCCCGGCGTCTACTTCAACCACCTCCCCCCGGACGATCCCAACCGCCTTCAGGTGATGAGCGTCATCCGCAGTGTCTGGCCCGACATCGCCAACTTCAACAAGGACTGGGGCACCCATTTTAAGGACTGGAAGGAGCTGGATCACTGGCCCGCCCTGGTGGACAACACGCCGGACGACCAGCAGGCTTATGGCCGGCTCTTCGCCGCCTGGCTCAGCCACCTGGCCCGGGACTACTTCAAGATGACCAGCGCCCTGGTCCGCAAGTATGATCCGAACCATCTGGTCATGGGGGTGCGCTTTCGGGGTTATGCCCCGCTGGAGGTTGTCCGCGCTTCCCGCGGCCTGACCGATGCCCAGTCGATCAACATCTACGTCGGCGACGGTCTGCTCGATCAGGACATGTTCTCCATGATCTATAAGGAGGCCCGCCAGCCGGTCATCATCACCGAATACTCGTTCCACGCCCTGGATGGGCGCTCCGGCAACCGCAACACCGTCGGCTTTGCCGCGCAGGTGCTTGACCAGCGGGCCCGGGCCGATGGGTATCGCCTGATGACCAGCCGCATGGCCCGCGTCCCCTACATCATCGGGGCCGACTGGTTCCAGTGGATGGATGAGCCCCCCTCCGGCCGCTCCAGCGACGGGGAGGATGTGAATTTCGGCGTCGTCGACGTCGATGACCGTCCCTACACGCTGCTGACCACGGCGATCAAGGAGACCACGCCGCTGCTGAACCCCCTCCACGCCAACAGCCCCAACGACGATCGCCAGAGCGTCTGGCGTCCCGGCTTCATCCCGCTGCCCGTGGCGCAAATTCCATATCTGAGCTGCCCTCCCTCCATTAATGGTGAGCTGAGCGACTGGCCGGCCGCCGCCCGCTTCCAGGGCGTGCGCCATTCGCAGACCATCGGGCTGGAACGCTCCAACATCCCGCTGCCCAATGTCTATATGGGGTGGACCTCCAAGGGGCTTTATCTGGGGATGGAAATCTTCGACAACGACATCGAAGGCGCCCCCAACGGCTGGTGGTGGACGCGCGACCACGTGGAGTTTTTCCTCTCCACGCGCCCCGTGACGCCCAACCAGAACAGCTATAACGCCTTCTGCCATCAGTTCTTCTTCGTCCCGCAGACCTGGCCGGGCAAGGACGGGCTCAGCGGCGAGGTGGGCCAGTGGCATCGCCCCGGCGACGCCATCACCAAGAACATCGTCCCGCAGCCGGACATCCGCTGGGCCGCCCGCGTCCTGTCCAACCGCTATGTGGTTGAGATGTTCATCCCCGCCAAGGCGCTCCACGGCTGGGACCCGATTCACCACCCCTCGCTGGCCTTCAATCTCCACGTGCGCAACTTCCAGCACGCGCTGGACTACTTCTGGTCGGCCCCCAAGGAGGTCCGCACCGAGCTGCGCCCGGCGTCCAGTCGCTC
>JBIQLO010000129.1:0-11279 GCA_044464175.1 Planctomycetaceae bacterium | reverse complement strand
GTCAGGTCGCTCTGGCGCGGCAGTTCCTCCAGCGCATCCAGCAGGGTGGCATTGCGGGCGATGCGAATCACCTGTCCCGGCTTGGCCTCCGATCCCATCCGGTTTTCAATGGCAAAGGGGGCCTTGATCCGGGCCAGCCGCTGGTCAATCGCCTCAATCAGTTTCTCCGGCGACAGCGCTCCGGCGATCGGTTCGGCCGGAGTGGAGGTCAGCAGGTCCAGCGCACCCAGTTCCTGCACGGTCGCCCGCCGGCCCAGCCGCCGCAGGGGCGGAATGGGGACCAGTTCCACGGCATCGTCACGGAGGTGGAATGTCAGGCCGAGTTTGCGGGTGATCGCCTCCAGTGCCTGCCGCAGCGTCTGATTGCGGATCGTGGCGTTGATGTTGGTCATGCGGCCCCAGGGGAGCAGCTCCCAGACCGCCGGGGCGGCCTTGAGTTGAACGCCGGTCTGCTCGGCGATCTGGTCCATCGCCTTGGGCAGGGGGGCGTCAATCTTGAGTTCCACCTGCTTGTCCAGCGCCTGGTTCATCAGGGCCGAGGGGGCAGCGGGGGGAGGCGCCTGCGCCCCCGCCACGGCGGCCGTGCCCAGCAACAGCAACATCACAATCCATTTGTGCATGGTGATCCTTTGAATCAGTACGTAGTACAGGCTTCCAGCCTGTATTTTCCCAAAAAACCCGAAAGGGGGAAGCCTGCATTGCGATTTTCGCCCCTGACGGGCGTCGGTGCATCACCGCGCCAGCGCCACCAGCATGGCATCCTGGGCCGGCTGGCGTCCGGTGCCGATGATCACGCGGGGCGGGGCCTCGCCCGGGGCACTCAACAGGGCCAACTGGTGCTGGTCATCCAGCGCGGGCGCGGGGCTGATGGCGATTTGCGTCACCGGCACAGCGCCGGCCGAGGGAGATTCCACGCCATTGATGCGCACCATTGCCACGGGGCCGGCCGAGCGGCTCTGGAACAGAAACAACCGCATGCCCACCCCCAGGCTCAGGAGAATGCAGGCCGCCAGGGCGAGTTGCCGCCAGGCGTAAACGGGCCGGCGGGTCTGTTGACGTGCCACGGCCTGGCCGATTCGGGCCTGCAAAGCATCCCAATCCACCTCGGGCGGAGGAGGGAGCTGTTCCAGCCATTCATTTAATTTGCGGTATTCCTCCACCAGGCGAAGGGCCTGCGGATCGGCCGCCAATTGACGCTGCAGCATCGCCTCCCGCTCCGGCGGCAGATCGCCGTCGAGCCATTGGGTAATCTCAAATTCGAGTTGCGTCGGGAGCATGGCGGTTTGATGTTCGATGGACGGACTCGGGTTATAGATAATCCTTCAACAGTTCCTTCAATTTCTTTCGCCCCTGGAACACGTGCCATTTGACGACCTCCACGGAGCATTCCAGGATGTCGGCAACCTGCTTCTGGGGCATGTTTTCCAGGGTGAACAGGGTGAGGGCCAGTCGCTGTTTTTCCGGAAGCTGCGCCAGGGCCTCCCGCAGGCGATCCCCCATTTCCCGGGACTGAAGCTGGTGGGCCGGATCGCTCGCTGACGGGCCGGGGGGCTCGGCGACCGACGCCTCTTCCAGCGAGGGCTGCATGCGCAACTTCCGTCCTCGCCGGTAGTTGAGCGACAAATTGGACACGATGCGCATGAGCCAACCGCCAAAGGCGTCGGGGCTTTGCAGCGTCTTGAGGCTCGCAAATGCTTTGAGAAACGCATCTTGTGTCACCTCCATCGCGTCGTGCGTGTTGTTGAGCAGCCGATAGGAAACCGCCATCGCCTGGCGCTGGTGACGGCGGACCAGCTCATCAAAAGCCTGGTTTTGCCCGTTCAGGACAAGGTGAACCAGCTCACCATCCGTCGGCGTCGGGACGGGATCACCCGCTGATGGATCGGCCGCCTTCGGGTCCATAGGGTAGACACTCGCCGAGGCGAGGCGTTAGGTCAAGATGCAGCCCAGGGCCTTAACGGCTCCCGACCGGCGCGTATTGGGGCACGAATTCCGGCTTCAGGGCCAGATAATAGAGCCGGCCGGCGTGGAGTTGATGGCCGGCGATCTGCTCGGCGCCCGGGCCGACGCCCATGTAGATGTCGCATCGTCCGGCCGCCCGGATGGCCCCGCCGGTGTCCTGATCGAGCATCAGGCCGTGGTAGGGTTGCGGGTTGCCCAGTTCACTGGTGGGAATGGGCACATCCAGCCAGGCGGGCAGGGCGCGGGGGTAGACGCTTTTGTCGGTGGCGATGGTGGCCATGGGCGTGACCGGGACATTCAGGGAGCCGAACGGGCCGCCGGGACGCTCGGTGAAGAAGATATAGCGCTGGTTCAGGGAGAGGTATTTGTCCATGTCCTGCGGATGCGCCTGGAAATAGGCGGCCAGCCCCTTGAGGTTGAGCTGGTCCTTGCTGATGACGCCATCGGCCAGCATTTGCCGTCCCGGACTCGTGTAGTCATAGCCGTTGTTGCCGGCGTAGCCCACTTCATAAATTCGCCCATCCCGCAACTTCAGGCGGGCCGAGCCCTGGACGGTGATGACATACGCCTCCCAGCGGCTCTTGAGCCAGACCAGCTCCTGCCCGGCCAGCGGGCTGGGATGGGCGACGATCTGGGCGCGGGTCAGGTACTTTTGCTCCTGCTCCGCCGGCTGGGTCGTGCCGGGGGGGCCCAGGTCGGCCGGACGTTTGTAGAGGGGATACTGATACGGCCCCTGTTGCGTCAGGCTGGCATCGTAGATGGGAGTGAAATAGCCGGTGAAGAGGACCTGCCCAGTATAAGCAGTGTTGTCGGGATTGGGCGCGCCGATACTTTGGTAGACCTCAAAGAGACGGGGAATTTCAACGGCCCATTGCGCGCCTCCCCGGCGGGCCTGCGCCACCAGTTGCTTGAGGGCTTCGAGCGTCGCCACCGCGCGGGGGTGGGTGATGTCCAGATATGGGTAAAATTGCCGGCTGCTGGGGGCGTGGAGATAGACCAGGCTGTTGTCGATCGAGCGGGCCAGGTCGTCCAGGCGGGTCTGCATGATGGAAAAGTCGGGATATTCCCCGGGAGACAGCTTGCGCAGCGCCAACTGCCCCGGCGGCAGCTCGCGCGAGAAGTCAATCGCCTGGGCCGGCGGCTTTTTCTGATGCCGGCACCCGGCCATCGCCAATAGAACGGAAAGGGATAGCAGATAGAATTTTTGAGCGGTCAAGGCGTTCCTCCATGAAGGCCGGGGGAAGGATAGCACAATGGGGCACAGCCGCCAATCGATCCGCCCGGGCGCATATGCAATTCGGCCCGAAATTCTGGATTCCGGAGCATCCCAAAAACATTCCGGGGAATAGACCTTTGTTTTCGGGCTTCAGGGTCCACGACTCACACTGTCGCTGGCTGCCTGATGGGGTATATTTGAGCGCGTTTAGATTTCGGACCGGACCTTCAAATCCAATTCGGAAGGATGGCGATGGCGAACTTGAATCTGGATCGGATCGATCCCCGACTGCTGGATCGGATGCGCCAGGGGCGGATGGTGCGCCTGGTCTATTTCGGTTCCTCCAACACCCAGCGCCGCATCCCCGGCATGCACTGGGGCGATTGGCTGGAGCTTGGACTGAAAAGGCAGTACGGCGCGGGGCTGCTTCAGGCGTTCAACCTGGGCGTCGGCGGGCAGACCACGCGCGATCTGCTGGGGCGCTTCGGGCGAGATGTGGCCCAGCTTCATCCCGATGCGGTGCTCATCACGATCGGCGGCAACGACTGCGGGCCGCTGGCCAACATGAGCGAGGCGGAATACCGGGACAATCTGCTCCAGCTTCACCAGCGCATTGCGGACCTCGGCGCCATGACAATTTTTCAGACCTATTACGGCTGCGATCTGAAAAATCTTGCCCCGGAAACCGGGCGCAAGCTCGAGGCCTTCATGGAGATCAAACGCCAGGTGGCGGCCGACACCGGCGCGCCGTTGATCGATCAGTACGAGCGCTGGCAGCCGCTGATGGAGGATCCAGCGCGGGTGAAGGAACTGCTGATCGATCCCTTCCACGTGACTGAAACCGGCAACGCGGTGATGGGCCTGAACCTGTTGCGCGCCTTTGCCTGCCCGCCGACGCCGGACATCGAAGCGCACGCGCCCCAGGCCGTGCGGATCGATCGCATGCTCGAAAGCCTGAAAAAACAGGGATAAATCGCATCATCATTGCTCCGCGCGGGCAATCGCCTCGTTCTCCGCCCCCGGCAATTGCCCGCGCGCGGAGCGCCGTTATAAAAAAATCAAAAAATAAAAATTGCCCATTCCATTGCCGTGTTTGGCGGTAGTAGAGTACCCCCAACACATGGCACAGGTGTTTTCCCATCATGCAAACACCATTGCCCGAGTCAGTCTCTTTGGATTCGCGACAGTGGTGGCGCTGGGATGGTGGATCGGATCGGCCATCCACACCAGTCCCTGGGTAACCCGTGTGGATGTGGCCCGATCGCAGCCGGTGCCCTTCAGTCACAAACACCACGTCAGTGGTCTGGGGCTGGATTGCCGCTACTGCCACACCGGCGTGGAGCAGTCCAGCTTCGCCGGCATTCCCCCCACCAAGACCTGCATGACCTGTCATTCCCAGATCTGGACCAACGCCCCGGTCCTTCAGCCGGTGCGCGAAAGCTGGCGGAGCGACCGCCCCATTCAGTGGCAGCGCGTGCACGACCTGCCCGATTACGTCTATTTCAATCACAGCATCCACGTCGCCAAGGGAATCGGGTGCAACACCTGCCACGGCCAGATCGACCAGATGCCCATCACCTACAAAGTCGCCTCGCTGCACATGCAGTGGTGCCTCGATTGCCACCGGAATCCGGAAAAATACGTGCGCCCCAGGGACGAGGTCTTCAACATGAGCTACCACTACCCCGCGCCGCGGGAGCAGGAGGCGCTGGGGAAGAAGCTCGTGGCGGAATACCACATTGACAAGGATCGGATCACGAATTGTTCAACGTGCCATCGTTGACCGATGTCCGTTGACCGTTGGCCATGACTTGGATCGGCAAACGGCCCACGACCAGCGAAAGGGAAGCAGGCATGAATCGCGGGAAGGACAGCCACAGAGCCAGACCCTGGCGAAGCCTGGAGGAGCGGGCGCGGGATCCGGCCACGCTCAAGGAGGCCTGCCGGGAGTTTCCCGCCGGGGCCTCGGAATGGACCGACCCGGTCAGCCGCCGCAATTTCCTCAAAGGCATGGGGGCGGCGCTGGCGCTGGCCGGGGCGGGCGGCATCGCCGGCTGCCGCCGGGGGCAGGCCGATGAGCGCATCGTCCCCTACGTCCGCCAGCCGGAGGAACTGGTGCCGGGGCGCCCCCTCTACTTCGCCTCCGCCATGCCCCTGTTCGACGGCTGCGGGCGCGGCGTGCTGGTGGAGAGCCACGAAGGGCGCCCGACGAAAGTGGAGGGAAACCCCTCCCATCCCGACAGCCTCGGCGCCACCGATGCCTTCATGCAGGCGTCCGTCCTGCAGCTTTACGATCCGGATCGGCTTCAGTCGCCCCGGAAGCTGGGCATCGACAGCGACTGGAGCACCTTCGATGTCGAACTGGGACGGGCGTTGGACCGCGTGCGGCTGGGGGCGCAGGTCGATTCCAAGATCGGCATCGGCCAGTTCGGGCAGAACGACTTGTCCGAGCAGTGGGAAAAGGCGGGCGTCAAACGGTACGCCGGCGCCGATCTCCAGGCCGCCGGCGCGCCTCCCAAGAGCCTCAAGGGTCTGGCGATCCTCACGGAAACCATCACCTCCCCCTCGCTGGCGGCCGTGCTGAAACAGTTGGTGGCGCTGGGGGCCAGGTGGCATCAATACCAGCCGGTCAATCAGGACAACGCCCTGGCCGGGGCGAAACAGGCGTTCGGCCGGGTGGTTCGCCCGATCTACCATTTCGACAAGGCGGCGCGGATCGTCTCACTGGATGATGATTTTCTGTTCGGGCAGGCGGGGAGCTTGAAATACGACCGGCAGTTCATCGACCGGCGGCGGTGGCGCAAGGAGAAACCGCTGATGCCGGATTCGATGAGCCGGCTGTACGTGGTGGAATCGACGCGCACGATCACCGGCGCATCGGCCGACCACCGGCTGGCGGTCCGCCCCAGCCGGATACCGCATGTGGCCGCCGCTTTGGCCGCGGCGCTGGGTGTGGGAGGGAGCCAGGGGGGCATGTCTTCCGGAGGATGGAGCGAATCGGCCCGGCGGTTCATTCAAGCCGCGGCCGAGGACCTCAAAGCGCACGCGGGGGCGTCGCTGGTGCTGGTGGGAGAAAGCCAGCCGCCCGAGGTGCACGCGCTGGGCCACGCCCTCAATGCCGCACTGGGCAACGTCGGCAAGACGGTCACCTACATTTCGCCGCCGCAGGCCAACCCCGTCGACCAGCGCCAGTCCCTGCGCCAACTGGTGGAGGACCTCAATGGCGGGGCGACGCGGACGCTGCTGATTCTGGGGGGCAACCCGGTCTACACCGCGCCTGTGGAGTTGGATTTCGCCGGGGCGCTTAAACGCTTTTCCATGAAGGCCAACGCAGACGGATCGCCCGCGAACTTTTCGACCCATTTGTCCCTCTACGACGATGAAACGTCGGAGCTATGCCAGTGGGCACTCCCCCTGTCGCACTACCTCGAATCCTGGGGGGACGTGCGGGCCTTCGATGGGACGGCCTCCATCATCCAGCCCTTGATTTACCCGCTCTACCAAAGCCGCACGGCGCTGGAACTGCTCGCCGGACTCCTCGGGCCGCCGCCGGTGGATGGACACGACCTGGTACGCGAGCACTGGCGGAACACTATAGGCGGGGTCGCCGACCCCGCGAGGGCTGCATCGAGGCCCTCTTCCGAATTCGAAAATCAGTGGCAGGTGATTCTGGAGGCCGGCATCATTGCCGGCACGGCCTTCAAGCCGGTGGCGGTGAAACCCGCCGCCGCGCCGCCGGCCGCAAATCCCCCCTCGAGCGAGCCAACGACCTGGCCGGCGCCCGAGGAGGACCTGGAGATCATTTTCCGCCCCGATCCCAGCATCTGGGATGGCGCCTTTGCCAACTCCGCCTGGCTGCAGGAACTGCCCAAGCTGGTGACCCGCCTCACCTGGGACAATGCCGTGGCCATGAGCATGGCGACGGCCGAGAAACTCAAGCTGGCCGATGTGGGCAGCCCCTACAAGGCCAATGAAAAGGTCATCCGCCTTCAGTATCAGGGGCGCACCCTCGATGCGCCGGTGCTGGTGGTCCCCGGCCATGCCGATGATTGCCTCACCGTCTATCTCGGCTACGGCCGCTGGCGGGGGGGGCATCTGGCCACCGGCTACGATGTCGGCGGCAAGCGGGGATACAACGCCTATCGGTTGCGCACCAGCGACCGGTTCTGGTGGGACACGGGCCTGGGCATCCGGCACACCGACGCCCGGGTCATGCTCGCCGTCACCCAGCGCCATCAGTCGATGCAGACCGCCGACACGCGCGACCTGACGCCCCGCGGGACGGTTTCGCAGGTGAATGCCGATCCGAAAAAGATCGTCCACCCCCGGTCCATCCCGCTGTCGCTCTATGAGCCTTCCCCCTATGACTACGATAAGCGGCCCTACGAGTGGGCCATGTCCATCGACAACACCGCCTGCATCGGCTGCAACGCCTGCGTGATCGCCTGCCAGGCCGAGAACAACGTCCCCACCGTCGGCAAGGAGCAGGTGCTCCATTCCCGCGAGATGCACTGGATCCGCATCGACACCTGGTTCAATGAGGCCGATGCCGAACATTCCACCGACCCGGCCACCTATTTCGAGCCGATCCCCTGCATGCAGTGCGAGCTGGCCCCCTGCGAGGCGGTCTGCCCCGTGCTGGCGACCACGCACAGCATCGAGGGGATCAATGAGATGACCTACAACCGCTGCATCGGCACGCGCTACTGTTCCAACAACTGCCCCTACAAGGTCCGCCGGTTCAATTTCCTGCAGTGGAACGACCAGGTGACCGGCAGCCTGATGCTCCAGCGCAACCCGGATGTGACCGTGCGCACGCGCGGCGTCATGGAAAAATGCAACTACTGCATCCAGCGGATCAACGAGGCCCGCATTGACGCCGAAAAGGAAAACCGCCCCATCCGCGATGGGGAAATCCAGGTCGCCTGCCAGCAGGCCTGCCCCACGCGCGCCATCATCTTCGGCAACAAGAACGACCCCGATGCGCATGTGTCGAAACTGCGAGAGCAGCCCCTGAACTTTTACCTTCTGGAGGAACTGAACACCCGGCCGCGCACCAGCTATCTGCCCAGAATCAGTAATCCGAATGAGGCGGTAACGTGACAAATGTTATTTGTCGGAAAAATGTAATCTAAAATGTAATAAGCTGAGAAAAAATAACAGGCAGCAAATAACAACGAACAACACCATGCCCCTTGACGCCGTACAAGCTCAGCAGCCCGCCGACATGGCGCCCGCGCCCCCGCTGATCGGACCGGGTCAGACCTACGACACCGTGACCGAGAAGCTCAGTGGCACGGTCCTCACCCGTCCGATGACGATGGGGTGGGCCATGTGCATCTTCGTCAGCGGTTCGCTGGTGATGGTCCTGACCGGCGCGGTGGCGTATCTGTTTCTCTGGGGCGTGGGCATCTGGGGGATCAACATCCCCGTCGCCTGGGGCTTTGCCATCGCCAACTTCGTCTGGTGGATCGGGATCGGCCACGCCGGCACCTTCATCTCCGCCATCCTGTATCTGCTGCGCCAGGACTGGCGCACCAGCATCAACCGTTTCGCCGAGGCGATGACCCTCTTCGCCGTCGCCTGCGCCGGCATGTTCCCGCTGCTCCATCTGGGGCGCCCCTGGAAGTGGTTCTATCTCTTCCCCTACCCCAACACGATGGAGCTCTGGCCGCAGTTCATCAGCCCCCTGGTGTGGGATGTCTTTGCCGTCAGCACCTATTTCACCGTTTCGCTCCTGTTCTGGTATCTGGGCCTGGTGCCCGATCTTGCCACCCTGCGCGACCGGGCGACCAACAAATACATCCAGAAGTTGTACGGGGTCTTCGCCTTGGGGTGGCGCGGGGCCGCCCGTCACTGGCAGCGATACCAGATGGCCTATCTCATGCTGGCCGCCCTGGCCACGCCGCTGGTCATCTCCGTCCACAGCATCGTGGGCATGGACTTCACCTACGCCATCGTCCCGGGCTGGCATTCCACGATCCTCCCGCCGTACTTCGTCGCCGGGGCCATCTTCTCCGGCTTCGCCATGGTGCTGACCCTGGCGATTCCCCTGCGCAAGGTATTCCACCTGGAAAACCTCATCACCCGCCGCCACCTGGAGAACTGCGCCAAGCTGATGCTCGTCACCGGCCTGATCGTCGCCTACAGCTACGTCATGGAGGAGTTCATGGGGTGGTACGGACAGGATCCGGCCGAAAAACACATGCTCTGGGATCGCGCCTTCGGCAATTATGGCGTGGCGTTCTGGGTGCTGATCGCCTGCAATGTCGTCGTGCCGCAGTTGATGTGGTTCAGCCGCCTGCGCCGCAACATCGCCCTCCTCTTCGTCGTCTCCATCATCGTCCAGATCGGCATGTGGATGGAGCGGTTCGTCATCGTCGTGCAGTCGCTGCACAACGGCTTCATGCCCTCGATGTGGAACATGTACTACCCCACCCGCTACGACTGGGAAGTGCTGCTGGGAACCATCGGTTTCTTCTGCCTCTGCTTCTTCCTGTTCATCCGGATTCTGCCGGTCATCTCCATCGCCGAGATGCGCGAACTGGTCCATTCCCACCATCGTGAGGCGGAGCATGAGGTGAATATCGCCGCGGCCAGGCCGCCGGAGGCGCCATGAGCGAATTCGAACCCATCACCGATCCGGCCGATCCCGGCCTGCACGGCGTCATCGCCGCCTTCGCCCAGCCGGGGCAGGTGCTCCGCGCCACCCGCGCCGCCCGCAAGGCCGGCTATCGGCACATGGAGGCCTATACCCCCTTTGCCGTGGAAGGCTTGGCGCAGGAACTGGACTTCAACAAATCCGCCGTCCCGCTGCTGACCCTGATCGGCGGCCTGCTGGGGGCGGCCGGCGGCTTCTGGATGCTCTGGTATGCCCGGGAATGGAGCTATCCCCTCAACATCGGCGGCCGACCCCTCTTTTCCTGGCCCGCGTACATCCCCATCACCTTCGAACTGGGCATCCTGGGCGCTTCCTTCGCCGCCTTTTTCGGCGTGCTGGCCCTCAACGGCCTGCCCCGCCCGTACCACCCCGTCTTCAACGTGCACGAGTTTGAATTCGCCAGCCAGGACAAGTTCTTTCTTTGCATCGAGGCCGGCGACCCCAAATTCGACCGCCCCGGCACGGCCGACTTCCTCCGCTCCCTCAACCCCATCGGCGTGTGGGAGGTGCCAAAATGAACTCCGTAGGCACTCGGCAGTCGGCACTGGGCGGAAAACGGGAGCATGGGGGGATGCTGCGCCGTTGGCTCATCCTCTGTCTCCTGTCCACTGCCTGCTGCCTGCTTCTCAACGGCTGCAAACGCGACGACATGGCCGACCAGCCGCATTTTGAACCACTGGAAAAGAGCCCCTTTTTCGCCAACGACGCCACCGCCCGCCCTATACCCGCCGGAACGCTCGCCCGGGGCTACCGTCGCACCGATGAGGCCTTCTTCCAGGGCACCCTCAACGGAAAGACCGTCACCGCCATTCCGATGCGCATCACCGCCGCGGATCTGGAGCGCGGCCGCCAGCGCTTCGACATCTACTGCGCGGTTTGCCACAGCTACGGCGGCGACGGCGACGGGATGATCGAACAGCGCGGCTTCCCCCACCCGCCTTCCTACCACACCGCCCGCCTCCGCCAGGCGCCTGTCGGCCATTTCTACCAGGTCATCACCAACGGCTACGGCGCGATGTTCAGCTATGCCGACCGGATCACCCCCGCCGACCGCTGGCGGATCGTGGCATACATTCGCACGCTTCAGTTCAGCCAGGATGCGATGGATCCGTCGGTGTTCACCCGGGACTCAGGCAACTCGACACTCGCGGCGGGGAAGGAGGTCCATAACCCATGAGCGACCCGGCCGAACAATCCATCCTGGCCATGCGCTTCCGGGCCGGGTTCCTCCTGGCGGTTCTCGTGGCGGCCATCGCCACCGTCCTGTGCATCATTTACGCCTGTTTCGCCCCCGGCCGCTTCATGCTCGCCTACCTCTATGCCTACATGTTCTGGCTGGGCATCTCCCTGGGCGGCCTGGCGCTGGTCATGCTCGCCCACTGCACCGGGGGGGAGTGGGCCTACCCCGTCCGCCGGCTGGCCGAAACCGCCGCCGCAGTC
>JBIQLO010000128.1:0-11293 GCA_044464175.1 Planctomycetaceae bacterium | reverse complement strand
CAGCCGGGCATCGGACGATGAGCAGCCCCAAGGCCATCCGCGACCAGATGCGGACGGTCCTGACCAGCGGCCAAAAGCGCATTCCCGCCTGGCTCACCCCCCAGGCCTTCAGCTACGGCATGATCGACAAGGAAGCGCGCTATCCCAACTTCCGGGAATACCGCTGCATGATCTACACCGCCATCGCCAACGGCGCCAAGGGGTTCACCCCCTTCATGTACGCCAACCATTTTGACACGCTTGACCTGCGCCTGGGGTGCAATTTCATCTACCAGACGCTTGCCGACCTGAATCCGTTCCTCATCTCCCCCGACAAGCCCCTGGCCATGCATGTCTCGGCCCCGGAGGAGGGCGTGGACGCCTGGGCCAAGACGGTTGATGGCGCCACGCTGCTGATCGCCGTCAACCTGCTGGACAAGCCCGTCACGGCCCAAATCGCCTCCGATGGGCTCAAGTCGATTCCGCAACTGGTCGGCTACCGGCAGGGGGGCCAGGTGCCCGTGGCCGATGGAAAACTGACGCTTCAGTTCCAGCCGTATCAGGTGCATCTGCTGACCAGCAAAAAGATCGACGGCGACCTGAAGTCCGTGGAAGCCTTTGAAAAGGAACTGGCCGCCGCCAACGCCGCCCTGAAAAAGCCGGGCAACATTCTCTATGGGCGCGGGCGGGAAATTGAATGGGATGTCTCCAGCGCCTGGGGCGGCCTGGGCGGCCCGCTCAACACGATGTTCAGCCTCTGCGATGGGATCACCGACACCTACGGCTGGATTGCCGAGAAACCGGGCCCCGGCTGGATCGGCATGATCTTCCCCAACTTCGTTCCCAGGTTCAAAACCGCCCGGGTGTACGGCGCCAACATTCAGGAACTGCAACTGCTCATCTGGAAGCGCGGCGAGTGGCAAAAGGCGGGCACCGCCGACTGGACCGAGGGTTCACCCTTCGTCGAGATCAAACTCCCGGCCGACATGACCACCGTCAAGATCAAACTCGAAATGACCAAAGTCACCCCCGGCCAGCGCCCGGAACTGTACGAAGTGGAACTCTACGAATAGGGCGGCATGAGACCCGTCTTCTTTTTGTTACTCAACTCCCTTCCCCGGCACGCCGGGGGAGGGGATATTGGCCGATGTAAATCCTGAAGTCGCCGGTCTCGCTCACGCCGCCACCGCCCACCGCCGCCGCGCCGATGCCACAATCCCCGCCGCCGCGAACAGCACCACCAGCACCAGCGAAATCGTCGCCCCCGGCGGCAGGTCCCGCCACTGGGCGCTGATGAGGCATCCGCCCACCGCCCCCCCCAGCGCCACGGCGACCGACAGCCCCACCACCACGCCCAGCCGCCGGCTCAGCAGCAGCGCCGCCGCCCCCGGCAGGATCAGCATCGCCGGGACCAGCAGATTTCCCGCCAGCCCCATGCCGATGACGATCACCCCCGCCAGCATCACCATCAGCAGATAGTGGATGAATCCCGCGCGGATGCCGCTGACCGCCGCCAGCGTCGGGTCGAAGATGTAGCAAAGGATTTCCTTTCGCAGTGCCCCCAGCAGCAGCAACATCACCGCCGAGATGCAGACCGCGGCCGTCGCCGAACGTCCCGACACCAGCGCGATGTTCCCCAGCAGGTACCGCTCCCAGTCCGGCGCGCTGTGCCCATAACGCTGGTAGATCGTCAGGGCCAGAAACCCCCACGCCAGCGATGCCACCAGGAAGATGCCGATGGCCGTGTCGCCGCTGAGGCGGTCGCGGCGGGTCAGCATGCCGATGCCGATTGCCACCGCGATGCAGAACGCCACCGCGATCAGGTACGCCGGCGCTTCGGCCCCCAGGGCCGGAAACGCCAGCGACAGCAGCCACGCCGTTCCGATCCCTCCGAATCCCGCGTGGCTGATGCCTTCCCCGATGAACGCCCAGGACCGCAGGATGACAATGACGCTCAGCACCGCGCACGCCACCCCCAGGGCGGCGGCGGTGATCAGGGCGCTGGTGGGAATAGTCAGGCCAAGCATGACAAAATGGTAAGCGGCCGGCGCCAAAGCACAAAACCCGCCTCGGCGAAGGCTCCTTGTGGACAAGGCAAGGGCCCCGGACTTTGCGGTCCGGGGCCCGTCTGCCTTTAACTTGAAACGGCGGGCTTAAACACCCACTTCCGAAACCGCCTGCCGGCTGGCGGCCGAGGGACGCGAAGTCGGCTCCGACTCCTCCTCGCTCACCGCCGTGCCCAAGTGCTTGAGCTTCAGGTTCAGATGCGGCGCGAAGCCCGTGCCGGCCGGAATCAGGTGGCCCAGAATCACGTTCTCCTTCAGGCCCACCAGCTTGTCCACCGCGCCGGCCAGAGCCGCCTCGGTCAATACCTTGGTCGTCTCCTGGAAGCTGGCGGCGCTGATGAAGCTCTCGCTCTGCAGCGACGCCTTGGTGATCCCCAGCAGCAGCGTCTTGCCACGCGCCGGACGCGGCTTCTTGCTCTTGGCCGGGTCCTTGCCCGCCGCCTCGGCGGCCTCGTTGGCCTCCTTGAATTCGCTCCGGAGGACCACATCGCCCTCCTTGAAGTCGGTGCCGCCCGGATCGCCGATCTTGACGCTCTGGCCGATCGCATCGTTCCCTTCGCGGAAACGGAACTTGTCCAGCACCTCGCCGGGGAGGAACTTGGTGTCGCCCGGGTCCTCCACCTTCACCTTCCGGAGCATCTGGTTCAGGATCGTCTCAATGTGCTTGTCATTGATCTTCACGCCCTGCGACCGGTAGACGTTCTGCACCTCCGCCAGCAGGTATTGGTGCAACGCCTCCTCGCCCTTGATCCGCAGGATGTCATGCGGAATCAACGGCCCGCGGATCAGCGGATCGCCCGCCTCCACGAAGTCGCCCGCGTGCACCTGCAGCTCCTTGTCCTGCGGCACATGGTGCTCGCGCTCCATGCCCGTCTCGTTGCGGATGATGATCGTCATCTTGCCGCGCCGCTTGTCCGAACGCAGCTCGACCCGGCCGGAAATCTCCGCCAGGATCGCCGGGTCCCGCGGTTTGCGGGCCTCGAAGATCTCCGTCACCCGCGGCAGGCCGCCGGTGATGTCCATCGTGCCGCCCGCCTCGCGCGGCTGGCGGGCGAGCATCTGGCCCGCTTCGATCTTCTGCCCGTTTTCCACCTCGATGCGGGCCCGCGCCGGCAGGTAGTGGAAGTCGAGGATCTTGCCGTCCTCGCCCACGATGGTGATGCGCGGATGGCGCTCGCCCTTGTGCTCGATCACCACCAGCTTGCCCTCGCCGCCGCCCTTGCGCTCCTCCTCGATCCGGGCGGTCTCGCCCTCCTCGATGTCCTCGTACTGCACGGTGCCGGCCTTCTCGGCCAGAATCGGCGTCACGTGGGCGTCCCAGACCACAAGCTGCTGCCGCGGCTTCACCTTCTCGCCGTCGGCCACCAGCACGGTCGCCCCGTAGGGCACCTTGTACTTCTCCAGCTCGCGCCCCTTGGCGTCGGTGATGGCGATTTCACCGTTGCGCTTCAGCGCCACCTGCCGCTTGTTGCCCTCGGCGTCGGTCACCTGAACGGCGTTGATGTCCCGGTGGACCACCGTCCCGCCGGCCGCCGACTTGATGTCGTTCTCGATCAGCGACCCGGTCGCCACGCCGCCGGTGTGGAATGTCCGCATGGTCAGCTGCGTGCCCGGCTCGCCGATGCTCTGGGCTCCGATGATGCCCACCGCCAAGCCTTCCTCCACCCGCTGGTTGGTGCTCATGTCCACGCCGTAGCAGTTGGCGCACATGCCCCGCGGGCTCTCGCACGTCAGCGGGCTGCGGACGCGGATGCTCTCCAGCTTCAGGTCCTTGATCCGGTCGGCGATCTCGCCGGTGATGATCTGGTTCTCCGCCACGATCACCTCGTCGGTGATCGGGTTGCGGATCGTGTCGCGGGCGACGCGCCCCACGATCATCTCCTTCAGCTCCACCTCGACCGTCTCGCCCTTGTAGATCGTGCTCTTGGCCACGCCGTTGAGCGTGCCGCAGTCGATCTCGCTGATGATGACGTTCTGCGCCACATCCGCCAGCTTGCGCGTCAGGTACCCCGAGTCGGCCGTCTTCAGCGCCGTGTCGGCCAGGCCCTTGCGCGCCCCGTGCGTCGAGCTGAAGTATTCCAGCACGCTCAAGCCCTCGCGGAAGTTGGCCTTGATGGGCGTCTCGATGATCTCGCCCGAAGGCTTGGCCATCAGACCGCGCATCCCGCCCAGCTGCCGCATCTGGTCCACGCTGCCGCGCGCCTTGCTGGTCGCCATCATGTTGATGGGGTTGAGATACCGCGTCGCGCCGGCCGCGCCCTTGGCCGCCGGGCGCCCCTCGGCGTCGCGCCAGTCGTTCTCCAGCGACGTCATCAGGTCGTCGGTCACCTGCTTGCGGGCGTGGGCCCAGATGTCCAGAAGCTGGCTGTACCGCTCCTGGTCCGTGATCGCGCCCATGCGGTAGTTCTTCTCAATCTTGTCCGCCTTCTTCTGCCCTTCGTCCAGAATCGCCGGCTTGGTGTCCGGCGTGCGGATGTCCGTCACGCCGAAGCTCAGCCCCGCCAGCGTGCTGCGCTTGAAGCCCAGCGCCTTCATCGCGTCCAGCAGGTCGATCGTCGCCGGCCGGCCCAGCTGCGCGTAGCAGTCGGCGATGACCCGGCTCTGACCCGAGCTGGTCAGCGCGAAGTTGTAGAAGGGCATCTCCTTCGGAAGGATGTCGTTGAACAGGCACCGGCCCACGGTCGTCAGGATGATGCTGCTGGTGAACCCTTCCGGCCGCGGCTGCGGCTGATAGGACGGGTTCTTCCGCTGCCGCTGCGCCTCGGCCGCCTTCCATGACTCCTCCGCCACCGCCACCGCCCCGGACTTGTCCGAAGGCACCACCTGATCGCGGTCGATGCGGACGAAAATCCGCGAGTGCATCGCGATCTTGCCCAGCTCGAACGCCATGAACGCCTCGGCCGGGTTGTTGAAGACCGAGAACTCGCCCTTGTCCCCCTCGCGGTCCACCGTGATGTAGTACGTCCCCAGCACGATGTCCTGGCTGGTGGAGATGATCGGCGAGCCGTTGGCCGGCGAGAAAATGTTGTTGGGCGCCAGCATCAGCACGTGCGCCTCGGCCTGCGCCTCGATGGAGAGCGGCAGGTGAACCGCCATCTGGTCCCCGTCGAAGTCCGCGTTGAATCCCTTGCACACCAGCGGGTGAATCTTGATCGCGTTGCCTTCCACCAGCACCGGCTCGAACGCCTGGATGCCCATGCGGTGCAGCGTCGGGGCACGGTTGAGCATCACCGGGTGCTGATAGATGCACTCTTCCAGGATGTCCCACACCTCCGGATCGCGCCGCTCCAGCATCTTCTTGGCGCTCTTGATCGTGTCGGCCAGCCCGTGCTCCTTGAGCTTGCGGATGATGAACGGCTGATACAGCTCCAGCGCGATCTTCTTGGGCAGGCCGCACTGGTGCAGCTTCAGTTCCGGCCCCACCACGATCACCGACCGGGCCGAGTAGTCCACGCGCTTGCCCAGCAGGTTCTCGCGGAAGCGGCCCTGCTTGCCCTTGATCATGTCGGTGAGGCTCTTGAGCGGGCGGTTGCTCGAGCCCAGCACCGGCCGGCGGCAGCGCCCGTTGTCAAACAGCGCGTCCACCGCCTGCTGCAGCATCCGCTTCTCGTTGCGAATGATGACCTCCGGCGCGTTCAGATCGACCAGCTTCTTGAGCCGGTTGTTCCGGTTGATGATGCGGCGGTACAGGTCGTTCAGGTCGCTCGTGGCGAAATTGCCGCTCTCCAGCAGCACCAGCGGGCGCAAATCCGGCGGGATGACCGGGATCACGTCCATGATCATCCACTCGGACTTGTTTTCCGAGTTGCGCACCGCCTCCACCATCTTCAGCCGCTTGGTCAGGTCCTTGATCTTCTGCTTGGAGTTGGTCTTCTCGATTTCGGCGCGGATCTTGGCCGCCTCGCTGGGCAGATCAATCAGCCCCAGCAGCTTCTTGACCGCCTCGGCCCCCATCTCCGCCTCGAATTCCTCGCCGTACTTCTCATACGCCTGACGGTACTCATCCTCGTTGAGAATCTGCTTCTTCTTCAGCGGCGTCTTGCCCGGATCGGTGACGACGTAGTCCTGGAAATAGATGATCTTCTCCAGGTCGCTGGTCTTCATGTCCAGCAGCGCCCCCAGCCGGCTGGGCAGCGCCTTGAAGAACCACAGATGCACGATCGGGGCCGCCAGGTTGATGTGCCCCATGCGCTTGCGCCGCACGCGCGAGTGAGTCACCTTCACGCCGCAGCGGTCGCAGATGATCCCCTTGTACTTGGTCCCCTTGTACTTGCCGCAGGAGCATTCCCAGTCCCGCTCCGGGCCGAAAATCCGCTCGCAGAACAGCCCGTCCTTCTCGGCCCGGTACGTGCGGTAGTTGATCGTCTCCGGCTTCTTCACCTCGCCGAAGCTCCACGAGCGAATGTCGTTGGGGCTGGCCAGTTGAATCCGAACTGAGCCGTAATCATTGATCCGATCGTAAATGTTTTCAGCCATGATAATTTCGTCTTTCTCTCGTGGCACGGACCACCGGACCGTGCCTGATTTCCATTCACCCGCTTACGCCGACTTCTTCCGCCGGGCCGCACCCGGCACCGCCTCGATCAATTTCCGCAGCGCCCGGTTCACCGCTTTTGAATCCTTGAACACCTCCGCGACATCCGGTTCGAGTTCCACCATCTTCAGCTTCCGTGAAGGCTTGGCGAAAATCGCCGCCGGCCCACGGCCGACAGGAATCCACTCAGCCGTTTCCTCAGGAGAGGGGTCATAAGCCATCTCCTCCGGCGTGAATTTCATGTGGCGAACCTTAGCTTTCGACGGCGTAACCGCCGCTCTCTGCCTGCGTCGCTCTGCGAGCGTTGATGATACGGATCGCTTCATGTATGCCGCTCACATCAAATCCTCATCCTCCCCGTCCAGCGCGCCCATCTTCTTCTCAAGCTGGATGTTCAACCCCAGCCCGCGGATTTCGTTGCACAGCACGTCGAAGCTCACCGGCGTGCCCGCTTCCAGCGTGTTGACGCCCTTGACCATGCTTTCGTAGATCTTGGTGCGTCCTTCCACGTCGTCGCTCTTGACCGTCAGCAGCTCCTGCAGGATGTAGCTGGCGCCATACGCTTCCAGGCCCCAGACCTCCATTTCGCCGAAGCGCTGCCCGCCCGTGCGCGCCTTGCCGCCCAGCGGCTGCTGCGTGATCAGGCTGTACGGCCCGGTGGCGCGGGCGTGAATCTTGTCGTCCACCAGGTGGTGCAGCTTCATCATGTAGATGTAGCCCACCGTCGTCTTCTGCTCGAACGGCTCGCCCGTCCGCCCGTCATAAAGCTGAAGCTTGGCGCCCCAGGGCATTTCCACGTCCAGCTCCCGCTCGCCCAGCGGCGTCTTGCTCTTGGCCCGGTCCTTGCGCCGCTGCACGACCGCCTTGTTCGCCTCGTCGATCGCCTTGTGGATCTCATCCTCGCTGGCCCCGTCGAAAACCGGCGTCACCGCCTGGAAGCCCAGCACCGCCGCCGCCCATCCCAGGTGCGTCTCCAGAATCTGCCCCACGTTCATGCGGCTGGGCACGCCCAGCGGGTTCAGAAGGATGTCCACCGGCCTCCCGTCGGCCATGAACGGCATGTCCTCTTCCGGCACAATCCGGGCGATCACGCCCTTGTTCCCGTGTCGGCCGGCCATCTTGTCACCCACGCTCAGCGGGCGCTTGGTGGCCACGTACACCTTCACCATTTCCAGCACGCCGCTGGGCAGCTCATCGCCGCGCTTCATGTGCTCCAGACGTCGCGTCTTCTCCTTCAGCACCGCCTGCACGCGCGGCCAGAACCGCCCGTAAATCCCCGCCGCCTGCTCCTTGACCTCCTTCGAGCCCTTCACCCAGTCCAGGCTGAAGTTCTCGATCTGCTCCAGGATCACGTCAGCGATTTCGCTCACGCCCACCTTCTGGCGCGTGTTCGGGTCCACCACCTGCTGGCCGACCACTTCGTTGATTTCCCCGATCATCTGGCGGAACACCTCCACCGCCTTGGCGTCCATCTCCTTCTCGTAGGCGTCCATCTCCTTCTTCATCGCCTTCTTCTGCTCATCGCTCATGTGCATGCGACGGCTGAAGCGCTGCGCCCCGATCACCACGCCCTCTTCCCCGGCCGGCACTTCCAGCGAGTCGTTCTTCACATCCTCGCCCGCCCGGCCGAAGATCGCGTGCAACAGCTTCTCTTCCGGCGTCAGTTCGCTCTTGCTCTTGGGCGCCACCTTGCCCACCAGGATGTCCCCGGGCCCCACGCGCGTCCCCACGCGCACGATCCCGTTCTCATCCAGGTTCGCCAGCGCCCGCTCCGACACATTGGGAATGTCCCGGGTGAACTCCTCCCGCCCCAGCTTCGTCTCCCGGATTTCCACATCGTATTCCTCGATGTGGATCGACGTGAACGCATCCTCCTTCACCAGCCGCTGGCTGATGACGATCGCGTCCTCGAAGTTGTAGCCGTCGAACGTCTGGAACGCGACCAGGCAGTTGCGCCCCAGCGCCAGCTCACCCTGCTGGGTGGCCGCCCCGTCGGCGATGATCTGGCCCTTCTTGACCCGCTGCCCTTTCTTCACGATCGGCTTCTGGTTCTGGCACGTTCGCTCGTTCAATCCCACGAACTTCCGCAGGATGTACTCATCCGCGTCGTCGATCAGGATCCGCTTGGCGTCCACCGCCGTCACCACGCCCCCGCGCTCGGCCCGGACCACCATCCCGCTGTTCTGCGCCACGGCCTTTTCCATGCCCGTCGCCACGATCGGCGGATCGGTCCGCAACAGCGGCACCGCCTGGCGCTGCATGTTCGATCCCATCAACGCCCGGTTGGCGTCGTCATGCTCCAGGAACGGAATCATCGCCGCCGACACCGACACCGTCTGCCGTGGGCTGATGTCGATATACTGCACTTCCTTGCTCGACACCGTCGCCAGGTCCCCCTGCACTCGCGCCAGCACCAGCCCCTTCTTGATCGCCCCATCCTTCTCCACCGCATCCGGCGGCGCCAGCACCGCGCTCATCTCCTCATCCGCCCGCAGGTACTTGTGCTTGCCGTTGACATGCCCATCCTCCACCACCCGGTAGGGGGTGATGAGGAATCCGTAATCGTCCAGGTCGGCGTAAATCGACAGCGATGCGATCAGGCCGATGTTGGTCCCTTCCGGCGTCTCAATCGGGCAGATGCGGCCGTAGTGCGAAATATGCACGTCACGCACCTCAAACCCGGCCCGCTTGCGGTTCAAACCGCCCGGGCCCAGCGCGCTCAAGCGACGCTCGTGCGTCAACTGGCTCAGCGGATTGGTCTGGTCCACCACCTGGCTCAGCTCGCCCCGCCCGAAGAAGAAGTCGATCGCGCTGCTGACGCTCTTGGAATTGACCAGCTCGGCGATCTTCCCGATCTCGTTCGGGTCCTTCAGGCTCATGCGCTCCTGCACGGTCCGCTTGAGCTTCAAAAAGCCCTTGCGGATTTCATCCGCCGCCAGCTCGTCAATCGTCCGCAGCCGCCGGTTGCCCAGGTGGTCGATGTCGTCGACATACCCTTCGCCGCTGCGCAGCTTGAACATGTACTTGAGGCTGTTGACCAGATCCTCGCTCCGCAGCGTCATCTCCGTCTCCGGCACGCTCTGGTCGAACTTCCGGTTGATGCGGAACCGCCCCACGCGCCCCAGCCGGTAGCGGTTCTCGTCGAAGAATTTCTCGTTGAACAGCGTCTTGGCCTTCTCCAGCTGCGGCGGGTTGCCCGGGCGAAGCCGCGCGTAAATCCGCAGCAGGGCGTCCTCGTGGCTCGTGGCGCCATCCTCCGCCAGCGTGAACAGGATCAGCGGATCGACCACCTTGGCCACCACTTCCACGCTCTTGAGGTCCGATGCCTGAATCTTGTTCAGCGCCTCCCCGATCTGCGCCCCGGCCGCCACCAGCTCCTCGCCGCTCTCGGTGTCGATGATCGCCGACACCGCGTAATAGGAGGCCTGCAGGTCCTTGGTCTTGACCGTCTCCACCGGATAGAACTCCCGGATGATCGATTCGGTCGTCCCGTATTTCTTGTCCAGTGCCCGCAGGAACGTCGTGGCCGGAATCTTGCTGCTCTGGTCGATGCGGACCGCCAGCGAATCCTTCTTCGTCACCGAGCACTCAATCCAGCTGCCGCGCTCCGGAATCACCCGGCACCCGTGCAGCGGCCGGTCCCCCTCCTGCACCTCCACCAGGAAGTCCACGCCCGGCGAGCGGTGCAGCTGGTTGACGATGACGCGCTCCGCCCCGTTGATGATGAACTCGCCCCCGCCGATCATGATGGGGATCTCCCCCAGGTAGATCGAATCCTCCATCACCTCATCTTTGTCTTTGCGCACGAACCGCACGCGAATCCGGAACGGCATCCCATACGTCAGCCGCAGCGCCCGGCACTCATCGGTCGTGTAGCGCGGCTCGGCCAGGTCGTATGAAATGTACTCCAGACGCAGGTTCCCATCGTAGCTCTCGATCGGAAACGCCTCGCGCAGCAGCCCCTCCAGCCCCTCATCCTTCCGCTTCTCCGGCTCCACATCCTGCTGCAGAAATCGCTGATACGACTCAATCTGCACGTCAATCAGGTTCGGAATGGGCAACGCGTCGCCACGCTTGCTGAAATCACGCACTTCTCGCACTTGCATCAGTTGTTCCTCGTCTGTTTAGTTTCCGTCCGCCCCTTCGGCCCCTCTGCTGCTCTTTCGCCGCCGCCCCCCGTCCGACTCCGCCCACAAAACAAGCCGCTTGACCAGTGACTAAAACAAGGGCAAAGCGGCTTCTCTTTGCGAATGCGCCTCTCCATTCCTCCAGTGCATCCGCCGACTTCCTGCAAATTCAATCGAAATCCACACCAATTCGGATTTGCTCCACGCCGCGCAATAACGCAACCAGAACCTTCCCCTCCCTAATCTAAAGGGGGAAAATTCCGGTCAACTGCGAAACTATTGCATTTGCGTGCGCCAAATCCGATGCCTATTTATAGACCCCCAAACACCCCCTGTCAAGTCTGTCAATCCCTTTTTTACCGGAACCGCCCCTCAATGCCCGCCCGCTCCGTACCGCCACTGCCCTCCCCGCCGGCCCCGAATCCTAATCCCCTGCCCCCCCGACCCTAAACCACCTCCACCCCCGCCTCCCGCATCTCCGCCACCGCCCGCTCGCTGTCCCCGGCCTGCAAATCCACCCCCCCGCACCCCTCCCTCATCAGCACCCTCTCAAAACCCCGCCTCACCCCATCCCGCCCCGGGAATTT
>JBIQLO010000127.1:0-11317 GCA_044464175.1 Planctomycetaceae bacterium | reverse complement strand
CCGATTCCGCAGATGCAGATCGGGTGGCAACTGGTGCTGGGGGACCAGATCGGGCGGGTGTGGCAGAGCAGTTTCAGCCCGAAGAACCTGAAAAACCCCATCGTGCAGCGGAACCTGGATTATTTGAAGCGGGCGGCGCTGGTTCGGGAGAAATGGCCGGAGTTTTTTTGCCTGGGGCGGATGCTGCGCCCGCCGCATCTGATCGGCGAGGCGCCGGTGGTGGTGACGCATGAATTTCGGAAAAAGCAGACGTGCAGCCTGCCGGGGATTCTGGCGAGCGTGTGGGAATCGGCGGATGGACAGGTGGCGCTGGTGGTGACGAACATTTCGGACAAGCCGCTGGAGGCGCGGCTGGGGCTGGAGCCGGCGGTGATCGGGCAGGCGTCAGCGCAAGAGGTTTTTCCGACCACAGCGCCGGCGGCGGTGGAACGGAAGAAGGATGAGGTGGTTGTCACGATTCCGCTGAAGCCGCTGGAGATTCGGGTGGTGAGGTGGGATGGAGAATGACGCGCGGGGGAGGCGGAGCGGCGGCTGAAGCCGCCCCTACGAGTTGACCCTCGGTTCCGTATTCCAGAATCCGCCTGGGGCGTGAGATGTTGCATAGACGGATGCCAGTACGCGAGAGACAATTTCGGCCAAGAGCACCAGATAAAGCACATGGGCAAATGCGAATGCACACGCCAGCACGCCATGGCGGGTGCCGAGAAAGGCGAGTGAGAGGGCGGCCGACAGGAGTGATCCGCTCACCGACAGAATCAAGATTACAACGAGAAGTCCACCGGATGGGTCTGAGCGGATCCATCCGACCCATACAGCGCCCACAAGACACATGCCCGCAAGACCTGGAAGCTGGGCCGCAAGAAGCAACGGCATTGGCTTGTCCATCCGCGCTATAGGCCTCGGTTCGGCGGTCCGGGCTTGGGACTTGATCTTGAGGATCACCAGCGCGACGGGAAACCAGACATGCTCAATGCCTTGGAGAAAAGCTGACAGATAAAAACCACTATGTACCGCCGAGGCATTCAACCATGGAGAAAGCAACGCATAAAGAGCCAGCGACGCCGCGCCGATGGTCAGGGCGGTGTTGCGCGAGTTGGGAGCGGAGGCGGCCAGAGCGCCCAGGAGCAGGCAGGTGCTGCCGATGAAATCCAAGACGGCGGGGATTTGCCCAAGGCCGCGCGCATGGAATCCAAAGCCGGCGAAACCGACGAGAAAGCGAAGGATGCCGATGGCCGCCCAGGCGATCAAGGCGATGCGGAGGAAGGGCCAACAGCCGAATAGCGGACTGGAATTGCTGGGTTCCAGAAGCGCCGATGGATCTTGCTGGGTCATGGGGAGGATGAACAGGTTACGGTATCGAGTGGGACTGGGCAACCGACGATGGCGGCGGCTGCGAAATGGCTTTGGGAAGTGAAAGGGCCTTGACCCATAGGCCAGATGCTTCGTGGGTACACTCAGCATGAGGTTTTTAAGCCGCCCCTACGCCAGTTGGTGGAGGGTTTGTTCCAAGGGGGGGACGTATTCGCGGCCGAAGAGGCGGATGTGGTTGATGAGGGGGTAGAGCTGGTAGACCCATTTGCGCAGGCGGTGGTAGTCGGGGTCGAGGCGACGGGTCTGCTGGTAGGCGCGGAGGAAGGCGGGGGTGATGGTGCGGAACAGCTCCATGTAGGCGATTTCGGCCTCGGCGTGGGCGAATTTGCAGATGGGATCGAGGATGGCGACGACCCACCAGCGGCCGCGGTCATCCGGGCGGGCCAGGAGGTTGGTGGACCAGATGTCCCAGTGGACCAGGCGGGGACGGTCCTCGTGGGCGATGAGCTGGTCAAGCCGGGTGTGGATTTTGGCCATTTTTTTGCGGCATTTGGCGGGAACGAAGGGGAGTTTTTCCACATCGCGCCAGATGGGGTCGTAAACTTCGTGGAAAAAGGTGGGCCAGCCCTCGTGCCGGGGGGTGTCCTCAGCGCAGACGCGGCCGTACTGGGCGGCGGTCTGCTCGTGCATGGTGAGGACCAGTTCGGCCAGGTGCATCTGGAGCTGGTCGAACTGCTCGGAGGAACACTGGGTTTTGGCCTGGGCGAAATCGACGCCGTCGATGAACTCCATCAGCAGGTAGCTGAAGGGGTTGTCCAGCGAGCCGACCTGGCAGGCGTAGACCTCGGGGGTGGGGAGGCCGGCCTGATTGAGGACGTTGAGCTGGTAGGCTTCCTGCTCATAGAGGCGGTTGACGCGGTGGGGGGTGATTTTCAGGACGCCGCGGCGGCCGTCGGCGGTGGTGAGGCAAAGGGTGGTGTTGATGCAGCCGCCGGTGAGGGGTTTAACCTCGACCAATTCCGCGGCATTGCCGACCCAATCCCGCACAATGCCGCGGAGAATGTCCCATGAAATGTCACTTTCCCATGAAGGCATGTCCGAGGGTCATTATCGGGCAGCCGGAGGCAGGGGGCAATGGAAAAAGAGGGGTCCGGTTCTTTGCCGGATGTTATTTGTTGTTGGTTATTGGTTACTTGCGGGAAATCACCGGGAAGGGGCCGGGCGACTCAGGCTTTGGCCTGAACGCACATGGCGGGGGCGGCGCCGTGGGCCAGACAGCGGTCGCAGTCGTATTCCTGCTCCTGGCAGCCGGCGATGCGCTTGGCCAGCAGGTCCATGATCAGTTCATCAATCCCGAGAGTGGGGGTGACGTGGTGGCGGGTGTGGGGGAACTCCTCGGCGGCGGCGGCGGTGAGGCGGGGGATGTCCTGAGTCCAGTGCTTTCCGGGGCCCAGGAAAAAGGGGCAGACGACGATGCGCTGGGCTCCGCGCTGGACGCAGCGGGCGTAGGCGGTGGCGATGGAGGGTTCGGCCAGTTCCATGTGGGCCGGCTCGACGATGGGAAAGCGGGCGGCGAAGCGCTCGGCGAAGAGCTCGACCAGTGTTTCGAGCATCTGGTTGCTCTCGTGGCGGGTGGAGCCGTGATCGACAATGACGATTCCAGTGGGTAGGTCGGACATCTCTGGGGTATTGTAGGAGACGATTGGAGCGGGGGAAAGCGGGTGGGGGATGGGGGACATCGGCCGGCCCCTGGAGCAGGAGGTCGAGCCTTTGGCGGACAGGCATTTTTCCGGGCATTTTTGATCGGGGCGGGTTGCGCCAGCTGATATGGACGAGGTTGCATAACAACTCAGGCGAGCGCTACTTACCCCCCATTTTAGGGGGATTCCCTAATCGGTGGAACGAGTCTATGGTTTAATTCAGAGGGGTGACATGCAGCGGAATGAAATGAAATGTTGGATGTGATGAAGCCTATTCTGGGGGTGGTGTACAAGGAGCTCGCCTCCAAGGTGAGTGGCGAAAGGAGTGATTGTCATGGCCATTTCCAAAATATCCCATTACCGGGTTCTCCGGAAATTGGGTGACGGGGCCGGCAGCATGGTGTATGAAGTGCTGGATCCTCTGAGCGTCCATCACTACGCGCTGAAGCATGTCGTACGGTCAAACTCCAAGACGCAGCATTTCATCGAGCAGATGAAGACGGAGTTTGAGATCAGCCGGCGGTTCACGCACCCGGTGCTGCGGCGCAGCCTGGAGCTTGAGATTCACAAGACGCTGCTGCTGAAGCCACGGGAGGCGGTGCTGTTGATGGAACTGTTCGAGGGGCAGACGCTGGAGCAGCGGTTGCCGCCGTCGCTGCGGGAGGTGATCGAGATATTCATAGACGTGGCGCAGGGGCTGGGAGCGATGCATGAGATGGGGTTGGTGCATTGCGATGTGAAGCCGAACAACATTCTCCGGGATGGACAGGCAGGAACCAAGCTGATTGATTTCGGGCAGAGCTGTCCGATCGGCACGACCAAGCCGAGGATTCAGGGGACGCCCGATTTCATTGCGCCGGAGCAGGTTAATTGCCGGCCGGTGGATGTCCGGACGGATGTGTTCAACCTGGGGGCGACGATGTACTGGGCGGTGACGCGCAGGCACATTCCCACGTTGTACACGGTGAAGCAGAACAAGGGGCACAGCTTTCTGCTGGGCTCGCAGATCGAGGCGCCCCGGCAGCTCAATCCCCGGACGCCGCCGGCGCTGTCGAACCTGATCATGGAATGCATCGACGGGCGGCCCTCCCACCGGCCGGCGGACATGGGTCAGGTGGTTTACCGGCTGGAGCTGGCAAAGCATGCGGTGGCGTCGGAGCCGCAGCCAAGCCTGCACCCCAGGCCGCGGGCGGCCAAAGCGCCGCGGATCAATCTGTCGGACACGACGGTGCTGGCACCGTCGCTGTGAGGCCTCGGCCACAGCGGCGCCGCGCGGGAGAGGCGGCGGCGGGCCACCTTGGACTCTGGATTGCGGATTTTGGATTGAGATTTCTCCAAAATCCGCGGTCCCGAATCCGAAACGGCTCGTCGGCGGGCCGTCTTGACAGGGCGGCGGCCGCGGCGTAATGATATCCTATGGATCACTCCAGGATTCTTCACGACGGCATCACGTTCGACGATGTGCTTTTGATACCGGCACGCAGTGACTTCATTCCGGCCCAGGCGGACACGCATTCGCGCGTGACGCGCGAGATCGAGCTCAACATACCGCTGCTGTCGGCGCCGATGGACACGGTGACTGAATCGGCGCTGGCAATTGCGCTGGCGCAGGAGGGGGGAATCGGGATCATCCACAAAAATCTGAAGGCCGAAGCGCAGGCGCGCGAGGTGGAGAAGGTGAAGCGGAGCGAAAACGGGGTGATCGTCGATCCAATCACGCTCCCCCCCACCGCTGACATCGCCGCGGCGCGGCGGATCATGCGGGAATACAACGTCAGCGGCATCCCGGTGGTGGAGGATGATGCCGGGGCGGCCGGCACCGCTCCGCAGCGGCGTTCGGGACACGCGCCGGCGCGGCTGGTGGGGATACTGACGCGGCGGGACCTGAAATTCCAGGAGGATGATTCGCGCCGGATCGGGGAGGTGATGACCAAGGAGAACCTGGTCACCGCACCGGAAAGCACGTCGCTGGAGGAGGCGGAGCGGATTCTGTACCGCTCGAAGGTGGAAAAGCTGCTGCTGGTGGACAAGGCGGGGCACCTGGTGGGGCTGATCACGATGCGCGACATCGACAAGCTGCACCAGTTTCCCCAGGCGTGCAAGGATCAGCGCGGGCGGCTGCGCGTGGGGGCGGCGACGGGGGTGCTGGATTTTGAGCGGGTGGAGCAGCTGATCGCGGCGGGGGTGGACCTGGTGGTGGTGGACACGGCCCACGGGCACAGCAAAAACGTCATTGAAACGGTGAAGCAGATCAAGAAGCAGTGGACGATCCAGGTGATCGCGGGGAACGTGGCCACGGCGGAGGGGGCCAAGGACCTGATCGAGGCGGGGGCGGACGGGGTGAAGGTGGGGATCGGGCCCGGGGCGATCTGCATGACGCGGATCGTGACGGGGGTGGGAGTGCCGCAGATCACGGCGATCTTCGCGGCGGTGAGCGTGGCCGACGCGGCGGGGGTGCCGGTCATCGCCGACGGGGGCATTCGGCACTCCGGCGACATCACCAAGGCGATCGCGGCGGGGGCCAGTTGCGCGATGATGGGGTCTTTGTTCGCGGGGCTGGATGAGTCGCCGGGAGAACTGGTGATTCACCAGGGGCGGCGGTATAAAACCTACCGCGGCATGGGATCGATGGGGGCGATGGTGCAGGGCTCGAAGGACCGATATGGACAGGGGGGCGTGAAGGAGGCGGGCAAGCTGGTGCCCGAGGGCGTGGAGGGGCGGGTCCCCTACCGCGGGCCGCTGGGCGATTTCGTGTACCAGCTGGTGGGCGGCCTGCGGGCGGGCATGGGCTACTGCGGGACGGACAACATCGAGAAGCTGCGGAAGAACGCGCGTTTCTGCCGCGTGTCGGCCGCCAGCATGGCCGAAAGCCACCCGCACGACATCACGATCACGAAGGAATCGCCGAATTACTCGGTGGAGTATGCGGCGGAAGGGCAGCGGTGACATGGAAAATGGAAAAAGGAAAAAGGAAAATGGGGGGAGGCGGATGGGCCTGCCCTTTTCCCGTTTCCTTTTTCCTTTTTCCGTCCTGCTGATTCTGGCCGGCTGTTCGTCGGGGCCGACGACCCGGCCCTCGAGCGTATCGCAGCGAGCAGATGAGGCGATCCGCGATCCGTTCGGGTATAAACCTGCCTCCGTGGACCGGGATGTCTCCGGGGGTGACCTGGGGCACTTTGACAAAGATGCGATGAGAAAGGACCTCAACGATGTGCTCAATCCATAAACTTCGTGGGCCGGGGCGGCTCTTTTCCCTGTGGCGTTTTCCGCGCTGGGCCGCCGCCCTTGCGCTGGCCGGTGCGCCGCTGCTGGGGGGGTGCGCCAACATCCATGACAATCCGCCGGCGCGGCTGAGCGAGCGGCCGCTGCGCGTGGACGAGGCGATGCAGCAGCGGGACTGGACCCCCACCGTCGCCCTCTATGCCAACGGCAGCGTCGTGGCGCCGCCGACGTATTACCCGTACGTGGCGCGCGATGACACCAATGCGTGGCTGCGCCCGTTCGTGGAGAGCGGGCTGTTTCTGGGGCAGACCGTCGCGCTGCCGGTGACGCTGATCGTGGCGGAGAACCCGCAGGTCTATTCCGGCGTCATCACCCCGCCGACGTACACGGCGGTGCCGCCGATTGAAACCATCCCCTAAGCGGGATTCGGGATTCGGGTGGCTGAGACGAGACGGTCCAATGGCGATAAAGACTTATCGTGATCTGGAAGTCTGGCAACGCAGCGTGATGATGGTCGAGGCGGTGTATGAATTAGCCAGCCGGTTTCCCTCACAGGAGCGATACGGGCTATGCAGTCAACTTCAGCGGGCGGCGGTGTCCGTGGCCGCCAATATCGCCGAACGGTATGGGCGCCTGCATCGCGCTGAGTACGTTCATCATCTTTCCATGGCCCGAGGATCATTGTTTGAGGTTGAAACGCTTTTGACCATCGCGGGGCGGCTCAAGCCGGCCTCCGGCGAGCAGACGGTGACGGTTTGGACCCTGTCACAAGAGGCCGGACAAATGCTGCACAAGCTGATCGTTGCCTTCGCAATCCCGATTCCCGGAAGCCGGAACCCGAGAGCATGACGTAGCACAAAAGAAAGGATGACTCCTCCCCATGACACGCCAAGACATCTGTCAGTCAACCAGCCGGAAACTGTCCGCCGCGCGGGATTTGAAGTCGATCAAGACCCTCATCGGGTTTGACGGCTTTGTGGACAGCATCATCGACGTGGTCGATCAGCGGCAGTCGGCCGACAAGTACCAGTGCATCAAGAGGATTGAGACCCTGGGCAAGAAGATTCTCAACGCGGCCGGGCAGTCGAGCAATTTTGAGCTGGTGACCAAGTTCCAGAAGCTCGGCGGCAACGGGCCGATCATGGCCGACGCCCTGGCTTGCGCGGGGCTGGGGGTGGATTACGTGGGGGCGGTGGGGCATCCGGCGGTGCATCCGGTGTTCGAGGAGTTTGCCCGGCGGGCCAACGTCACCGGCGTGATCGCGCCCGGGTTCACCGACGCGCTGGAGTTCGAGGATGGCAAGCTGATGATGGGCAAGTACGCGCACCTGAACGAGCTGTCGTGGGAGGTGCTGGTGGAGCGCGTGGGGCGGGAGCGGCTTCACGAGCTGATCGCCGGGTCACGGCTGATCGGCATGGTCAACTGGACAATGCTCCCGTGTCTCAGCGACATCTGGGAAAAAATGCTCACGGAGATGCTCCCCGGCACGGACCGCGCGGGGCGGCATTTCTTTGTCGATCTGGCCGACCCGGAGAAGCGGACGCGCGAGGACCTGCGCCATGCGATGGGACTGCTGACGCGGCTGCAGGAACACATCGACGTGACGCTGGGGGTGAATCTGAAGGAGTCGGGGCAGGTGGCGGAGGTGTTGGGCGTTGCGCCCAAGGGGGAGCCGGAGGCGCAGATCGAGCAGACGGCGGCGGCGATCCGCCGGAAGCTGGGGATCGCCTGCGTGGTGGTGCATCCGCGGCGCGGTGCGGCGGCCGCCACGGCCGAGCAGTCCGCCTCGTTCGCCGGGCCATTCGTGCAGCAGCCCAAGATCAGCACCGGGGCGGGCGACCATTTCAACGCCGGGTTCTGCGTGGGGCGCGTGCTGGGGATGGACCTGGCCGAATGCCTCTGCACGGGCGTGGCGACCAGCGGGCATTATGTGCGGACGGCCAAGAGCCCCAGCGCGGCGGAACTGGCGGCATTTATTGCCGAATTGCCGGCGCCGCAGTGAGGGGCCTACCATCTGGAAATGTGGGAAGCATGAAACCGGATGTCTGCAAGCCTTTTTCGTGAAGTCTTATCCGAAGGCGATCACCAAGCGGCCAACCGCTCAACCAGGGACAAACGCCCAAGGGCGATTGTGGGTTTTGCCTACCTCCTTCTTTCCGCAACTCTCGGCCTGACCGCGGCGATTTTTGGCTTTCGCAGCTATGTCCATTCCCATCGCGGACGAACCGCCCCGGCGTTTGAACAATATTTTGAGGCCAAAGAGAAGCATCAGCGAGCCACTCCGGATAATGCTCCTCACTTTGACGGAAACCGGATCGATTCTCCTTCCGCGTGGGCGTTGCCGGATACGTACATTGCCATCGTTTGGGCCCTACTTGCCGGCGCGATGATGGTTCTCCTGGGATGGACCAAGCCGGATTTTTATCGCTGGTGAACGCGGCACAGGCGAAGCGGCGGCTGAAGCCACCCCCACGTCATTTGGCAAATCATGATCGACGTTTCGGCACGCGATAGCGTGCCCTACGTTTTTCGCCAGTAGAGGAGGCCGGCAGCCAGGAAGAGGGCACCCAGGGTGGCCAGCCAGGGGGCCAGGTTCACGGGGCGGCGGGGCCGAGGGAAGGGGATGGGATCGCCGGGGCGGGCGGGGAGAAATTGGCCGCCTGTGCGCTGGGCTAGCTCGGCCAGGGCGGCGGGATCGGCGCCGACGGCGTCGAACTCGGGGGCGTAGCGGGCGGGGAGGGCCAGGTGGTCCAGCGGGCGGCCATCCAGCAGGACGGTGGCGATCACAGAGCGGCGCGGAGCGGGGAAGGTGGTTTCGTACTGGCCGGGGGCGCTTTGGGGGATGGGAACGGTCGCCTCGCCCAGTTGCAGCGTCAGATTCAGGTTGTTGAGGTAATCATTTTCATCGCGGGCATCGACGCGGAGACGGTTGGTTCGGCCGGGGGTCCAGGTGACCTTCAGGCGGGGATCGGCCGGGCGGGCGGCGATTTGCCGGGCCATCGCCTGCGCTTCGGCGGGGGTCGGGGCGAAGGTGGCGGCGGCAACCTGGCCGGAGCCGAGGTGCCAGAAGGCGGCAAGGGTTCGGGATTCGGGGTTCCGGGATTCGGGATTCGGGGGACCGGAGGGGCCGTGGGACAGGCTTCCAATCTGTCGGTTTTCCAAAGGTGGGATAAACGCCCATCCAGCTGCGCCGGATTTGAGCCAGGCGGGCTGCCAGAGGGTTAGGGTACGCTCGCCCAATGATTGGAGGTCGCCCTCGAACTGGAGACGGATCGAGTCGTGGCGAAGGCGCGTGCCGCGTGCCTGCTCGGCCAGCCGCCGCAACGTGGAAGGCCACTGTGCCACCGCGGATGCCTCCAACACCCCCCCACCGCTCATTTGGGCGATTAGCTTTAGGGATTCCAGCGCCTCACCCGGCCCCGTGGCCAGCACCCACAAGCGCAGGTGGCGGGCCTGGAATTGCGCGGCCAGTTGGGTGGCATCGGGCAGCGGGGCCTGGGCATCGGTCAGGATCAGGGCCTCGGCGGGCAGATTGGCCGGGGGCATTTTCGCCAGGTCGTGCAGCGATTCAGACAGATTCGTCGGCCCGTGGGGAAGGACGTCCGATGGAGGCAGCGGCAGGGCGCGCGTGGCCTGGGCCGAGAGGTCGCGGGACCACCAGTGAGGGCGGTCGGAGAAGCCGCCGACGGTGAGGCGGTCGTGGGCGGGGATCGCCGGGAGGGCGGAATGCAGCGCGCGGGCGGCCCACTGCCAGCGGGAGGTTTCCGGAGGCGCTGCGGGGTCGACGATCCCGCCCGCGGCGGCCATGGAGCCGCTGGCGTCCAGCAGGATGATCCATTGGCGGCTGGGGCGGGGGGGATCGGTGCTGAGGGGAGAGAGGCGCTCCCAGGCTTGGCCGCCCGGAGGATGCGTCCCCCCGGCGATGAGCAGTCCGCCGCCCAGGTCGCGGACGTATTGCTCCAGCCGGTCCATCTGGAGCGGCGACAGCGCGGCGGAGGGAAGATCGTTCAATACAATCACGGCCGGGCGCAGATAGGCCGAGGGTTCGGACGACAATTGCGCGGGGGTCATCACCCGCCAGCCCGGTGGGGGTTCTGCGCCAATCCACCAGCGCTCCTGGGCCCAGGGGACGGGGGGCGTGATCGACAGCTCGTTGTTTTCGGGCCAGAGGTCAGCATGGGCGAGGTGGGCGGTGATCGGCTGCGCCGATAAGGGAAAATGGTAAATGGAAAATGGTAAATGGCCCGCCTTCCTTCCTCCATTTACCATTTTCCATTTTCCATTTTCCATTTTCCCCTCCCCGCGAACTGTGGCGACGGCGTGGTCGCCTTCAATGCGCAGGTCGGTCACGGCGGCGTCGCGCGTGGCGGCCTGTTCGAGAACGGGATCGGGCACGATGTAGGTGGGCGGAGCGCTGGGGGGGAGAGGAAAGCGGCCATCGCTGAACAGGAGAATTGCATCGGCATCGGGCGGGGGTTGGAAGCGGGTTTGGTCGGTCGGCAGGTCTCCCAGGGGGCCGATGGGCCAAGTGGTCAGGAGGTGGTTGCGGCCGGAAAAGAGGTAAATGCGATGAGGGGTGCGCCCCATCCATTGATCGATGCGCTGGCGGAGCCAGACGGGGTTTCGGTAGGCGGCCCCGCGCGTGCTGGGGGAGAGATCGACTAGGACGGCGACGGTGCCGGGGGCGTGGCGCATCCAGGTCAGGCCGCCGGCGGCCAGCGCCAAGAGGCCCAATCCGATTCCCATCAGCGCCAGGACGGCGGGGCGCAGGCCGATGCGCCAACCCAGGACGATGGCGGCGGCGGCCAGCATCAGGGCGGCAAGAAGCATGGGCCAGGCGGCGATGGACACGGGGGGTAGCATAGCACGGAAAGCGTGTCATGGGCGGGATCGGCACTGGGCGGATTTCCCGTTTTCGATTCCTGTTGAGCACGGTAAAACGCAGGGAGGAACAGGTCTTTGCACGAGGTGATTATGAGCAACCCGGACCAACCGGAACAATGGGAAGACAACAAACCGCATCCGCCGGGGATGACGCCGGACCAGAAGGAGGATGCCGAGGGGGCGGCGGCGGCGGCCGGCAC
>JBIQLO010000126.1:0-11589 GCA_044464175.1 Planctomycetaceae bacterium | reverse complement strand
TCGGATGGGCCGTCGGCCGCCATCGACCCCTCCCTCATCTCGCCCGATCCCCCCCCGCTGCCGGAAATCGGCCAGCTCCAGCTCGTGCGCCATTACACCCACCTGAGCCACCGCAACTTCTCGGTCGACGCCAACTTCTATCCCCTGGGCTCCTGCACGATGAAGTACAACCCCAAGGTGAACGAGTGGGCCGCCAGCCTCGACGGGTTCGCCAACCTGCATCCCCTGCAGGACCCGTCCGACTGCCAGGGAGCGATGGCGCTGCTCTATCATCTGCGCCTCATGCTCCAGGAGATTTCCGGGCTCGATGAAGTCTGCCTCCAGCCCTGCGCCGGGGCCCACGGCGAATGGACCGCCCTGAAAGTGATCCGCGCCTACTACCGCGACAAAGGCGAGGAGAAGCGCCGGATCGTGCTGGCGCCCGACACCGCCCACGGCACCAATCCCGCCAGTTGCGCCATGTGCGGCGCGGGCGTGGTGACGATCAAGAGCCGCCCCGATGGCCTGACCGACCTGGACGACCTGCGCAAACATCTGAGCGATGAGGTGGCCGCCATCATGGTCACCAACCCCAACACCGTCGGCAAATTCGACGCCCACATCGCCGAAATGGCCAAGATGGTCCATGACGCCGGCGCGATGCTCTATCTCGACGGCGCCAACATGAACGCCATCCTCGGCGTCACCCGCCCCGGCGACTTTGGCGCGGATGTGATGCACTACAACACCCACAAAACCTTCTCCACCCCCCACGGCTGCGGCGGCCCGGGTTCCGGCCCCATCGCCGTCCGAAAGGAACTGGCCCCCTACCTCCCCGTCCCCCAGGTGGTGCAGATGAAGACCGCCGCTTCCAGGCCCGGCACTCAGCACACCTACGCCTGGGATTTCAACCGCCCCAAATCCATCGGCAAGGTGCGCAGCTTCTGGGGCCAGTTCAACGTCCTGGTCCGCGCCTACGCCTACATCAGCGCCTGCGGGCCTGACGGCCTCAAAAACGTCTCCCAGACCGCCGTGCTGTGCGCCAACTATCTCGCCCAGCGCATCAAGGAGGTCTATCCCCTCCCCTACGGTCCAAAAGACGGCCAGCCGATGGCGACCAGCCCCTGTGCTCACGAATTCATCACCGTCCCCCGCGCCATCCTCGACCGCGATGTGACGATCATGGACATCGCCAAGGCCCTCATCGACCGCGGCTTCCACCCCCCCACCGTCCACTGGCCGGTGCATGACTGCCTCATGATCGAGCCGTCCGAGACCGAAAGCCTGGCCAAGCTCGACGCCTTCGCCGACGCCCTGCTGGACATCGCCCAGGTCAGCCAGTCCGATCCAAAGTCGCTCAAGGAAGCCCCTGTGCGCCAGAGTGTGCGGCGGCTGGATGAGGTGGGCGCGGCCCGCAAGCCGATTCTCCGCTGGACCCCTGACGCCTGAACCGCCGATGTGCAAAATCGGCTCCATTTGTTTTTCCGGCGGGCACCGGGTAAAAAGTCCCGCCTCGAACCGAACTCATCCGAAAGGCAGGCAGCTCGTGCGCGCTTGGACAGTGGGACTGATGATGATCTTGACGGGGATAATGGGCCTGAGCGCTTCAGCGCAAACCCGCCCGGCCGCGCCCGAGGAATCGGAGCTGTTTCCCAAAGACCTGAACACCCTCGAACTGACCGGCGGCTACATCAGCCGGGGCAACCGCCATCTCACTTATGGAACGGTCGGCCTGGGCCACTATCTCAGCGACAACCTGGAAGTCCGCCCGGAGATCGTCGGGTATTACGGCTCGCAAAGTTCGGAACCCGCCCACATGATCGGCCTGACCGTGGAAGGCAGGCTTCACTTCCTGACCATCGGGCGCCTGTCGCTCTTTGGGGAAATCGGCGCCGGCATCCTTGAGGGGGATCGCGACTTTCCCCCCAAGGGAACACGCTTTAACTTCACCTATCAGGGCGGCCTGGGATTGACCTATCACCTCAACGAGCAACTGGACCTGCTGGCCCGCGCCAGCTTCCTGCATATCTCCAATGCCTTCATCGAGGGGCGCGACCGCAACCCCGCCTTCAACGGTTTTGGCGGCTATCTGGGATTGCTCTGGCGGCTGTGAACACGTTCCCAAACCACCGGTCGCCAAACTGCACCCGCCCCCAGCACAGCAAACTGGCCACCGCAATCGGCGTGAATGCCTCCGGCGGCGTGGCCAGCAGACGTTCCAAAACACCTCGATCCGCCTGCACGGCCCACACCCCCTCATGCTCCGCCTGATCCAGGTGCGCCTCGATCTGGTCTCGGGAAAGGGCTGATTCCACCCGGAAGATCAACTCCGGCTGATGGATCGACTCATCCTCGGCGATCCCGGTGCAATGAATCGCCTCCAGCTCCCCCGCCTCCATGCCCAGTTCTTCCTTCAGTTCCCGGCGCACCTCGTCAAACACGTTCAGGTCAGCGCGCGGCTCCAATGCTCCGGCGAAGGGATGAATGCGGTTGGGATAGTAAGCCACCGAGGCGTTGCGCCGGCCCATCAGAAGCCAACCATCAGCGCTGAGCAACGCCGAAGAGACCCCGACCGGGTTGGCCAGCGCCGAAGCCCCCAGTCCCGCCGCCCGGTCGCCATGGCAAAGGTTGGTCCCAAGAAACTGCTTGTAACTGGTGCGGGAAAGCGTGATCTCAAGCCGCCGGGGCGAAACGCGCCATCGCTCCATCCGGCACATCGGCCCGTCAAACAAGGCCTCCCCCAGGCGGGCTTTGGCCTCGTCCCAGGCCCGATCCACCGCCTCCCGAATCTCAGGGGGCGGACAATAGGAACTCTCCACCCAGGTGATGGAGATGCCACGCTCTCCCCAGTCTCCCAGCGCATGAAACAACATACCGGCTTAAATGGGCGTGCCGCCAACGGTGATGGGCACCGGCTGGGGCGTCGGCTTGTAGCTGGGCTCAACGGCGATCTGCAGCGGGCGGCGGCGTCCGGCCGGGGGCAGCCCCTCGGAATCGATGATGCGCTGAATCGCCATGATCCCTTCCAGCAGCGTCTCGGGGCGGGGCGGGCAGCCGGGAACATACACATCGACCGGCATGAATTGGTCAATCCCCTGGATGGTGGCATAAGCGTCAAAGACCCCCCCGGTGGAGGCACAGGCGCCCATGGAGATCACCCATTTCGGTTCGGTCATTTGCTGGTAAATGTGCTGCAGGACGGGCATCATTTTGATGGTGACCCGCCCCGCCACAATCATCAAGTCGCTCTGCCGGGGGCTGAACCGCATCGCCTCGGCCCCAAAACGGGCCAGGTCAAAACGGCTGGAGGCGGTCGCCATCAGCTCGATGCCGCAACAGGCGGTGGCAAAGGGCATCGGCCAGATCGAACTGCGGCGGGCCCAGTTGACGACCTTTTTGAGCTGGGTGGTGAGAATGTTGTCGGGCAATAGCTGCGTGTCCATGGTCTCTCTAGTGTAGCGGATACGGGGTCTTTTGTGAAATTATAAGGCGCGGCGGCATCCCAATCCAGCGGGATGGGACGGGTTATCGGTCCGTCGCATAAAAAATTGTAAATTGACTGGAAGCGTTGAGTATGGAATGCTATTAGACCGATAGATTGGGCAGACACTCAGCAAGGTAGGACCCCCACCGTGCGTTATCGCTTTCGCGGCCTAATTCGTGACACCGGCAAGCCCGCCGAAGGGCATGTCGAGTCTGACACCGAAGAACTGGCGTATCAGGCGCTGTCTGAGCACGGAATCGTCTGTGAGGCGCTTTGGGCGGATCCCAAGCCGCTGAACCTTTCTCCGCTGCCCGAGCAGACGCCGGGCCTGACCAACGCAGTCGATTCAGCCCTGGACACCAGCAGCATGCAGGTGGACTTCGACGCGCTGACCGAACGGTATCGCGGCAAGCGGGTCTGGGTCATCGACCGGGACAAGATCCGGCGCAATGTGGCGCAGGTGGTCGATCAGGTTCTCTCTGAAAGCATGCAGCAGTCCGACGCCGCCACGCAGACGCGGCAGGCGGTGGCCGAGGCGATCGCCGGGCTGTTCAAGGACAACGCCAACATCACCAGCCCCGCCAACCAGGTGGCCGCCCAGCAGGCAAGCCAGGCGCCCGCAAACGGGGACCTGGGATCGGGATCTCTGGAAGAGCAGATTCATCGCCTGGCCCATGTGGTCTCGCAGGCGCAGAACGCGATCGGTTCGCTGGTGGCCACGGCCGAGCGGATCGGGCGCGGCGGCTACGGAGGCGGGGGCGGACCGCGGCGCTTCTCGGTCCGGTCCAGCGTCGCCGGTTCGGCGCAGAAGGCGGTGCTGCTGGAAATCTTCAAGGACAACTTGAAACTGCATCAGGCGGTCGATCCCTCGTTCCAGCCGCCGGCGACGCCCGCGCCGCAAGCGCCGGCCGAGCCGGCCGCCGCCGCTCCGGCGAGCGCTCCGGCGCAAACTTAGGGTATGAAACGTCCGATGAAAGAGAGATGATGATAAATTAGCGTTGTGGAGGTAAGGCGCCGCGCCGCGGCGGCCTCCGCTGTTGCAATACTTGCCGCATTGAGGAGAACACATATGAGTGAGACATCGCAGCACGCCCCTTCGCGCATCAAGAAGGGCAAAACGATCCTTGCCTCCGCCAGCGACCAGGACACCGGCGAGGTGGAAAACGCCCTGCTTCTGGGCATCGACCTGGGCACCAGCCGTTCAAGCATCGTCGGAATGAACGGCGTGCGCAAGACCGTCGAAAGCTATGTGGGTTACGCCAAGGACCCGGTCAGCCGCAAGATGTTGAAGGCCGACATCATCTACGGCAAGCACGCCCTGGACAACCGCCTGGCGGTGGACCTGTACCGCCCGCTGGAAAAGGGCGTCATCAAGGGGACCATCGAAGGGCCCAAGCAGGACAACGAGGATGAGAAGCGGAAGAACCTCGACGCGGCCAAGATGCTGGTCAAGCACCTGGTGGACATGATCCGCCCGGAGCGCGACCAGGTGCTCTACGGGGTGATCGGCGTGCCGTCGCGGGCGACGACCTCCAACAAGACGGCGATCCTGGAGATCGCCAAGGAAGTGCTCGACAGCGTGATGATCGTGTCGGAGCCCTTCACGGTCGCCTACGGCATCGAGCGCATGAACGACATCCTGGTGGTGGACATCGGGGCGGGCACGACGGACTTGTGCCGGATGCACGGCACCGTGCCGGGCGATGAGGACGAAATCAGCTACGCGATTGCCGGCGACACGGTGGACCAGAAGCTCTTTGAGCTGATCAAGGCCAAGTTCCCGCAGGTGCAGCTGACGGTGAACATGTGCAAGACTTTCAAGGAGCAGTACGGGTATGTCTCGGACACCAAGGACAAGATCGAGGTGTCGATTCCCGTGGACGGCAAGCCGGTGATGCATGACATCACGGATGTCATGAAGCAGGCGTGCGAAATCCTGGTCCAGCCGATTCTTGAAGGCGTGCACAAGTTGGTCTCCACGTTCAATCCGGAGTTCCAGGACCGGCTGCGGAACAACATCATCCTGTCCGGCGGCGGCGGTCAGATGCGCGGGCTGAACAAGCGCATTGAGGACCACCTGGCGGACCTGGGCGGGGCGAAGGTGACGGTGATCGACGAGCCGCTGTACGCCGGGGCCAACGGCGCGCTGCAACTGGCGCTGGACATGCCGGGCGAGTACTGGCAGCAGCTTCGGTAAGCGTCGTCCAATTTGAATCCCAGACGCGGCGGAATTTTATTCCGCCGCGTTTTTTTATGGCGTGGCTTTGACGGCCAGTGCGGTGGCTTCGAGGGTGAGGCGGGTGATTTCGTCAAAGCGGTTGGCGGTGATGAGGGGTTTGGCGACCATCCAGCTTCCGCCGCAGGCGAGGGTTTGGGGCAGGGCCAGGTAGTCGGCGAGGTTGGCGGCGTTGATGCCGCCGGTGGGGACGAATTTCAGGGTGGTGAACGGGGCGGCCAGGGCCTTGAGCGCCTTGGGGCCGCCGAGGGTTTCGGCGGGGAAGAACTTGACGGCCGAGAGGCCGTGCTCAACCGCCATCGTCAGGTCGGTCGGGGTGGCGACGCCGGGAAGGATGGGAATGGCGTGGCCGAGGCAATACTGGACCAGCTTGGGGCTGAAGCCGGGAGCGACGATGTACTTGGCGCCGGCATCAACCGCGCGCTGGGCAGTGGGGATGTCCAGAACGGTGCCGGCGCCGACAAGGACGTCAGGGCGGCGGGCAAGGGTTTTGATCGCCTCCTCGGCCGCAGCGGTGCGGAAGGTGACCTCGGCGATGGGCAGGCCGCCGGCGACCAGAGCGTCGGCCAACGGGTTGGCGTGAGCGGCCTGGTCCAGGACGACGACCGGGACGATCTTCAGAGAAGCGATTTGATGGAGCACATCAGCCATGTTCAGAGCCTCAAATTGAAAATTGGGTTCGTTGGGTAATACAGCGTGTCAGGGCAAAGCCAATAATCGGCGTTTCTAAGCCGGGAACGGAGTTTTGGCAAGCATTGGGTTGGGTTCGTTGGTAGGAAACGAAAGGGGGCAGAAGACAGAAGATCAGGCGTGAGGATGAGAGGGGAGTGCACGGGCATCCTTTGATTACCTGGGAAAGAATAGCAAGAGTTAGGTATTTTGTCAAGTTTTTTTATCGAAGTTTGATGGTCCATTCCACGCCGTTGCCGACGGGCAGCAGAAGGCTGTGGGCATCGGGGCGGGCGCGGAGGTCGGCGGCAAATGCGCCCAGTTGTTCGGGGTGGCTGGTGATATTGTCGGTCAGGACCGCCCCGCCGATGCGCAGCTTGGGCCAGAGGAGGTCCAGATAGGTCTGGCAGGCGGGCTTGTCGGCGTCGATGAAGGCGATGTCGATGGGAGCGGGCATGGAGGTGAGGATGGCCTTGGCATCGCCAAGGTAGCTGGTGATGAGGTCGGCCACCCCGGCGGACTCGAAGGTGGCACGCGAGGATTCGTACTTCTTGGGGTCAATGTCCACGGTATGGAGCCGGCCGCCGGTGTGGCGGAGGGCGGCGGCCCACCAGAGCGCGCTGAATCCATAGCTGGTGCCCACCTCAACGATGGTTTTGGCCAGGCAGCCGAGCGCCAAATGGCACAGGAGTTCCCCTTCAGCGCGGGGTACCTGCCAGGCATCGGGTCGGGTGCGGAGGCGGTCCAGTTCGTCGATGGCGGCAATATGGGCCGGGGGGAGGGCCAGAGCATGGTTCATGGGCGGTAATATACCTTGGGGCGGGATGGGCCGCAGCCGGAAGAATGGGGGGAGGATTGGGGGATTTGGAGTTCTGAGGGTGTTCGAGCGCTTGTGGGTTGGGGGGTTGGGGATTAGACTGTTTCGCTTTCGCTGGAGTTTCATCGTGATCGTTGTCATGAATTCGGACGCCCCCGCGTCGGCGATCGACCGGGTGGTGCATGAAATTGAAAAGATGGGCTGTCACGCGCACCTGTCGCGCGGGCAGTTTCGCACCGTGATCGGGGCCGTCGGGGAGGAAGGGACGGTCGATGAGCAGCACCTGGCGTCGCTGGACGGGGTGGAAAAAATCCTGCCGATCATGAAGCCCTACAAGCTGGCCAGCCGGGAGTTCCATGAGGAGGACACGGTGGTCACCATCGGCGGCGGAAGCGTGCCGACGGTGAAGGTGGGCGGGACGCATGCGCTGTGCATCGCCGGCCCGTGCGCGGTGGAGAATGAGGGGATGCTCAACCGGATCGCGGATTTTGTGAAAAAGGGAGGGGCGACGGTGCTGCGGGGCGGGGCGTTCAAGCCGCGGACCAGCCCCTATTCGTTCCAGGGGCATGGGGAGGATGCGCTGAAGTGGATGCGGGCGACGGGGGACCGGCTGGGGATGCCGATCTGCACGGAAGTGATGGACACGCGGCAGGTGGAGCTGATCGAGCGCTACACCGACCTGTTTCAGATCGGGGCGCGGAACATGCAGAATTTCGACCTGCTGCGGGAAGTGGGCAAGACCCGCAAGCCGGTGCTGCTCAAGCGCGGTCTGGCGGCGACGGTGAAGGACTGGCTGCTGTCGGCGGAATACGTGCTGAGCCAGGGGAACCACGGGGTGATCCTGTGCGAGCGGGGAATCAAGACGTTTGAGGACAGCATCCGGTACACGATGGACATCAGCTCAATTCCGGTGGCGCGGCAGTGGTCGCACCTGCCGGTGATCGTCGATCCGAGCCACGCGGCCGGGCGGCGGGAGATTGTCGGGCCGCTGGCCTTGGCGGGAATGGCGGCCGGGGCGCAGGGGATTATCGTCGAATGCCACTACAACCCGGCCGAGGCGCAGTGCGATGGGGCGCAGGCGCTGCTGCCGGAGATGTTTTCGCAGTTGATGGATCAGTTGCGGCAGGTGGCGAAGGTGGTGGGGAAGGCGTTTGCGTAGGATGGGATTTGTTATTTGTTGTCGATTGTGCGATGACGCAAGATTTCAACTGACCAATAGCAAATAACAAATGACAGCCGGCCAATTACCATGAGCAGAACACCCTTTATTGCGGGCAACTGGAAGATGAACACCGACCGGGCGTCGGCCGAGGCGCTGGCGCGGGCGGTGGCCGGCGGCGATTTGCCGGCGGGGGTGGAGGTGGGGGTGGCGCCGCCGTTTGTCTACTTGGAGACGGTCGGGCGGGCGCTGCAGGGATCGAAGGTGCGGCTGGGGGCGCAGGATGCCTACTTTGAGCAGAACGGGGCGTTCACGGGGGAGATTTCGGTGGCGATGCTCAAGGACCTGGGGGTCTCGTTCGTGCTGACCGGCCACAGCGAACGGCGGCACGTGATCGGCGAGAGCGGCGATTTGATCGCCAAAAAGGCCCACGCCGTGTACGATGGGGGCCTGACGGTGGTGCATTGCGTGGGGGAGACGATCCAGCAGCGCGACGCCGGGACGACCTTTGACGTGGTGCGGGGGCAGATCGAGGAGTTGAGCGACCGGATCAGCGATCCGCAGCGGCTGGTGATCGCCTATGAGCCGGTCTGGGCCATCGGAACGGGGCGCAACGCGACGGCCGAGCAGGCGCAGGAGGTGCATGCCTTCATCCGCCGGACGCTGGAGACGATGTGGAACCGGGCCTTCGCCCAGGGCGTACGGATTCAATACGGCGGGAGCATGAAGCCGGAGAACGCCGCCGGTCTGCTGGGGCAGCCGGATGTGGATGGGGGATTGATCGGGGGGGCCTCGTTGAAGGGGGAGAGTTTTTTGGCGATTGTGAAGGCGGCCCGCGGCAGTTAGCCGATTGAGGTGGCCGGCCGCGGGTACGCGGGGCTCGAAGACCCGGGGCACCGGGCGGAAGTCGGGAGCCGGCGGCGGGCAGGGGCGAAAAACGGAGCGATTTATGACGTTTTTACTTTATCTGTGCATCGTGCTGTTCATCCTGATCAGCCTGCTGATGGTCCTGGTGGTGCTGATCCAGAAAGGGCGCGGGGGCGGGCTCTCGGGCGCTTTCGGCGGGGCCGGCGGGCACACGGCCTTCGGATCCAAGACCGGGGATGTGCTGACGTGGGCGACGAGCATCATCTTCGGGGTCTTCCTGCTGCTGGCGGTGGTGCTGAACCTCTTGAGCACGCACCGGGAGACCCAGCGGGTGAAGGAATTGCAGACGCCCCCGGCACAGCAGGCGCCGGCGGAATGAGCCGGTCGGCCGGCGGAGCGATGGCCGGCGGGGCGATGGAGCGGATGGTCCGCGGGGCGGACCCTACGGGATTTTGCATGATTGTGAGCATGACGGGCTTCGGGGATGCGGCGGCGGAGGCGGATGGCACGCACTACGCCGTGGAGATCCGCTCGTTGAACAACCGCTTTTTCAAGCCGGTGATCAAGCTGCCCGAGTCGATCAGCGGGCTGGAGCCGGAGCTGGAGAGCACGCTGCGCGAGCGGCTGGTGCGGGGCTCGATCACGTGCATCCTCAAAATGCGCAGCGACAGCGCTGAGGCGGCCTACCACATCAACACCGAGGCGCTCAGCGCCTATGTCGCGCAGCTGAAGCAGGTGAAGGGGCTGGACGGGGTGGCGCGGATCGACCTGGCGAGCCTGGTGCAGCTGCCGGGGGTGTGCCAGGAGCCGCGCGATGAGAGCGATGAGATCCAGCGGCACGGGGCGGCGGTGCGGAAGCTGGTGTCGGCGGCGATCGACAAGCTGATCGCCATGCGGCAGCGGGAGGGCAAGGGGCTGTTCGAGGACCTGATGCGGCACGTGACGCTGATCCGCGAGAACCTGGAGCAGATTCACCAGCGGGCCCCCTTCGTCATCGAGGATTACCACCGCAAGTTCTCCGCGCGGGTGAACCAGCTGCTGTCCAAGGCGGAGCTGGAGGTGAACCAGGCGGACTTGCTCAAAGAGGTGGCCGTCTTCGCCGAGCGGGCCGACATCAGCGAGGAGATTCAGCGGCTGGGCAGCCACATGGACGCCTTCGAGCAGGCCTGCCGCAGCGGGGAGCACGCCGGGCGCAAGCTGGATTTCATCGCCCAGGAGATGCTGCGGGAGGCGAACACCATCGCCTCCAAGGCCAACGACGCCCAGATCGCCCGGCACATCGTGGAGATCAAGGGGGCGATCGACCGGCTCAAGGAACAGGTGCAGAACGTGGAGTAGTTAGTTGTTGTTTGTTGTTTGCATAGAAGCGCAAATAACAAATAACAAATAACAAATAACAAATGTCCCATTCCCCCTCCCATCCCGGCCTCTTGATCGTGCTGTGCGGCCCGTCGGGGGTCGGCAAGAGCACGATCTCGCGCCGGCTGGCCGAGGAGAAGCTGGTGCAGTACGCCGTCAGCGCCACGACGCGGCCGAGGCGTCCGGGGGATGAGAACGGGAAGATTTACGAGCACCTGGACCGGGAGGCGTTTTTCCGGCGATTGGACGCCGATGCCTTCCTGGAATATGCTCAGGTGTACGGGGATTATTACGGCACGCCCAAGCACCCGACGCTGGAGGACCTGGCGGCCGGGCGGGATGTCCTGCTGGAGATTGACGTGCAGGGGGCGCTGCAGGTGCGGTATCAGTACCCCGATGCCCTGCTGGTGTTCATCCTGCCGCCGGATGAGCCGACGCTGCTCCAGCGGCTCACCGGGCGGGGGCGCGACAGCGCTGAGGAGATTCAAAAGCGGTTCCGGGCGGCCAAACGGGAGATCCACATGGCCAAGGGAAGCCGGGCGTTTGACTACATGGTGATCAACGACGATCTGGACCAGGCGGTGGAGGAGATCGTGCGGATCATTCATCACAAGAAAGCCGGAGGCATTTAGAATTTCCAACGTGGTCCGTGGTCCGTGGTCCGTGGTCCGGAAAAATACGCACAACGGACAACGGACCACGGACCCCGAATCCGAGGATGAAATTGGCAAGGTCCGCCCCGCGGACCATCAGCATGGAGAGACAAATATGATTGAAGCCCTGAAGAGCGATGAGATCGTGGCCAAGGTGGGAGGCCGGTTCAAACTGACCGCGCTGATCCAGAAGCGGATGCTGGAGCTGCTGGACGGCGCGCGGCCGCTGGTGGACCCCGAAGGCCTGACGGACCTGGAGGTGGTGGTGCAGGAGATCCTGCAGGACAAGATCGCCATCGACTACGAGGCCAGCGGGCTGGACAAGCCCTAAGAGGCAGCGCCCGATGCCCACCCCCCCCGCCCCAT
>JBIQLO010000125.1:0-11620 GCA_044464175.1 Planctomycetaceae bacterium | reverse complement strand
CACGCTTTCACAGATGCAGCGCACGGGGCGCAATCTCGCGGGGATCAAAACGCTGCTGTTCACCCACCAGCACAACGACCACGTCGCCGCGACGGAGATTCACTGGATCATCAAGCCCTACACGCAGACGCCACCGGGGCGGATCGAGATTTGGGGCAATGCGGCGACGATCGACAAGGTCCGCAAAACCGCGGAGATGCCCGGGATGGACGAGGTGATGGACCTGCATGTGATCCGGGCGGGCGATTCGTTCACCACCGCGCAGGGGGACAAGGTGCTTGCACTGCCGGCCGACCATGTGGAGGGGGCGATGCTCTTCCGCATCACCCGCGGCGACAAGACGATCTTTTACGGACATGATTCGGGGCTCTATCCCCAGCCGACGCTCGAGGCCCTGGGCGACGGCACGAAGCTGGACATCGCGCTGTTTGACTGCACCTGCGGCGGATTGAAAACCGCCAATCGCGGGCATATGGGCACTGACGGGGTCATTCAGATGGTCAATCAATTGCGCAAGGCCGGCGCCATCACCGACCGGACGCGGACCATCGCCACGCATTTTTCCCACAACGGCGGGCTGTTGCACGAGGAACTGGTCCAGATCTTCCTGCCGCATCGCATCGAAGTGGCGTTCGACGGGATGGTGGTGAAGGTGTGAGGGACGGAGGGCGGCAGGCGGAGGCAATCCGGGTTCCCGCTCTTTTCCGCCTGCTGCATGGCGCCCATTTGCTCTCCACGGCCTCAGGCCTCACGCCCACTTCAAATCGCGGCCGACTTGCTGTACATTTGCCGCTTCATTCAATCGGAAAGGACAAAGCATGAACGTCGTGAAGAGCAAGGACAAGCAGGAACTGGGGCGCAAGGCGGCCCAGGAGGGGATCAAGCACATCGTCGAGGCGATTGAGCGAAACGGCAAGGCCAACATCATCGTCGCCACGGGGGCCAGCCAGTTTGAGATGCTGGAGCACCTGGTCCAGGCCAAGGAGATCCGCTGGGACAAGGTGACGGGCTTCCATCTGGATGAATACGTGGGGCTGCCGATCACGCACCCGGCCAGTTTCCGCAAGTACCTGTGGGAGCGGTTTGTCAGCAAGCTTCCCCTGCCGCTGGCGGCGTTTCATTATGTCAACGGCGATGCGGCCGATCCCAAGGCCGAGTGCAAGCGGCTGGGGCAGATCATCGCCCAGCATCCGATTGACGTGGCGTTCGTGGGGATTGGCGAAAACGGCCACCTGGCCTTCAACGATCCCCCGGCCGATTTCCAGACGGAAGAGGCGTATCTGGTGGTGAACCTCGACACCGCCTGCCGTAAGCAGCAGATGGGGGAGGGGTGGTTCAAGACGATTGAGGATGTGCCCGCCCAGGCGATCAGCATGTCCTGCCGCCAGATCATGAAGAGCCGGGTGATCATCACCTCGGTGCCGGATCAGCGCAAGGCGGCGGCGGTGAAGATGAGCGTGGAAGGGCCGGTGACGCCGCAGGCGCCCGCGTCCATCCTGCAGCAGCATCCGGCGACGTACCTGTACCTGGATGAGCAGTCGGCCAGTCAGCTGAAGGCGTGACGCGAGCCGGGATTCGGGTTCCGGGATTCGGAATGAATGATGATCCGAGTCCCGGAATCCGGAGCCCGGAAGCCCGATTTCTCAACACCCAAACGATCGAACCATCATGGCAACACCCTTATCGAACAACCCGTGTATTCCCCTGGGCCTTTCCCCCAGTTTCGGCTTTGGCGACCGGCTGGGGCTGGCCACGCCGGGGCATGTGGCAGCCCTGAAGCGAGCGGGGGGAAAAATCCAGCCGATCTTCGCCCAGCAGTCGATTCGCGAGATGACGCGCACCGGGCGCACGCCGGAGCAGGTGATGGGCGATGCCCTGGCCGGGGCCAAAGAGGCCGGATACGCCGGCCCGCAGGGGGCGGATGCCGACCACCTCAAGACGCCGGCGGATGTGGAGAGCACGGCGGCGGCGGGCTTCTGCTTCTTCACGATCGACCCGAGCGACCATGTGGACGGGCAGGCGGATTCCTACGATGCGACCGCCCTGCAGGCGAAGTTCAAGGCGGTGGCGGGAGAGACGGAGTGGGTGCGGGATTACAGCGGAAAGGCGTTTGATCTGCCCAACGGGCAGAAGCTGTCGATCTCCGAGGCCGACGCCCAGCGGGCCGCCGTCAAATACGGGCGGGCGATCAACCACGCGGTGTCGCTGGCGGGGCACATTGCCGCGACGATGAAGAAACTGGGACGGCCCTTTGAGATTGAGCTGTCGGTCGATGAGACCCCTCAGCCGACGACGCTGGCGGAGCATTACATCATCGCCGACCAGTGCCGCCGGCGCGGTGTGACGCTCATCAGCCTCGCGCCGCGATACGTGGGGGAGTTTGAGAAGGGTGTCGATTTCAAGGGAGACATTGAGGCCTTCCGGCGTTCGCTGGCGGGGCACGCGGCCGTGGCCGAGGCGCTGGGGCCGTACAAGCTGAGCCTCCACAGCGGCTCGGACAAGCTTTCGATTTATCCGGCCTTCGCCAGGGCCACGCAGGGTCGCTTCCATGTCAAGACGGCCGGGACGAGCTATCTTGAAGCGCTGCGCGTCGTCGCCCGGCATTCGCCCGAGGTGTTCCGGCAGGTGATTGATTTCGCCCGCGGGCGGTATGACACCGACAAGGCGACCTACCACGTCTCGGCGACGGTCGGCACGACGCCGGCTCCGGCGGATGTGAAGGAGAATCACCGGCTGGAGCAGCTTTACCTGGAGCGCTGGGAGGATGTGGCCCCGGGCAAGGGATTCACCGAGCCGGGGCGGCAGATTCTCCACTGCACGTTTGGATCGGTGCTGCAGGATGGGCATTTCGGCCCGCTGGTGAAGCAGATCGTGCGCGAGCATCGCGCCACCTACGACCAGGTGCTGGAGGAGCATTTTGCCCGGCATCTGGAGGCGCTGCGGTAAGGCCCGCGTCGCGGACCGAATGTTGGAAAAGTGGTCCGCAGTGCGGGCCTTACGGGAAGAGCCATGACCCCCGCCGAAATCACGAAGCAGATCGATCAGGCGCTGGCCACCGAGCCGGTGATTGACATCCACACGCACCTGTATCCCCCCAGTTTCGGCACGACACTGGGCGGGTCCTCCGGAAAGAGCGATCCGGACGGGTTGCTGCTGTGGGGGATCGATGAACTGCTCAATTATCACTATCTCGTTTCCGAGACCTTTCGCGTGGTGCCGGCCTCGCAGATGCCGTATGAGCGTTTCTGGGAGATGGACAAGCGCCGGCGGGCGGACCATATTTTCAAGACGCTGTTCATTGACCGCTCACCGGTCTCCGAGGCGTGCCGGGGCGTGCTGACGGTCCTGCAGAAACTGGGGCTGGACCCGGCCGATCGGGACCTGAACCGCTGGCGGAAATGGTTCAATGAGCAGGATCCCAGCGGGTACATCGACAAGGTGATGGAGCTGTCCAACGTCCGCTCGCTGACGATGACCAACGCCATCTTCGACGAGAATGAGCGCCGGCGATGGGAGGCGAATCCGAAGGTGGGGCAGGATCCGCGCTTCAAGGCGGTGCTGCGGATCGATCCGCTGCTGCGCGACTGGCCCAACGCGGCGGCGAAACTGGCCCAGTGGGGGTACAACGTCGAACCGAAGATCACGCCGTCGGTCATCGAGGAAGTGAAGAGGTTCCTCCGCGACTGGGTGGACCGGATGCAGGCGATCTACATCGCCGTGAGCCTGCCGCCGGAGTTTCACTACCCGGCCGACCTGATCGACCCGCCGGCGTGTGCGGGGCAGGAAATCCTCAAAAACGCGATTCTGCCGGTGTGCGCGGAGCGGGGGCTGCCGTTTGCCATGATGATCGGCTCGAAAATGCGGGTCAATCCGGATCTGCGCGAGGGGGGGGACATGGTGGGCAAAGCGCACATCCAGGCGGTTGTGCGGCTGTGCCGGGAATTTCCGCAGAACAAGTTTCTGGTGACGATGCTCAGCCGCGAAAACCAGCACGAGCTGTGCGTGGCCGCGCGCAGCTTCGGGAACCTCATGATCTTTGGCTGCTGGTGGTTCGTGAACAATCCCTCACTGATCGACGAGATCACGCGGATGCGGCTGGAGCTGCTGGGCACGAGCTTTATTCCGCAGCATTCCGACGCCCGCGTGCTGGATCAGGTGCTCTACAAGTGGGACCACACCCGGGCGGTTCTGGCGCCCGTCCTGAGCGAGAAATACGCGGACATGGCGCGGGCGGGCTGGGTGGCCACGGCCGAGGAGATCCAGCGCGACATTGCCCTGCTGCTGCGGGACAATTTCACTCATTTCCTGGAACAGTAGGTTTCCACGGGAGCTTGCCATGCCGTCCAATACCGCTCCGATTCCCGCCGATTCCGCTGCGCCCCAGCCGCTCTGGCCGGCCGGCGCGCCCGGGGCGCTGGGGGAGGGGCCGGAGGATGTGCCCGCACTGAGGGCCTTTGCCGCCTCGCGTCCGGACGGCTCGGCGATCGTGGTCTGTCCCGGCGGGGGGTATGGCCACCTGGCGGATCACGAGGGGGCGCCGGTGGCGCGGTGGCTCAATACGCTGGGGATTCACGCCTATGTGCTGCGGTATCGCCTGGGCCCGCGATATCGGCATCCGATGATGCTTCAGGATGTCCAGCGTGCCATTCGCACGGTGCGGTTTCATGCCCGGCGGGATGGGGTGGACCCGCAGCGCGTGGGGGTGCTGGGGTTTTCGGCCGGAGGACACCTGGCGGCCAGCGCCTGCACGCTCTTCGATGAGCCGGGTCTCGATCCGGCCGACCCGATCGACCGTCTGGACGCCCGGCCGGATTTGGGCGTGCTGCTCTATCCCGTCATTACGCTTCTGCCGCCGCTGGGGCATGCCGGGTCGCGGCGGAACCTGCTGGGGGAGACGCCCGAAACGGGCCTGGTGGAGCGGTTGTCGCTGGATCAGCGCGTGACATCGCGCACGCCGCCGGCGTTTTTGTTTCACACGGTGGATGATCCGGGGGTGCCGGTGGAGAACAGCCTGGGGTATGTGGCCGCGCTGCGGAGGGCGGGCGTGCCGTTTGAGCTGCATTGCTATGAGCATGGGCGGCACGGCGTGGGGCTGGCGGGGGAGGACCCGGTGCTGGGCACGTGGCCAGGATTGTGCGCCAACTGGCTGCGGGGCCGCGGATTCGGGGCGAAATAGGCCCCGCTCACCTTCCCAGCGTTCAGCCGCCTTTGCGGGGATTTTAGGGCAGAGATCAAACCTTGGTTGCGCCATTGCCGCCCTCGGCATGACGGGTGGAAGGCGACCGCTTGACGAAGGGGCGAGGGGGGTCTAAAGTCTTGGCATACAAGTTGATCAGGGCGATTTGAATCGCAGATTGCGGCCCGGGGACAAGTGTCCCGAATCAGCTAAAGCGCGCAGCACGCGTTGTTGCCGCCACGGGCCATGCCGAACAGGCATGGTTTTTTGTTTTTTAGGGATATTGCGAAAGGCAAACATGAGCGTCACTCAATTGAATACAGAGCAGGTCAACCGCTACAAGCGCCACCTGATCCTGCCCGAAGTCGGCGTGGAAGGGCAGAAGAAACTGCTGAACGCCAAGGTTCTGATCATCGGCGCCGGCGGGCTGGGGTGCCCCGTGAGTTTGTACCTGGCGGCGGCCGGCGTGGGGACGATCGGGCTGGTGGACGTGGACATCGTCAGTCCAAGCAACCTGCAGCGGCAAATTCTTTTCGGGACCAGTTCCCTGGGCAAGAAGAAGGTGACGGCCTCGGCCGAGCGGCTGCATGACCTGAACTCGGACGTCAAGATCATCGAGCATGACACCATCGTCAACAGCCAGAACGTGCTGGACCTGGTGGCGCGATATGACATCATCATTGACGGCACGGACAACTTCCCCACGCGCTACTGCGTCAATGATGCCTGCGTCATTTTGAAAAAGCCGAACATTTACGGCTCGATCCTGCGGTTTGAGGGGATGATGACGGTCTTCGCCTCGCATCTGCCCAACCCGCTACGGCCGGGCGAGCATGGACCGTGCTATCGCTGCATGTATCCCGAGCCGCCGGACCCGGGGTCGGTGCCGAGCTGCGCCGAAGGGGGCGTGCTGGGCGTGCTGCCGGGCATCATCGGGACATTCCAGGCCAACGAGGTGCTGAAGCTGATTTTGGGAATCGGGACGCCGGCGATCGGGAAGCTGACGACGTTTTCCGCGCTCGATTTTGATTTCAAGGCGTTCAAGCTGCGCCGTGATCCGGAATGCCCGGTCTGCGGGGATCACCCGACCATCACCGAGCCGGTGGACTATGAGCAGTTCTGCGGCGTGCCGATTCTCGACCCCAAGTCACTGGCCGAAACCGAGGCGGAAGTGAAGCGGGCCAAGGAAGGGTTTGCCCAGCCCAAGGCGGAGCTGGATGAGCGCGGGTTGCCGCCGGACTACCAGTTCGACCCGGACTGGGAGATCACGCCGCGCCAGGTGAAGAGCCTGCTGGACAGGAACGAAAAGTTCGTGTTCGTCGATTGCCGGATGCCCAACGAGTGGCAGATCACCCACATCGACGGGGCCGATCTGATTCCGCTGCAGCAGATCGAGCAGAACATGGACAAGTTGAAGGGACATGAGAAGGAGCCGGTGGTTGTCCACTGCCGCAGTGGCGGACGCTCGTTGCAATTCGCCAAAATCCTCAAGCAAAAAGGGTTTGAGGATGTCAAAAGCATGGCCGGCGGCATTCTGCTGTGGAACAAGGATGTGAATCCCGGCGGGCCGCAATACTGAAGTAAAATGGAAAATGGAAAATGGAAAATGTGAAGAGCGTTTCTTTGCAATTCTCCATTTTTCATTTTCCATTTTCCATTTTCCATGAATATCCACCACGGCCTTGCGGGCCTTGCCCAGCTTCCGCCGAACGCGGTGATCTCCGTCGGGAATTTTGACGGGATTCACCTGGGGCACCGGGAGATTCTCCGGGTGATGCACTCGCTGCGCGGAGAGGGGGCGGGGGGGCTGGCGATTGTGACCTTTGAGCCGCATCCGCTGACGGTACTGCGGCCGGCGATGGCGCCGCCGCGCCTGACGCTGCCGGTTCTCAAGCGGCATCTCCTGGCCGAGGCGGGGGTGGATCACCTGGTGGAACTGCCGCCGACGCCGGATGTGCTGGGGCTGGCGGCCGAGGCGTTCTGGCAGCTGATCCGCGACCAGGTGCGTCCGGTGGCGATGGTGGAAGGGGAGAGCTTTTACTTCGGCAAGGGGCGCAAGGGGACGATTGCAGTGCTGCGCCAGTGGTCGGCCGACAGCTCTGTGCGGCTGGAAGTAGTGCCGCCGTTGCGCGTGGTGCTGGGGCATTTCTGGAGCGTGCCGGTGAGCAGTTCGGTAATCCGGTGGCTCCTGAGCGAAGGAAGGGTGCGGGATGCGCGCTGCTGCCTGGGGAGGGCCTATGCCCTGGAGGGAACCGTGATCCGCGGCAACGGACGCGGGCGGGGCATCGGGTTTCCCACGGCCAACTTGGATTGCGGCGCCCAGATGCTTCCGGCCGAGGGGGTGTATGCCGGGCGCTGCCAGTTGGACGGGCGGACGGTGGCGGCGGCCGTCAGCATCGGGACCAACCCCACCTTCGGCGACCAGCGACTCTGGGTGGAGGCGCATCTGCTGGACTACGAAGGCGACCTGTATGGGCAGACGCTGCGGCTGGAACTGCTGGAGTGGGTGCGCGACCAGCGGACGTTTACTTCAGCCGGGGCGCTGGGAGAGCAGATCGAGCGGGATGTGGCGCGCACGCGGCAGATCGCGGGCGCGGATTGAATCGAGGCGTTCTGCTGTCGATGATTGCCATCGATGGGGCATGAATACACGCAGATTCTTGCCTATTGTGGCACGGAGTGTCTCACTCGTGTCAGACGTATTGATGCTGTAGCGTCCGCATCGCCTATCGTTCTACGTGAATCGTGATAAGTGTCATCCGGCGAATGGTCCGCAATGTGCTACGGAGCCTCTATCAATTCGCAGGCAATTCGGCGAGGTGGTTGATGGCTGCCGCGAACGGGCCGAAATCGTTGGTCTGGGCGAAACGCGCCACAGTGGCGGCGGGGCTGCTGTTTTTCCTGATCGGCGGCGTTCCGGCCGTGTATGCTCTGGAACTGATTTATAGCGGAGCCAGAGGGTTGGGGCCGGCGATTATGATCGCGATCGGGGCGGTGGCGGCGGCCGGTCTGTTGGCTCCGGGATTTCTTTACATGCTCTTCGCGTTTTGCATGAGGCCGCGGCGGTTGTGGCCCGGTGTGGTGCTGACGACGCTGGCGGTGCTCCAGGTGCTGGCCGGACTCTTGGGCATCGGCGCGAATTTGGCGGATCGCGGCGATCGCAATGTCTGGGTCATCCTGCTGCTGACGGTTTATGTCGCCATTCCAATGGCGTTGATTCTCCTGCTGGCCCGGTCGCTCAAAGATGTGCGGCGGTGGGCCGGGAAACTTGCCCGGGGCTTTGAAGTTCTCCCGCTGTCGGTAGAAGGGAAGGGAGATCGGGGTGAGAGTGGAAAGCCAAGGCTGCCCTCTTGAAAGGCTCCGTAGTCAGTAGGGTGGGCCTTGGCCCACCACGGTAGGATGGTGGGCCAAGGCCCACCCTACTTTTCTACGGGTTCATTCCGGGAGGGTGGAAATGTCGGAAGGTGAGGCGGCAAATATGGAGCGGGTGGAGGGGGTGGTGGTGGATCGGCAGGGGCGGACGCTGGTGCTGCAACGGCGGGCAGGGGCGGGCGGGGGGTGTTTTCTGGTGCTCTGGCTTCCGCTATGGATTTATGGAACCGTCCAGGTGGCCCGGCAGGTCGGGCTGCATCCGGATCTGCGCGGGGTGGGGGTGCTGGCCCTGATGATTGCGATCGCCCTGGCGGCGACGGGCACGTTGATCTGGGCATTCTGGGGCCGGGAGCGGCTGATTGTCGGGCCGCAGACGCTGGAACGGCAGTTTTCGGCCGGGGTGGTGCTGCGCCGATGGAATGCCAACGTGCTGAATATCAAGGGGGTCGAGGTGGTGAATCGGGCAGGGGATGCGCGGCGGCGGGATGGGCATGGGCTGAGCCTGCGTCTCCCGGCCGATCAGATCGTCTTTGGGCGCGGGCTGACGGCCGACGGGGCGGACTACCTCAAGGGGACGATTGAGCGATATCTGCGGGAATTGAAGGTGACGGGCATTCGGGAGCCCGCGCCGGCGCCGGCTCCCCCCTCGCCCGAGCCGGTGGCGGAACCGGAGGAGGATTCCCTCAAGGGCATGCCGCGCCCGTTGGGTTGGCTGCTTTCGGGAGTCGCGCAGGTGGTGTGGGCCGGTGCCGGCGTCGTGTGGAATCTGGCGATCCTCGGCACATTGGTGCGGGCGATCCGGGACGGGCAGATCGGGACGGTATTGATCCTCATTCCATTCCTGATCATCGGGCTGGTTCTGGCGGTGGTGGCCTTCGTGATTGTCTCGGAATGGATCAAGGCGGTCGGGCGCGGGATTCGATGGCTGACGGTTCAGCGGCCGCGGGATTGAATCTTTATTGGGGCCGCTAAAACTAATCCTACGCGACTACCTTTGAGGGAGGGAGGTTTCATATCGGGCGAGCACTTTGTCCACTCGGCGTTTGGCCGCCTCCCAGTCGTAATAGGCCGCGGCCCAGTACAGATTAACGCCTTGGGATAGCAAATCGCATAATTCGTTGTCGAGTTTTAGCGGCCAGCCTTTTGAGGTGTGTTTCAGGCTATCGTCGATCAATAAGGAGACAAAATAATAGGAGGGGTCTTCATGAAAAAAAATGGAATCAGGATCGTTCATAGACTCCTCCCATTGGTTGGCCCAATCGGCCACCTGGGCGCGATCCCAGCCAAAGAACGCGGCGAGCGCCTTTTCCCATATCTGGAAATATAATCGGATAGTGACTTCCAATTCAGGGTCCATTGTTCCTCCGGAACAAAAGGGGCATTATTTATTGTAGCAGGCGGGTGGCCATTGAGTCGTCGATTTTTTGGGAGTGGCCAAGGCCGCCCCTATGCCCTGAAGCGGGACGGGTTATTTGGGCTCGGAGGCAAAATAACTGGATCCGCTGAAGCGGACCCTACGAGCTGGCGTACCTGGGGCCGAAGGAAGGGAAGGGGAGGGATTGTTTTTCCGCTCCGGCGTGCCTAGATTGATTTGGACGCTAACCAAGGGCCGGTTGGTGTGTCTGGTGGGGGGATTCAAAGCTGGTTGCATATGAAAGTCCTATTGCGCGTCGTCATTGTGGTGGTGGCTCTGGGATTGGTGCTGGGGGCGGCCAACTGGCTGCTGTGGGGGCATGAGGCTCCGGCCAGCGGCTTTAAGACCGCGCCCCTGCAGCGGGGGAGCATTGTCTCCACGATCAGCGCCACCGGCACGATCGAGCCGGAGGAGGTGATCGATGTGGGGTCGCAGGTGGGGGGGCTGATCATCGCCTTCGGCACGGATGAGCAGGGCAAGCCGATTGATTACGGTTCGACGGTGAAAGCGGGGACGGTGCTGGCGAAGATTGATGAGTCGCTGTACCAGTCAGATGTGGCACAGGCCCAGGCGCAGCTGGATCAGGCCAAGGCGGGCCAGGCGTATGCCGAGGCGAATCTGCAACAATTGCAGGCGAAGTTGAACCAGGCGCAGCGGGATTGGGAGCGGGCGCAGAAGATCGGCCCCTCTGATGCGCTGTCGCAGGCGGATTACGATTCCTACAAGTCGGCGTACGAGGTGGCCAAGGCGAACGTGGCGGTGGGGCAGGCGTCGATCGTGCAGGCAAAATCGGCGGTGGAGGCGGCCCAGGCGACGTTCGACAAGGCGCAGCGGAACCTGGGATATTGCATCATCAAGTCGCCGGTGCAGGGGGTCATCATCGACCGGCGGGTGAACATCGGGCAGACGGTGGTCTCCAGCCTCAGCGCCCCGAGCCTGTTTCTGATCGCCAAGGACCTGAAGCAGATGGAAATCTGGGTGGCGGTGAACGAGGCGGACATCGGGCAGATTCGCGTGGGCCAGCCGGTGACGTTCACGGTGGACGCCTTCGGGGGCAAGCGGTTCAAGGGGCAAGTCTCCAAAATCCGGCTCAACGCGACAATGACGCAAAACGTCGTGACGTACACGGTGGTGGTCAGCACGGACAATTCCAGCGGGCAACTGCTGCCCTACCTGACGGCCAACGTGCAGTTTGAAATCGCGCGGCACGAGAATGTGCTGACCGTGCCCAACGCCGCGCTGCGGTGGACGCCGACGGAGGATCAGATTGAGCCGAGCCAGCGCGACAAGGCGCCGACCAAGGCGACACGCGGGCATTCAGGGACGCTGTGGATGGCCGAGGGGCAGTTCGTCCGGCCGGTGCCGGTGCAGGTGGGGTTGACCGACGGGATCAAAACGGAGGTGACGGGTGAGGGGTTGGGCGAGGGAACCGCGGTCGTCATCGGCGAGCAGGTGGCCGGGACGGTGGATGCCTCGGATACCAACAATCCGTTCGGCCCGCCGAAGTGGTGGCAAAGGAAAAAGAAATAGGTGCCATCCGCCTGGTCTTATGTTAATTGCTGCCTGGAACATGCCAGCGAACAACAAAGAACCAACAACAAGCAACAAAGAGCAACCTCCCATGTCTCTGATTGAGCTGAACAACATCCATAAGACCT
>JBIQLO010000124.1:0-11661 GCA_044464175.1 Planctomycetaceae bacterium | reverse complement strand
CTGGAGCGCCAGAGGGGATTTGGGTTTGGTTCGTTTGGGTTCGTTGGTTGGGAGAAGGCAGAAAGCGGAGGGGTGATTTTTGGGCTTGGGGGCTGGGCGCAGGGGTGGCCCTTGGCGCGGGTGAGGGGGATCGGGATGGGCGGACGGCGGTAGCGGGTCATTGTTTTTAGCTCCTCTATCCTTACAGGGGGCGCTGCGCGGTTTGGCGCTCGGATGCGCAGCGCTATTTTTCAAATCGCGGTTTTTGACAGCGCCAGGGGCGATAATTCTTTTTTTCACGAAGTTTTTTTGGATTTTTGCGCTGCGCGTTTTGGCGACAAAATGCGCAGCGCGGGGTCAGGGAAGGGAGACCAGTTGGGCACGAGTCAGCGAGTACGCTGACGTCGTGGCACCCACCCGGGAGGGTCTTCAGACGCGGTGTGGGATCAGTGAAGAGCGCTCACAAGATTTGGGAAGAGTGACCAATGGGCGCGGGGCCGACAGGCTGGAAGCCTGTCCTACGGGGTCACACTTCCAACATCAAGCGGGCGGGGTCTTCGAGGAGTTGCTTGAGGCGGACGAGGAAGCCGATGGCCTCCTTGCCGTCCACGAGGCGGTGGTCGTAGGAGAGGGCCAGGTACATCATGGAGCGGATTTCGATCTTGTCGTCGATGACCACGGGGCGCTTCTGGATGGCGTGCATGCCGAGGATGCCGCTCTGGGGGGGCATGAGGATGGGCATGGAGAGGAGAGAGCCGAAGACGCCGCCGTTGGTGATGGTGAAGGTGGCGCCGGAGAGATCCTGGAGGCCCAGTTTGCCGTCACGGACGGCGGTGGCGACGCGTTTGATCTCGGACTCGATGGTGGCGAAGGACATCTCCTGGACGTTCTTGATGACGGGAACGGCCAGGCCGCGGTCGGTGCTGACGGCGATGCCCAGATTCACGTAATTATGGTAGATGATGTCGTTGCCGTCGATGAAGGCGTTGACGCGGGGGTTTTCGTGGAGGGCCAGGACGACAGCGCGGCAGAAGAAGCTCATGAAGCCCAGGCCGACGCCATGGGTTTTTTCAAACTGCTGCTTGTACTTGCCGCGCAGGGCGATGATGTCGGTGAGGTCCACCTCGTTGTAGGTGGTGAGGATGGCGGCGGTCTGCTGGGCCTTGACCAGAGTTTCGGCGATGCGGCGGCGGATTTTGGTCATCGGCTCGCGGCGTTCGCCGTTGGCGTCGAAGTCGATGGGCTGATCGGCGGTTTCGATACGGGGCTGGGAGGCGCGCTCGGAAGCGCGGTTGACGGCCTGCGGGGCGGGCGCGGCAGGGGCGGCCGGCGCGGGGGCGGCGGGGGGATTGGCCAGGTGATTGAGGATATCCTCCTTGGTAATGCGGCCCTTGGGACCGCCGCCCTTGATCTGGCGGATATCGATCTGGTTTTCCTCGACCAGACGTCGGACGGCGGGGCTGAGGTCAGCGGCGTCCTTTTTGGCGGGGGCGGTGGTGGTGGCGGCGGCCGTGGTGGGGGCGCTGGAGGCCTGGGCGGGGAGGGGGGAGCCCATCTTGCTGGTGTCGGCGGTGCGGGCAGCAGCGGCGGCCGGGGCGGTCTTGGCGGGTGTGCCGGATTCGTCGATGGCGGCGATGGCCTCGCCGACGGCGACGGTGTCACCCTCGGCCTTGAGGCGGCGGAGGACGCCGGCGGCGGGGGCGGGGACATCGACGTTGGCCTTGTCGGTTTCCAGTTCGCACAGCGGCTCATCCATCGAGACGGCTTCGCCATCCTGCTTATGCCATTGGATCAGAACGGCCGAGACCACGGATTCGCCGAGAGCAGGTACTTTGACTTCAGTAGGCATTGTTCAAAGAGGTTAGGGTTCAGAGTTCAGGGTTCAGGGATTTATTTGGCCACGGGGACGGGTTCATCTCGCGGGGCCTTTGCTTCGGCGGGAACGGGAGCCTCGGGCAACTCCAGGGCGTGGGTGATGATCTCCTCCTCCTCGACCTGGTGAATCTTGTGAGAGCCGGTGGCGGGGCTGGCGGCCTCGTCGCGGCCGTAGTAGGTGAGGACGACGTTGTCGGGCAGGACCTGACCGAGGCGGTCGCGCATGAAGTGCCATCCGCCGCGGTTCATCGGTTCCTCCTGCACCCAGCAGACCTCCTGGACGTGCCGGTACTTGGCCAGGAGGGCCTGGATTTCCTTCTGAGGGAAGGGATAGAGCTGCTCGATGCGGGCGATGGCGACATCCTTGACGTTGTTTTTCTGCCGGGCCGCGTGGAGCGGGAAGTAAATCTTGCCGGAGCAGAGCAGGAGGCGTTTGACCTGGTCGCGGGCGGGAGCCTGGGTATCGTCGATGACCAGCTGGAAGGTTTCGTCGGTGAACTCCTGGAGCGTGGAGGTGCTGACCTCAGCGCGGAGGAGGCTCTTGGGGGTGAAGACGATCAGGGGCTTGCGGAACTTGCGCATCATCTGGCGGCGCAGCAGGTGGAAATACTGAGCGGGGAGGGTGGGGACGCAGACCTGCATGTTGTTTTCAGCACAGAGGGAGAGGAAGCGCTCCAGGTAGGCGCTGGAGTGGTCGGGGCCGCCCCCTTCGTAGCCGTGGGGCAACAGCATGACCAGGCCGCTCATCTTTTCCCACTTGCTCTCGGCCGAGGCGATGAAGAGGTCGATGATGGGCTGGGCCATGTTGACGAAATCACCGAACTGGGCCTCCCAGATGACGAGGTTTTTGGGATCGGCGGCGGAGAAGCCGTACTCGAAGCCGAGGACGGCCAGCTCCGAGAGCATGGTGTTGACGAGGATGATGGGAGCCTGAGCGGGATCCAGATTGGCCAGGGGGTAGTACTTGGTGCCGTTTTCAAAGTCGTGGAGGCAGGCGTGGCGGTGGCCGAAGGTGCCGCGCTGAGTGTCCTCGCCGACGAAGCGGATGGGGGTGCCCTGGAGGACGAGGGAGCCGAGGGCGAACATTTCCGCGCATCCCCAGTCCACGGGGAGCTTGCCCTGGCTCATTTCCTGGCGGGCGGCCAGAAGTCGCTTGGCCTTGGGATGGACATGAAAATCGGGGGGAACGCGGGTGGCGGCCTGTCCGATTTTGCGGATCATCTCCAGGTCGATCTGGGTGGGGGCGCTCCAGTCGGCGCCGGCGCGCTGGAAGCCTTTCCAGGCGCCGCCGAAGGGGGCCAGGGGCTCCTTGGCGCGGCCGTCCTTGACCGCCTCATAGGCGGCGTCGAGCTTGGCGCGGGCCTCCTCCTTGACGGCTTCGAATTTCCGCTCGTCCAGAACGCCCTGCTGGATCAGCTTTTGGCCATAGAGTTCGCGCAGGCGGGTGTGGGCGTTGATCTGGCGGTACATCACCGGCTGGGTGAACATCGGCTCGTCGGTTTCGTTGTGGCCGTGCCGGCGGTAGCACCAGAGGTCGATCATGACATCGCAGTGGAAGCGCTGACGGAAGGCGGCGGCCAGTTTCGCCACATGCACGACGGCCTCGGGGTCATCGCCGTTGACGTGGAAGATGGGGGCCTGAATCATCTTGGCCACGTCGGTGGGGTAAGGGGTGAACCGGCCCTGCTTGGGCATAGTGGTGAAGCCGATCTGGTTGTTGATGATGACGTGGATGGTGCCGCCGGTGCGCCAGTAGGGCATTTCGGAGAGGGCGAGGGTCTCCTGGACGACGCCCTGGCCGCAGAAGGCGGCCTCGCCGTGGATGAGCATGGGGACGACGCGGGTGCGCTCGTCATCGCCGCGGGAATATTGCTTGGCGCGGACGGTGCCTTCGACGACGGGGTTGACCAGCTCGAGGTGGCTGGGATTGAAGCTGAGGGCGGTATGGATCTTGTGGCCGCCCTGGGTGGTGAGGTCCTGGGAGTAGCCCAGGTGGTATTTAACGTCGCCATCGCCCTGGCTGTCGGGGCGGAGGATGGTGCCTTCAAATTCGCTGATGATCAGTTCGTAGGGCTTGTTGAGCACATGGGCCAGGGCGTTGAGGCGGCCGCGGTGGGCCATGCCCATGACGACTTCTTCAGCGCCGAGGCCGGCGAGCTGGTCAACAAGGGTGTTGACCAGAGGGATGAGGGCTTCGCCGCCTTCGAGGGAGAAGCGTTTCTGGCCGATGTAGCGATTCTGGAGAAATTCCTCAAAGCCCTGGGCCTCGGCGATCTGGCGCATGATCCACAGGCGCTCCTCGGGGGAGACGGGGGGGCGGTTGAGGGTGGGCTCCATGCGCTCCTGGAGCCACTGGCGCTGGGTCTTGTCGGAGATGGAGAGGTATTCCACGCCGATGGAGCCGCAGTAGGTGGCGCGGAGCTTTTCGATGAGGTCGCGGAGGGTGCCGTCGGTGGGGCCGAGGAATCCGCCATTGCTGACGGTGCGGTCAAGGTCGGCCTGGGAGAGCCCGAACTCGGAGAGTTCCAGGAGGGGGTGGTTGGGGCGGTTGTGGCCGAGGGGGTCGAGGCTGGCGAGGAAATGCCCCAGTTCGCGGTAGGCGTGGACCAGATCGGCGACGTTGAGATTCAACTGGCCGCTGGCGCTGATTTCACCATCGGGAGCGGGACGGGCCAAGCCCGCCTCGAATCCCGCAAAAAACGCCTGCCAATGACTCTCCACCGAACGCGGATCGGCCTGATACTGACGGTAAACCCGGTCGATGTAGTCCGCGTTGGCCCGATTGACAAAATCAAAGGATTCCATGATGCAAAAAACCTGTCTGTGCCTCCATCATGCCCGTTGTACGGTCATTTTGCAATCGTAGGGCGTCGGGAGCGCGGTTGCCAGGGTCAACCCTCTGGCGTTAGTGGGATTATCGGCGATTCAAGGATCGAACCATAGGGAAGAATCAGCGAACTGTTTGAGGCGGTGTGAAATGGAGGGCGGTGTCGATGGCATGCGCCAGGGGATCGAGCCGCGGAGGGGCGGGGCGGCGAGAGACGCGGGCGGCGGCGGCCTGTTCGAGGGCGGCCTTCAGGTGGCGGGTCTGATAAATGCTGGTGAGCTGGATGGGGCGATCGCTGCCGGGGGGATAGATGGCGGTGAGGGGGATGCCGCCGGAGGCATTGAGCCGGCGCAGGAGGGCCCAGCCCTGGGCATCCTCGCTGGAGAGGTCAGCGCGCAGGGTGACGGCGCCGCTTTGGCGGACGGCGGCGACGGCGTCGGGATCGTTGAAGACCTGGGCTTCCAGGGCCAGGCAGTTGGCGCACCAGTTGGCGGTGAATTCGACCATGACGATTTTTCCATCGGCCCGCGCTTCGGCCAGGGCCTGGGGGGAGTAAGGTTGCCAGGGGATGCCGGAGCGGGTGAGCTTGAGGGTAAACCAGAGGGCGCTGCCGGTGATGAGGGCGGCGATGGCGACGGAAGTGAGAATGGCGGCGGGGCGGCGGGTGTATTGGAGGGTGCGGAGGATGAGGAAGAGGCCGGCGGCGGCCAGGACGGCAAAGACCCACCAGATGAAGGAGCGTCCGGAGACCAGTCGTCCGCCGGCGAAGTAGGCGGCGACGGCCAGGAGGAGGAAGCCCATCATCTGCTTGAGCAGTTCGGACCAGACGCCGGTGCGGGGGAGCTTGCGGGCGACTTCGGGCAAGGCGCTGAGCAGGAGGTAGGGGAAGGCCATGCCCAGGCCGACGGTCATGACCAGGGCGACGGCAATGGACTGGGGTTGGCCGGCGGCCCAGAGGAGCAGGCCGACGAACATGGGGGCGGTGCAGGGGGTGGAGAGGATGGTGGCCAGGATTCCAAAGAGGAAGTTGCCGGTGACGGTCTGGTGGCTGGGGACGAAGGAGTAGACCCTGGTGGGGAGGATGAAGGTGAAGGCGCCGAACATGCCCAGGGCCATGAGGATGAGGATGGCGACGATGCTCCAGACGAACCAGGGGCGGCTGAACTGCTCGCCCCAGGTGAGGGATTTGAAGACGAAGAGGAGCATGGCCAGGACGGCGAAGGCGGCGAGGATGCCGGCGCTGAAGACCAGGCCCAGGAAGAAACTGCGGCCGCGGTGGTGCTGGGAGACTTCGTAGAACCCGACGGCCTTGAGGGGGACGACGGGGAGGACGCAGGGCATGAGGTTAAAGATGATGCCGACGCCGAAGGCGGCAAGGAAGGCGAGGAACCAGGCGTTGGCGGCGAGGTGGAAATTCCAGCCCAGGAGGGTCAGGTCCGCGCCCCTGGGGGCACCGGCGGGGGCGGCGGGGGTGAGGGCGCTGAAGGTGGAGAAATTAAAACCTTCAAAGAGTTGGGGGTGTTGGGGGGCGACGGTCTGGCCGGGGGGGACGATCGAGGTGTCCAGATGCCAGGTGAGCTTTTGCGGGGCGTAGCAGACGCGGTCGTCGCAGATTTGGAATGAGGCCGTTCCTTCGAGCGGGATCGCTCCGATCGTGGCGGCGGCATCGACTTTCAAGGGGATGTAGATGATGGCCCGGCCGGTGTAGACGTTGAGCGTGCCGAGGGCGGGATAGGTTTGGTCGTGGCCCCTGGGATATATGGGGGCGTAGGGGTGGATGCCCTGGGCGGGGTTGAGGGCGGCTTCAAAAGGGATGAGGCCTTCCTGGGAAGGGGTGTGGGACTGGGCGTGGTAACCGGGGGCGATATCGACGACGACGGCGATGACGGCCTGCTGGCCGGGCTGGAGGGCGGTGGTGTTCAGGGAGGCGGAGAGGGTGGCGCGCTGGGGAGCGGCTTGGAGGGAGCCGGCCAGAAGGGTGAGGAGCGCCAGGAGCGCGCAGAGGGAGAGTCTGGGTTTCATGCCGCATAACTATAGGCCTTCAAATCCAAAGTTCACTCTTTACAATCCGAAGCCGGCATGACGCATGGTCCAATTTTGATTATCAGCGGGACGAACCGGCCGGGCTCCAGCGCGATGAAGCTGGCGCGGGCGTTGGCGGGGATGTATGCGGAGCTGGAGGTGGAGACGGAGGTGCTGGATTTGTGCGAGTTGCCGGCGGAGCTGTTTTCGCCGCACGTTTACGCGGCCAAGCCGCCGTCGTTCCAGGCAATCCAGCGGCAGGTGCTCGAGTCGGCGGGGCTGCATCTGGTGGTGCCGGAATACAACGGGTCGTTTCCGGGGATTCTGAAGTACTTCATCGACATGCTGAAGTTTCCCGAGAGTTTCAACCGCCGGCCGGTGGCGTATGTGGGGGAATCGAACGGGGCGTGGGGGGCATTGCGGGCGGTGGAGCAGTTGCAGATGGTTTTCGGGTATCGCAACGCCTTCAGCTTCCCGGAGCGGGTGTTCATTTCGCGGGTGAAGGAGAAATTCGACGCCGAGGGGAAGCTGCAGGATGCGGATTTGGGGGAGCGGCTGCGGCGGCAGGCGAAAGGGTTTGCGATGTTCGCGGAGATGATCCGGCAGGTGCCGTAGGGCGCAAGGAATTGCACTTTACGGGCCATGTCGATCAGTAATAGGCGTCGTATTCCTTGATCACTTTGACCCAGTCGCCGCTGTAGTTCAGCTTTCGTCCCACGGGATCGCGGGGGACGAATTTGACGTGGCCATCCATGTAGAGGACGTTCCAGCCGTCATCGTGATACCAGGGTTTGAGCCACCATTGGGTCAATGTGGGGGTGAGGTAGCCCTGTTCGGCGAGGATGGCGGTGGAGGCGGCGGTTCCGCCGTTGGGGAATTTCTGGCCGTAGCGGTAGCGGGGAATGCCGGGCCAACTGGTGAGGGGAGAGTTGGCCTGGAAGGGGTATCCATCGGGTGCAACAAACAGATAGTAATAGGAGATGGCGTAGCTGAAGACGCCGGAGAGGGCGGCGATGCCCTGGCCGTTGGCCAGGCGATGGGGGCGGTAGACGTCATCGCAGGGGCAGAACATCACATCCGGGGAATTGAGGTAAGGTTGTCCCTTGCCCAGGCCGTAAAGTCCCATGACGTGGTTCTCGGCGAAGAGGAGCGCCAGGCCGGACTCGTAGGTGTAGGTGCCCATGCTGGTGGAGGGGAGGAAATCATCCGCCGGATCACTATTGACGCCGCTGGGATCGCGATAGCGCGGGGGGAGCCAGCCTTTGTTTTCGTTGGCGTACATGTGCATGGCCTGGCCGATTTGGCGCATGTTGGAGGCGCAGGTCACTTTTTTGGCCGCCTCGCGGGCCTTGTTGAGGGCGGGCAGGAGCATTGCGATGAGGATGGAGATGATGCCGATGACGACCAGGAGCTCGACGAGGGTAAAGGCCTCGGCATGAAATTGTTCAGGTTGCCGGACGATCATGGGAAAACTCCTTCACGTGCTGGAAAGAAGCCGCATCCGCCATTCCGTGCGACCCGTCGCAACAATCACTTACGGATTGGCCATGATCTGGGCGAGGCTGCGTCCGCTGCGGGTCCAGTAGTTGGGTGAATCATACAAATTGGTCAAGCCCCGGCTGTTGTTGCCTGAATTGGGCCCGTACGGATTGTCGCGGTCGGAGCAGACGACCGACGAAGCGTGACCGTCGGCCCAGAGGACATTGACCGAGGGTCCGGGATGACGGGCATCGGCGTTGTAATTGGTGGTGCCGGCGATCATCGCGACGTGTTGCTCCGATACGATGTAATAGCCTCGCAGTTCATTGGTGGAAGTAAGCGTGACTGAATCACATAGTACAATGGTGCTGCTGGGATTTTGCAGGTCCTTTCCTTTGGCCGGCGCACGTTGCTGGCGTTCGGTGACAGGAAGGCCCCGGGTGTCACGATAATTGGCACCGATGTTTTCCAGATTGTAGCCGTAGTGCACATAGGTGAAGACGCCCTCGTTGGAGCCGGAGGCAAGGCGGGTTCGGGCGGCGTCCAGTGCGCCGTCGGTCAGGGCAAACCATGATTTGTCGACAGCGGGGTTGGGGAAGGCGGGGCAGGCGTAGATCTGCGAATTGGAGACATATCCCTTCAGCCAGAGCAGGCGGGACCAGATGGTATGGTCGCCCTCGTATTGGCCTGATCCATAGGCATACATGCCGACGGTTGTCGCGTAGAGGGGGAAGGCATCATCGTTATCGTTGCGATACATCTGCATCGACTGGCCGAGTTGGCGGAGATTGGAGAGGCAGGCGACGCTTTTGGCTTGCTCGCGGGCCTTGTTCAAGGCGGGCAGGAGCATTGCGATGAGAATGGAGATGATGCCGATGACGACCAGGAGCTCGACCAAGGTGAATGCCGCTGCTTTGGAATGTGGAGATTGAGTTTGATTCATAGAACACCTCTATTCATCGGCGGCGAAGCGCAATGAGAGGAGGGCGCTGGCGCCGCGGGCATGACACTCGGGATGTGTGACGTCTGAATGAATCAGGCGACTCAATCAGGCATCGCCAATCCATCTGAATTGTCCCGCTTTGGGGCGTGTGGGTCAAGGAAAATTTGGGGGCGGGGTACCTCGGCCATGGTTCGGCCCCTCCAATCTGCACCCTCACTCTGAGCGGCGGGAGCCAGTTTGCCCTATGTATCAATCAGAGGTTTACCCGTTCGTGGAATGGCTCTGGGAAGTAAATGGTAAGGCACTGGCCAGATGCTTCATGAATAGACTCAGCATGGCCTTGGAGCCTTACTTGTTGTGAGGCAGGGGCTTATATCAAATATGAAAAATGCCGGCGTACAGTGGGTGAGGGGATCCGTCTGGAAGCCGGTCGTCCAATTCCGCCGGTGAGGGCAACCGGCGGTACTGCAGGGGAAGGGATTTTTTTGCGCATGGACTAGAGGCTTGGGGAGGAACGTCGACAGGGGGGAAGGAATTTGCGGCAGGGGAGGGGATCGGTTACAGGGGGCGGATCATCTTTTTTCCGCAGATATCGGGAGGCGGCATGAAATCGCGTTTTCTAGGCGGGTTGGGCGTTGGCGTGGTGGCGTTGCTGGTGGGAGCCGCGGGGCTGGCGCGGGGGGCGACAGCGGAATATGTGGGGATTCCGCAGGTGGCCGACCCACCGCCGGCGATTAACGGGTCACTGGACCGGATGAGCCAGTTACCGGGGTGGCAGAAGATCGAGGGGAAGGGGCAGATGGTCTTCGGGGCCAACAAATGGCAGGGGGATGGGGATTTGTCGGCCGAGGTGGGATTGGGGTGGGATAAGAGCTTTTTGTATGTGGCGGCGAAGGTGAAGGATGATGCGGTGGTTCAGCCCAACTCGGGGTCGAACCTGTGGAAGGGGGACCATGTGATGGTGATGCTGGATGCGCCGCGGCAGCAGGGGGTGCGGGATCGGGGGAAGGTGGTGCAGATCGGGCTGAGCCCGGGGAATTTCCAGGCACGGGGGACGGCGCCGGAGGTGTTCCAGTGGACGCCGGAGGCGCGGTCGGTGCCGGGGGCGCGGGTGGGGGCGCGGAAGACGGCGGAGGGGTATGACATCGAGGCGGCGATTCCATGGAAGGCGCTGGGGGTGGATGCGCCTGCGCGCGGGATGCGGATCGGGTATGACATTCTGCCCAGCGACGCGGATAATCCGGCGGACGCCATGCAGGAGACGATCGGGAGCCTGCTGACGAGCAAGTGGGCGCTGCGCGACCCGAACCGGCTGGTGGAGGGGGTGTTGGCCGGGAGCGATGGCGTGGTTGATCCGGGGTGGATCAAGTCGACGTTTGAGCTGGTGAAGTCGGACATCCAGGTGGGGCCCAAATCGACGGTGAAGGTGGAGGTGCCGGAGAAATTCAACGGGCGGCCGATCAAGGAGCTGGTGGTGCGGGCGCGGATCGAGAACAAGCGCATCGCGGGGGGGAACGTGCTGATGCAGGTGCGGCTGAACGGGGAGATTCTGAAATTTGACCGGGTGCGGAACCGGCTCAAGCGGATTGACATGGGATCGCGGCAGATCGCCAGCTTCGGGGGGGGCGGGTCGAGCTGGTTTGTGTTTTATTCGCCGGATTTCAAGCCGTTTCCGGCCTTTTCGCCGTATGCGACGCCGGGGATCGATCCCTATGAGTTGCGGTTTGATGTGTCGGACCTCTGGAAAAAAGCGGGGAACGTGGTGGCCATCTCGGACACGGCGACGCTGAAGAACCCGCTGGTGGTGCAGGTGGGGGTGAGCGAGGCGCTGAGCCCGAAGATGCAACCGCCCCAGCTCAAGCCGGCGCCGACGGGGCCGCTGCAGACTTTTTTGCCGGTGACTGAGGCGAAGCCGGATTATTCGTGGAAACTGTTGCCCGGCGGGGCGGTGCAGGTGAGTCTGGGGGGGCGGACGTGGGAGGTTGAGTCGCAGTATTCCACGACGACGCCGGGGTGGGCGAAGCTGGAGGCAAAAGCGGCCGCTGGGGGCACGGGAGGCGGGTCGGAGTGGAAGTCGCTGAATCTCAATGACAAGGGATTGTCGGCCGCGGCGCGGGACTTTGAGGTTCAGCGCACGGTCAGGCGGCGCGACGATCATCTGGAGGTGGTGGACCGGATCACCAACACGTCGGCGGAGGATCTGCCGGTAATGTTCGTGCATCAGGCGAAGGTGGACCGGAAGAGCGGGTCGCTCTACATCGGCGGGCGGGAGGTAACGCTGGCGAAGCTCAATTCCAACAATGGAGCCCGGCCGACGATCTGGATCGGCTGGGAAAAGGATGCGCTGGGGCTGGTGGGAGAGGATGACATCACGCGGGCGCAGGGGGAGGAGTTTGTGGATGGAGAGGTGATCGGGATTCATGACAACCGGCTGGTGGTGGGGAAGGGGAAGACGGTGGAGCTGGCCTTCTCGGTCTATCCGCTGGAGCACCATCCTGGCTGTCCTGAACCCGTCGTGGTTCTCCGGGCTGATCGT
>JBIQLO010000123.1:11562-11730 GCA_044464175.1 Planctomycetaceae bacterium | reverse complement strand
GCGACAACAACACTGATCCGACCCCGGGCGACAACAACACCGACCCGACGCCGGGCGACAACAACACTGATCCGACCCCGGGCGACAACAACACCGACCCGACGCCGGGTGATAACAACACCGACCCGACGCCGGGTGATAACAACACCGACCCGACGCCGGGTGATA
>JBIQLO010000123.1:0-11462 GCA_044464175.1 Planctomycetaceae bacterium | reverse complement strand
ACAACACTGATCCGACGCCGGGCGATAACAACACCGACCCGACGCCCGGTGACAACAACACCGACCCGACGCCGGGTGATGACAACACCGATCCGACGCCGGGCGAGGACAACACTGACCCGACCCCCGGTGACAACAACACCGACCCGACGCCGGGCGACAGCTCCGATTCGGACGGTCAGGATGGAGGCGGAACAGCGCCCTCCAATGGCGGCTCCGGGACGACGCAGCCCGGCGGCGACTGGCAGGATGGGCAGCAGAACAATGGCGGGGCGACCCCCAACGCTCAGCTGCATGCCCTGCAGACGTCGGTGACGGCCGGCTCGGCGATCCATGTGGACGGCGTTGCCAGCTCCCTGGGAGCGGGCGACCCCACCACGTCGCGGTATGAGTGGAACTTCGGCGACAGCGGCAGCGAGTACAACATCCTGGAAGGGTTCAACGCGGCCCACGTTTATGACCGGCCCGGGACCTACACGATCACGCTCCGTGTGACCAACGAACTGGGGAACCAGTCGGTCGCCAAGCAGACGGTGACGGTCAACGAGGACCGCCGCCGCACGATCTACGTCGCCTCCGACGGCAATGACGCCAACAGCGGCCTGTCGCCGGACCAGGCGGTGCGCTCGATGGATCGCGTGCAGGGCCTGCTCCAGGACAACACGCGCGTTCTGTTCAAGAGCGGCCAGTCCTTTGATCTGAATCACGGGCTCATCATCGGGCAGAACAACGTCTACATCGGGAGCTACGGCTCGGGCAGCCGCCCGCGGCTGAACTGGCGGGATGGCAATCCCGGCGGCAACGCCTCCTTCTTCATCCTGGGAGGCCGGGATGCGACGGTGCGCGGGCTCTCGTTCGATGTGCCCGCGGCCACCGGCACCAACGAAGGGCCGCCCTTCGGCATCCAGTTGCTGAACGACAACGCGACCATCCGGGACAACGAGTTCCTGAACCTGGGCTACGCCATCAACGGCAACGGCAAGCCGCACGGCGTGCTGGTGCAGGACAACGTCGCTCCGCTGGCCACGGGACTCAAGGGCTATTTCGTCTGGTGCGAAGGGTCCAACTACACGATCCTGGGCAACACCGCCGCCAACTCCACCCGCGAACACATCGTCCGCATGGAGGCCACGCGGCTGATGAACCTGTCCTACAACAACTTCACGAACCTGGACCGCCGGGGCCAGGGTGACTCGCAGGACAATTCCAAGGGCACGATCGTGGTGCACGAGAACCAGTATGCCTGGATCGCGCACAACCAGATTCACGACGGCCCGATCGGTACCGGCCCGCTGTCGATCCCGATCATCAGCAACGCCGCCCGCTCCACCTGGAGCGTGGTGGAGTCGAACGAGGTCTTCAACGCCTCGATCATCGCCGACACCGGCACGCAGGGCGCGGTCTTCCGCAACAACATCGTCCACCCGCCGGCCGGCAACGAGTATGCCTTCCGCGTGGTCGGGTACAGCTCGCAGTACCAGCGGGGCGTGCAGGATCTGCGGATCCTCAACAACACAGTCATCAGCGACGACAGCAGCGGCGGGTTCCTGAACCTCAGCGGCGGGGCGCAGGGGATCACCATGGACAACAACCTGTTCGTGGACCACAACCTCCGCCCCGGCGCCAACCAGACGGCGCTGGTGTATGTGGCCGGCACTGACCTGTCCTCCTTCTCCGAAATCCGGAACAACCTGTGGGACACGCCCAATCCCCTGGGTTACGCCAACGGCGGGGCTTTCTACGTCTGGCCAAGCTGGTCCGATTCTCGGGGCTATCTGACGGTCGATAAGTGGAACGCCTATTCGCAGGTTTCCGGCGACAAGATGCAGACCCTGACGCTGGACAGCCGCTACGCCCCCCAGGGCGGGTTCGGCAGCGTCAGTTCCGTGCCCGGCGTCTTCGTCGACTTCTACGGCAACGCCCGCTCTCCCGGCCAGCTGACCACGGCCGGCGCGGTGGTGGTCTGATCCGCCTCCGCTCGTCCGTGCACTGCGTCGGACCGGGCGTTGAAGGGTTCAGTTTCCTTCGGCCAGCGTTATAATCCCCCCGCCGTCCTGTCGTTCTCCAGGACGGCGGGCGGGATTTTGCCCCAGGCGGAGGCCTGATGAAGGTTGGATACGTTATTCCCGAATTTCCCGGACAGACCCATATTTGGATGTGGCGGGAAATCACGCACCTGCGCCAGTGGGGGGCCGATATCCAGGTCTTTTCCACCCGGCGCCCCGGCCAGCGCGATCGCGCCCGCCACGCTTTCGCCGCCGAGGCCGAAGCCCGAACCATTTATCTCTGGCCTCCGGGCCTGGGCCGCAGCGTCGCCGCGGTGGCGCGGATGCTCCTGACCCATCCCGCGGGACTGGTTCGGTGTTTCCGCCTGGCCATGTCCCTGCCCATCGAATCCAGACACCCCAGGCTGGCGCTGTTGCCCTTGATTCTGCCGGCGTGCATTCTCGCCGCCGAATGTCAGCGCCTGGGCATCCGGCACCTGCACGCCCACACCTGTTCCAACGGCGCGATCCTCTGCATGATGGTCCAGTGCCTGCTGGCGCTGCCCTATTCCATGACCCTCAACGCCAACATCGAATGGTGGGGCGGGGCGATGCGCCAGAAATTTGAGCGGGCCGCCTTCACCATTCCCATCACGCGCTGGCTGGCCGACCAGATGCGCCGTGATTTTCCCTCGCTGCGAAGCGACCAGATTCTCCCCGGCGGCATCGGTGTGGATACGCAGCGCTGGACGCCCCCTCCCGACCGCCCGCCCCCGGAGCCGGGCCGGCTCCGCCTCATCACGGTGGGACGCCTTCATCCCAGCAAAGGCCATGACCTGCTCCTGCGCGCCCTGCGCCGGCTCGTGGACCGGCAGAACCAGCGCGGCGACAGCGGCGCGGAACTGTCCCTGCGGATCATCGGCAGCGGCCCTCAGCAGCAGGAGCTTGAGAATCTGGTCCGCCAACTCGACCTCGCGCCCTATGTCCGGTTCATGGGCTCACTCTCGGAGGACCAGGTCATGCGGCAACTGGCCGACGCCGACGTGTTTGTCCTGGCCAGTCACGCCGAGCCGCTGGGCGTGGTCTATATGGAAGCCATGGCCATGGAGGTCGCCACCATCGGTACCGCCGCCGGCGGCGTGGGGGAGATCATCACCGACGGCGTCGACGGCCTCCTGGTCCCGCCCGGAGATGAGCAGCGCCTGGCCGACGCAATCGAACGCCTGAGGGACGATCCAGCGCTCCGCCGCCGACTGGCCGAAGCCGGGCGCCAGACGGTTGTGCGTTCATTTGACAGCCGTTTGGGCGCCGGCACACTCTGGAAGCGCCTGAATGAGGGGAACGCCGCGACGTATGAAGGATTCCATGCGCATTCTACTGCTGGCTGAGGCATGCAACCCGCAATGGGTGAGCGTTCCCCTGGTTGCCTGGTCGCAATACCAGGCACTGAGCCGCCACGCCCACGTCCACCTCGCCACTCAGGTGCGCAACCGTCCCGCTCTGCTTGAGGCGGGACTGGTGGAAGGGCGCGACTTCACCGCCATCGATACCGAAACCATCGCGCGCCCCGCCACCCGCCTCGCCTCCAAACTCGCCGGCGGCGCTGGCAAGGGATGGACCACCCTCGCCGCCGTCAACGCCTTGACCTATCCGTATTTTGAATCCCTTGCCTGGCGCACCTTTTCCCGCCCGCTGCGCCGGGGTCAGTTTGATATCGTCCATCGCATCACGCCCCTGAGCCCCACCATGCCCAGCTCCATCGCGACCCATTGCCGCCGACTGGGCATCCCCTTCCTCCTGGGCCCCCTCAACGGCGGCGTCCCCTGGCCGCGCCAGTTCGATGCCGCCCGGCGGCGCGAGAAGGAATGGCTCTCCTATGTCCGCGATGCCTACAAGTTCCTCCCCGGCTACCACGCCACCCGGCGCAACGCCTCGGCCATCCTCATCGCCTCGCGCGACACTTGGCGGCAGATGCCCCGCACGTACCACCCCCGGTGTTTCTACCTCCCCGAAAACGCCATCGATCCCGCCAAATTCACCAGGCGCCGCACCCGCCGGGCCGAGCGCCCGCTGCGGGTGATCTTCATCGGCCGCCTGGTCCCCTACAAAGGGGCCGACATGCTCATCGAAGCCGCCGCCCCCCTCATTCGCAACGGCGATCTGAACCTCCAGATCATCGGCGACGGCCCCCAAATGCCCGACCTGCGTGACCTTCTGGCCAGGGAACACCTCGACCCCCAGGCGATCCTTCGCGGCTGGGTCGAACATGCCAAAGTGCAGGATTACCTGGTCGAGTCGGACCTCTTCGCCTTCCCCAGCATCCGTGAATTCGGCGGCGCTGTCGCCTTGGAGGCCATGGCCTCCGGCGTCCCTCCCATGGTGGTCAACTACGGCGGACCGGGTGAACTGGTGACCCCTGAAACCGGCTTCCTCGTCGAAATGGGCTCCCGCCGGCAAATCATCCAGCGATTTCGGGAAGCCCTCACTGAATTGGTCACCCATCCCGAACAGGTGGATTCCCGCTCGGCCGCCGCCATCGAACGCGCCCACGGCCGCTTCACCTGGGACTTCAAGGCCCGCCACATCGTGGACATCTATCGGTGGACGCTCAACCCCAATCGCCCCCGCCCCGACTTCAACCTCAAGGCCGTCGGCGATGATTCGGAGGAAAGACGATGAACCAATCCACCCCGCCCCGCGTCCTGATCATCGCCGAACATGCCTCGGCGCGCTTCGGCGGCGAATCCATCCTCCCGCTCCACTACTTCCGCGGCCTGCGCCGGCGCGGCATCGAAACCTGGATGATCGTCCACGAGCGCACGCGCGATGAGCTGACCGAATTGCTCGGGACCGACATCGACCGCGTCGAATTCCTCCCCGACCGCCGAATCCATCGCCTTCTGGCGCGCACCTGCCGTTTTCTTCCCGGATCGGTGTATGCCTTTGGACCGGGCCTGGCCAGCCGGCTCATCACCCAGATCGAGGCCCGCATCCGCGCCCGCCGGCTCATCCCGCGCCACCAGATCGACGTCGTGCATCAGCCGATGCCCGTCTCCCCCCGCGAAATCTCCCTCCTCTACGACTTGGGCGCCCCGGTCGTCATCGGGCCCATGAACGGCGGTATGACCTATCCCCCCGCCTTTCGCCAGATGAGCGGCCGGGGAACCCGCCTGTTCATCACCCTCGGGCGCTCCTTCTCCCAATGGGTGAACCGCCTCCTGCCCGGCAAGCTGCGCGCTGCCACCCTGCTGGTCGCCAACGACCGCACCCGCGCCTCACTGCCCCGCCACACCCAGGGCCGCATCCAGACGCTGGTGGAAAATGGCGTGGACACCCGGCTATGGGCGCCTGTCGATCACCCCGCCAATCCCGACGGCCCCGTCCAATTCCTCTTCTGCGGCCGATTCGATCACTGGAAAGGCATCGACCTGCTCCTCCAGGCCTTCGCCCGCGCAGCCAATCCGCGGATCGAGCTGAGTCTCATCGGCGACGGCCCGGCCCGGCCCCAGTATGAATCCCTGGCGCGGGAACTGGGCATTGCCGATCGCGTCCATTTTCGCGGCTGGATGCCCCAGGACCAATGTGCCCGCCAGATGGCCCAGGCCGATGCCCTGGTCCTGCCCAGCCTCTACGAATGCGGCGGCGCGGTCGTCCTGGAGGCCATGGCTTGCGCCCTCCCGGTCATCGCCACCAACTGGGGCGGACCGGCCGACTACATCACGCCCGACTGCGGCATCCTGGTCGATCCCACCGATCGCTCCACCTTCATCGACGCCCTGGCCCGCGCCATCGAGCGCCTGGCGGACCAACCTCAACTGCGTCGCCAGCTTGGCAACGCCGGCCGGGCCCGCGTCGAGGCCCGGTTTGACTGGGAGCGGAAAATCGACGCCATTCTCGATGTTTATGCCGAGGCCATTTGTCGATACAACAAGGCGGAAACCGTCCAGGGCGCCGATGCGCCCCCACGCCGGCAATCGGCCCTGCATTCATGACGACCGAATCCGAAATTATCTCCGCCGATCCCAACGATCCGGTGCCCTTGGAATATCAGCCGGCCGCCCAGGCCTCAGGCACGCAGAACCTGCGCGGGCGCACCATCAAAAGCTCCCTCTGGACCATCGGCGGCTACGGCGCTGGCAACGCCTTTCGCCTCTTCAGCAATCTGATCCTCACCCGCCTCTTCGTCCGCGATGTGTTCGGCCTCATGGCCCTGATCAACATCTTCATCCAGGGCCTCCAGATGTTCTCGGACGTCGGCATCGGGCCCTCCATCATCCAGAACCCCCGCGCTGAGGAGGAGGAGTTCCTCAACACCGCCTGGACGATCCAGGTCATGCGCGGCGTCATTCTCTGGATCTGCTCCTTCATCATCGCCGTTCCCCTGGCCCACCTCTATGGCGTCCCGGAGCTCAAGCTTCTTATCCCCGCCGCCGGTATCAACGCCCTGATCTCCGGCTTCAACTCCACCACCCTCGCCCAGGCCGCCCGCCATCTGGAAATGGGCAAGCTGACCATTCTCGAATTGAGCGCCCACGTCCTGGGCTTCATCGTCACCGTCACCTTCTGCTGGTGGAGCCGCACCGTCTGGGCCTTCATCGTTGCCGGTCTCTTCGCCAACCTCCTCCACCTGGTCGTCAGCCACACCCTCATGCCCGGCGTCCGAAACCGCTTCTGCTGGAACAAAGCCGCCGCCCGCGAACTGTTCAACTTCGGCCGATGGGTCTTCCTCAGCACCGTCCTGACCTTCTTCGCCGCCGAATCCGACCGCCTGATCTTCGGCAAAATGATCCCCCTGGGCCTCCTGGGCGTCTACGGCATTGCCCTCATGCTCGCCACCCTGCCCACCCAGGCCGTTCTCAGAATCGGCTCCACCGTCGCCTTCTCCGCCTACAGCCGCGTTCAGGAGGACCTGGAACGCTTCCGCTCCATCTTCACCCGCGTCCGCATCCCCCTCCTGGTCGGCGGCGGCCTGCTGATCGTCGGCCTCATTGGCTGCGGACCGGCCGCCATCCGCCTCTTATGGCCCCGGGATTACTGGGAAGCCGGCTGGATGCTCCAGATTCTCGCCGCCGGCGCCTGGTTCCAGATTCTCGAAGCCACCTGCGGCGCGGCCGTTTTGGCCGCGGGTGCCGCCCATTGGATGGCCCTGGGCAACGGCGTCAAACTGGCCGCCATGTGCCTCTTTATGACCGTTGGCTACTGGCTTGATCGCCACCTCGGCGGCGACGGCTTCCGCGGCGCGATCGTCGGCGTGGCGGTCTCTAATGTCAGCAAATACCTCCTGATGGCCGTCGCCGCCCGCCGGCGCGGGCTCCAACCCTTCCGCTGGGACCTTCTGCTCACCGGGATGGTCTTCCTGGGCACCCTCATCGCCATCGGCGTCGAACGCTGGATGATCCACCTGAATTCCACCAACCTTCTGATCATCCTGGCCTGCGGAATCGTCGCCTGCCTCCTTTGGCTGCCCCTCCTCTACACTGCCTGGCGCATCGTCCGCCCTGCCCCCGCCGTCTAAACGGCGGTCGCCCGCCCCGTTTGAAGGCAATGTTCATCCCCTATCCCGCATCCGGCCGATAATTCCATTGGCGTGAGTGATGTTCTTCTGGCCAAGACAGATGTGGAAAGCTCCGTAGCCGAGGCACTGGCTCAGACCCAGCGGCAACTGGACGACCTGCGCGACCAGCTCACCGAATCCCAGCGCCTGGCCACCATCGGCACCATCTCCGCCGTCATCGCCCACGAATTCAACAACCTCCTCACCCCCATCATCAGCTATTCCCAGTTCGCCCTCTCCAGCGCCCAGGGCGACAAGCCCGACATGGAACTGATCTGCAAGGCCCTGAGCCGCTCCTTCCAGAGCGCCACCAAGGCCGGCCGCATTTGCCAGTCCATGCTCTCCCTGGCCCGGGGCGAATCCACCTTCGGCCCCGTCCCCGTCCAGCAGCTCGTCGATGAAGTCCTCACCGTCCTGGCCCGCGATCCCAAGAAAGATGGCCTGGCCCTCCGCGTCCATGTTCCCCCCGATTTGGCCGTCCAGGGCGATCCCGTCCAGCTCGAGCAGGTCCTGCTCAACCTCCTGATCAACGCCCGCCAGGCCATGCTCGGCAAGGGAGGCGCCCTCACCGTCAAGGCCGCCCCCGTCGATGAAACCGAGGTCCGCCTCCAGGTCATCGACACCGGCCCCGGCATCCCCGAAAAACTCCTGCCCCGCATCTGGGAACCCTTCTTCACCACCAAGGCCACCGCCCGACGCGGCGAAACCCGCGGCACCGGCCTGGGCCTGGCCATCTGCAAGCAGATCATCGAACACCACAAAGGCCGAATCGAGGCCGCCTCCGAACTGGGCAAAGGCACCACCTTCACCATCCATCTCCCCGCCGCCCAATAACCCTCCGGTTTTTATCGGACTAAAGTCTTCCCCCATCCCCACCCGATACAACCTAAAGATAGGCGATTGCGTGCCGTAGCCGATCGCAATCCACAGGCTGGAAGCCTGTGCCCTCTGTAGACGGGGTCGCCGACCTCGTCGCGGCCTCAACCAGGCCGCCTCAGCAGATTTGGAAAGGAGTCCCCATGTCCGTCACCATTGACCACAAGCCCCACGCTCCTGAAACCATGGGCTGGACCACCGTCGGCCAGGTCCTCAGCCATATCCAGAGCCAAAACCGCCTGGTCGTCCAGGTTCTCCTCGACGGCCGCGAACCCGACATGGACCGCATCGGCGCTCTGCGCCAATCCCCCCTCCACGGCCGCACCCTCTACATCGAAACCGCCGCCCCCGCCGAAATGGCGCTGGAGGTCCTTGATGAGGCCGAAACCCAACTCGCCGACGCCGACCGCCTCAAGGCCGACGCCTGCGACCTGCTCCAGCGCAACCAGCCCTCCGACGCTATGCAGAAGCTCAGCGGCTGCTTCACCCGCTGGCACCACGCCCAGGATGCCGTCCTCAAAACCGCCCAGCTCCTTCGCATCGACCTGAGCGCCATCCCCCTGGCCGCCGGCCTCGAAACCCTCACCGAACAGCTCCGCCGCGTTAAATCCTCCCTGGAGATGCGCGACTACGTCACCCTCAGCGACATCCTCTCCTACGAAATCGACGAGGCCGCCACTCCCTGGCGCCGCACCATCGACCTTCTCCGCGGCCAACTCCAACCCGCCTGAACCCTCCGCCGCCCACCGGGTAATACTTCCCCACCCGCCCCAATCAATATGATACACTTTCCCCAAAACGTATCACATTCTTTAAAAAAAGATTGACACACTTCCCGCCCCAACGGTAAGCTCGCTTCATCGTCCATCACATTCGGCTCTCTCCAGGAGCAGACGATGAACACCAAAAGCCGCGTCCGACGCAGCCGACGACTGGCGGAAATCTTGGGCAAATCCATCGAAACCGGCAAATGGACCGCCGGCGCACGCCTCCCCTCCTGCCGTGCCCTGGCCGGCCAGTTCGGCGTCAGCGTCAACACCGTCCAACTCGCCCTCCGCGAACTGGAAGCCCGAAACCTCCTGGATCGCGGCCACGGCCGCAAATCCGTCGTCAAATCCCCCACCTCCCCGCCGAGCGCCCCGCAACCCGCCCGCGGCTCCCTCGTCGGCGTCATCAGCCCCATGATCCTCAGCTCCAACCCCCGCTGGAGCGTCTTCCCCGACGACTACTGGATCACCACCATTCTCCGCGCTGCCGAACAGGCCCTCTTCGACACACGCCTCACCATGGTCACCCTCCCCTCCATCGACGAGGGAGAGGAATTTCTCCCCAAGCTCCGCGCCCGACTCGACCACCTCGGCCACGAACTGGGCGGCGCGATCTGCTTCACCCAGTCCCGCCTCCTGCCCGCCCTTGAGGAATTCGACCGGCGCGGCATCAAATGGCTCACCATCGGCCGCGCCTCCCCCACCGCTCGCCATAACTTCGTCGCCGCCGACAACCAGGGCGTCTGCCGCCTCGTCGGCAAGGCCCTGGCCCTCAGCGAACATCACCGCCTCTGGATTCTCTGCGGCAGGCCCCAGCAGTACCCCGCCTTCCTCGACCAGGTGACCGGCCTATACCAGGGCTTTCTTGAAATCGGCGTCAGTCCCAAAGACATTGAGCTGATCCCCGTGGACGCCTTCGATGAGATGACCGGTTACCAGACCCTCAAGGCCCGCCTGGAGCAGGGCGCCGCTCCGCCCCAGGCGATCTTCGCCGGCGACCAACTCATCCGCGGCGCCTGCCAGGCCCTGCGCGAGGCCGGTCATCGCATCCCCGACGATGTCGCCCTGGTCAGCAGCGGCGCCCATCCCAACAACCCCAACCACGATCCCCCCCTCACCACCATCACCCAGCCGACGCGCCAGATGGGGCTTGAGGCCGGCGCCATGCTCGGCCATATGATCCGCGAGGACCACCCCCGCATCGCCGGCCGATGGATCGACTGTGAACTGGTCTTTCGTCAGTCCCTCCTCCTCCCCGATGGGGTGAAGCGCCGAATCGAAGCGGAACAGCAAGCCATTCTCAATCAGCCTCAGGTGGGCGCGGCCCCCCGAATCCCTGAGCAAAGTGGGCCCGTCCCACTGTGAAAGGAGACAAGTCATGTCACGCATAGCTTGGATCGCTCCTAAACGATTACATCCCACCGTCGCATGCCGTCGGGGCTTCACCCTCGTCGAGTTGCTCGTCGTCATCGGCATCATCGCCGTCCTGATCGCAATGCTCCTTCCCGCCCTCAACAAGGCCCGCGAACAGGCCAAGCAGATCGCCTGCGGCTCGCAGGAGCGACAGATTGCCCTGGCCCTGCTCATGTACGCCAACGACAACCATCAGTACCTTCCCCCCATCCGCTGGGGCGAAAATCAGGTTTTCTACTCCGGCGCCGGCGAAACCAGTAGCTACAAAGGCGGCTGGGTCGATGAATATTTCCATAGCTACAAGGTCCTCCGCTGCCCCTCGGCCGCCCAGGAATCCCTGGTCGGAGGCGGCTACTTCTACTACGCCGACACCTACCCCTGGACCACCTACTTCTTCATTGGCGGCACCGGCAACCACTCCGTCAACAACGCCACCATCAACGGGCGCATCGTCTATCAGACCTCCACCACCACCACTCCCGGCGCCCCCCTGACGCGCCTGAGCCACTGCGGCAAGACCATCGGCGGCTACGGCACCCCCAACGACTATTACGGCGCGCTCTACTATCTGCCCGCCCAGAGCCAGCCCCTCCTCGTCGATCAGGTCCGCGCCAACTCCTCCGCCTCCGGGTGGAAACCGTTCGGCTATACTTCCACCATCTATCCCCCCAACCATCAAACCGGCGCCAACGTCGCCTACGCCGACGGCCATGTCCAATGGATTCCGGCCTCCCAGCTTAAACCCCGTTTCCACGACTACTACAACTATGCCTGCTGGTAATCCCCGGGCGCTGCGCGGTTTGGCGACAAAATGCGCAGCGCTGAAAATTCAAAAAAGAGAGAAAAATAAAAAAATTTTCCCGCTTC
>JBIQLO010000122.1:0-11740 GCA_044464175.1 Planctomycetaceae bacterium | reverse complement strand
TGGTTTGGTATGTGGTGTGGGGGGGGGGGGGGAGGGGGAGAAAGGGGGGAGATGGGGGGGGGAGAGGAGGGGGGGGAGGAGAGAGACATAAGAAAGAAAATGAGGTTCATGATGGGGGAGTATAGAAAATGTTTGGGTTTTGTCAAGATATTTTGGGCGGGGTGGCATGGCGGAAAAGGTTCCTTGCGCCCATCGGGGGGGAAGGATGATGACAGGCTGGAGGCCTGTCCTACGGGATTTTTCGTTGGCGGAGGGATTCGAAGAGGAGGATGGCGGCGGCGGTGGAGGCGTTGAGGGAGTCGATGTGGGTGGTTTGCATGGGGATGGTGAGGCGGAGGTCGGCGGCGTTGAGGAAGAGGGGGGTGAGGCCGGTTTCCTCACGGCCGATGGCGATGGCCAGGGGGCCGGTGAGGTCGGCCTGCGTGTAAGGCGTGGCAGATTCAAGGGTTGCGGCGGCGATGCGGATTTTGTGCCGACGGAGCCATTGGATGGTCTGTTCGGAGGAGAGGGTGAAGATGGGGAGTGAGAAGACCGCGCCGGTGCTGGCGCGGAGGGCATTGGGGTTGAAGGGATCGACATCGGCGTCGGCGGCGATCAGGCCGGTGGCGTTGGCGGCGGCGGCGGTGCGGGCCATGGCGCCGAGGTTGCCGGGTTTGTTGATGCCGTTGGCGATGAGCCAGAGGGGGTTGGGGAGATGGGCCAGGGTATCCAGTTCCCAGCGGGGCTGCTCGACGATGGCCAGGAGGCCTTCGGGGTCGGCGTGGTAGGCGATTTTTTTGAGGAGGGTGGGGGAGAGATGCAGGAGGAGGGGGTCTGAGGCGGCCAGTTGGGGGAGGCGGTCGGCCAGGGCGGGGGCGTCGAGGTGGAGGAGGTGGGGGGAGAAGAAAAGGGAGTGGACTTTGAGGCCGGCGGCCAGGGCGCGTTCGACTTCGCGCCATCCCTCGGCGATGAGGAGGGCGGTTTTTCGGCGTTCGCGGGGCTTGCGGAGGTGGAGGACCTGCTTGAGGCGGGGGTTGTCGGGGCTGGTGATGGGGAGGGAGCGCATGGAAGAGGAATGATAGCTGGCGGGGGGGAGGGTGTCACTTATTGCTTGTTGCTTGTTGTTTGAGGGTGGGATGGAAAATCTTTTTTTTCCGGCTCTTGACAGGGGCGGGCGGAGTCGTACACTCTTTCCTCCTGCCGCTTTGGATAGCGGTGGGGGTGTGGATTGGACCAAGTGCCTGTAGCGGGCCTGAAGCGAGAACTATGACGGGCGATCGGATTCGGATTCGGATGGAAGCGTACGATCATCGGGCGCTGGATGCGTCGGCGAAGGAAATCGTCGATCACGCCAAGCGGACCAATGCCCGTGTTTGCGGGCCGATTCCGGTGCCGACGCGCGTGGAGCGTTACACAGTGCTTCGCAGTCCTCACATTGACAAGAAGTCGCGTGAGCAGTTCGAGATGCGGACGCACAAGCGTGTGATCGACATCTTCGAGCCGACGGCGCGGACGGTGGAAGCGCTGAATCGCCTGGTCGTTCCGGCCGGCGTGTTTGTGAAAATCAAGGCTTGAGATTGAGCATTCCCGGCGTGCGGGAATGTTTTTGTTGAGCGACCGCGGGGTTCATCCAAGAACCCACCTGCCCACGGGCGGACCAACGCCCTGGGTCGCGAGTCGCGTAGAGGACTTTTGTTGTCTTGACATAAGAGATGGCTGATTTGGCGCTGCATGTCGGCCCAAACAGGTAAGACCCATGACTCCAGCACTGCTTGGCAAAAAGATCGGAATGACGCGGGTGTACGATGAAAAGGGAGCGATTGTTCCCGTGACGATCGTGCAGGCCGGGCCGTGCGCGGTGACGCAGGTGAAGACGGCCCAGACGGACGGGTACGAGGCGGTGCAGATCGGGTATGAGGACGTGAAGGCGAAATTCAGCACGCTTCCGCTGATCGGGCACGCGGCCAAGGCGGGGGTCGGGCCGCAGCGGCATTTCCGTGAAGTGCGGCTGGCGTCGCCGACGGATGTGACGGCGGGTTCGGTGGTGAAGGCGGACATCTTCAACGAAGTGCAGTTCGTGGATGTGACGGGGACGAGCAAGGGGAAGGGGACGCAGGGGACGATGAAGCGGCATAACTTCAAGGGCCAGCCGGCGTCGCACGGCGTGGAGCGCAAGCACCGTTCGCCGGGCTCGATCGCATCGCATGCCACGTGGCGCGGGCAGAGCGGCAAGCCGAAGAAGGGGCTTCGCATGGCGGGGCGGATGGGCAATGAGCAGGTGACGACGCGCAAAAAAGCGCTGGTGAAGGTGGATGCGGAAAACAATCTGCTGTGGATCAAGGGAGCCTTGCCGGGACCGAACGGCGGGCTTCTTTTTGTTAGGCAGAGCAGGTAGGCGTATCGGTTGAGCAATAACCGGGTCCTCTGAAGCGGACCCTACGGGAACTGACATGATTGAAGTACCGGTATACAACCAGGACGGCCAGGAGATCGAGAAATTCCAGGTCGATGAGGCGAAGCTGGGTGGGCAGGTTCGCACAGCGCTGCTGAAGCAGGCGTTGGTGATGTATCATGCCAACCAGCGGCAGGGTTCGGTGCGGACGCTGGCGCGCGGCGAAGTGGAAGGCTCGACCAAGAAGATCTACCGGCAGAAGGGGACGGGCAACGCCCGCATGGGTTCGGTGCGTCAGCCGGTGCGGGTGGGCGGCGGCCATGCCAAGCAGAAGCGGCCGAAGGACTGGCGGCAGTCGATGCCGAAGAAGGCGCGTCGGGCGGCGCGGGACAGCGCGATCCTGTCGAAGCTGCAGAGCAACGACGTGCGGGTGGTGGGGGAGATCAAGCTGGACGAGGCCAAGACCAAGCACGTGGCCAAGATGTACAAGGCTTTGGGGATTGACCGGAGCTGCCTGTTCGCCCTGCCGGAGGCGGACCAGACGGTGGAGCGGGCGGCGCGGAACCTGGACCGGACGAAACTGACGACGGTGGCGCAGCTGAACGCGTGGGACATCCTGCGGAGCCGGACGCTGCTGCTGACGAAGGCGGGACTGGAACAGATCCTGGCGTAAGAGGTTGGCCGCAGGCCGACGGAGAGACAGATATGGACGAGACAAGCGTCATTGTGAAGCCGCTGATCACGGAAAAGAGCACCCGTCAGCAGGAGACGGCCAACACGTACGCCTTCGAGGTGGACGGCCGGGCGACGAAGCAGCAGATTCGCCGGGCGGTGGAGAAGATGTACGAGGTGAAGGTGCTGGACGTGCGGACGATGAACCGCAAGGGAAAGCCTCGGCGGACGAAGCTGAAGATGGCGTACACCAGCGACCGGAAGCGGGCGGTGGTTGCGTTGCACGAGGATTCGAAGATCGAACTGTTTTGAGGTCGTTGGCCGCGGGCCGCAGGACGTTGACCGGTGAAGATCGGGCAGCGGCCGGAGCCTGGGGGCGAACGGATTGAGCTATGCCGATTAAATTTTACAACCCGACCTCGGCCGGCCGGCGCGACGGGAGTGTGCTGGACTACAAGGCGGTCATCACCAAGAGCAAACCGGAGCGTTCGCTGACGATCGGCAAGCGCCGGGCCAGCGGGCGGAATCACCATGGGGTGATCACGGCCAAGCACCGGGGCGGCGGGAACAAGCGTCTGTACCGGCTGATCGACTTCAAGCGGAACAAGGATGGGGTGGCGGCGACGGTGGAGGCGATCGAGTACGATCCGAACCGCAGCTGCCACATCGCCCTGATCCGGTATGCGGACGACCAGAAGGCGTATATCCTGGCACCCAACGGGCTGAAGGTGGGGGCGACGGTGCAGAGCGGGGCGGGTTCGCCGCCGGAAGTGGGCAACTGCCTGCCGCTGGCGAACATCCCGACGGGGCTGGAAGTACACAATATCGAACTGAACCCCGGCCAGGGCGGGAAGCTGATCCGCTCGGCCGGCGGGGTGGGCCGGCTGGGCTCCCGCGAGGGGGACTGGGCGGTCATCATTCTGCCCTCGGGCGAAATGCGCCGGGTACGTTCGGCGTGCCGGGCGACGATCGGGCAGCTGGGGAACCTGGACTGGATCAACGTGAGCATCGGCAAGGCGGGGCGGAGCCGGCACATGGGGATTCGTCCCCACACGCGGGCCAAGGCGATGAACCCGATCGACCATCCCCTGGGCGGCGGCGAAGGGCGCAGCAACGGCGGACGGCATCCGGTGAGCAAGACGGGCGTGCTGTCCAAGGGCGGCAAGACCCGCAACCACCGCAAGGGAAGTGAGAAATTGATTCTGCGGCGCCGCAAGTTCGGCAAGCAGCAGCAGCGGCCGCAGACGGTGAATGTGTAATTGAATCGTGGTCCGTTGTCCGTGGTCCGTGGTCGCAATGACACGAATCACGAACTGCGGACCACGGACCACGGACCACGATTATGAGCAGAAGCGCAAAAAAAGGGCCGTTTGTCAGCGAGAAGCTGTACCGGAAGGTGGCGAAACTGAATGAGAACCGGGCGAAGCAGCCGCTGAAGACCTGGTCGCGGGCATGCACGATCATCCCGGAGTTCGTTGGGCACACGTTTGAGGTGCACAACGGGAACAAGTTCATCAAGGTGTACATCCAGGAAGACATGGTTGGACACAAACTGGGTGAATTTTCGCCGACGCGGACGTTCCGCGGGCACAGCGGCAAGAAGGCGGCCGGAGCGTGAGCATAGGAATGCGGGGTGTGCTTGAGCACACCCTGGATGCCGGATGGTGTGCTAAAGCACACCCTACGAGATAGAGATGTCATACGAAGCCAAACATCGATTCGCCCGGATCGCCCCGCGGAAAGCGCGGCTGGTGATGGACCTGGTTCGCGGGCGTGACGTTGAGGATGCGCTGGCGATGCTCCGTTTCAGCAAGAAGCGGGCCAGCGTTTATATTGAGAAGGTGATCCGCTCGGCGGTGGCCAATGCCATCGAGCAGGAGGCGCCGGCCCGCAACGCGCTGTATGTGCGTGAGGCGCGGGTGGACGCCGGGCCGATCATCAAGCGTTTTCAGCCGAAGGACCGGGGCAAGTCGCACCCGATCATGAAGCGGACGAGCCACCTGGTGGTGGCGTTGGATGAGCGAGCGTAACTGGAAATGTAGCGTGGGGTAAACCCCGCGCTACGCAACTGGCAACTGGATGCAACATGGGTCAAAAGGTTAATCCAACCGGATTTCGCACCGGGATCACCGAGGACTGGAAGAGCCGGTGGTACGCGCCGAAGGCGGCTTACGGCAGCTTTCTGGTGGAGGATCAGAAGGTGCGGAAGCTGATCGACGACAAGCTGAATCGCCGGCCGCCCTTCGCGGCGGTGAGCGATATACTGATCGAGCGGACGCGCGAAGAGGTGACGGTGACGCTGAAGACGGCGCGTCCGGGGCTGGTGATCGGCCCGAAGGGGGCGGAGGTGGACAAGCTTCGCGAGCAGTTGGAGGACATGATCAAGCGCAAGGTGGCGCCGATCAAGGTGATCGAGATCAAGAACCCCGATCTCAACGCGCAGCTTGTGGCCGAGGCGGTGGCGGAGCAGCTGAAGAAGCGCTCCAGCTTCCGGCGGGTGCTGAAGCAGCGTGCGGACGGGACGATCCAGGCGGGGGCCAAGGGGATCAAGATCGCGGTGAGCGGCCGCCTGGGCGGGGCGGAAATCGCCCGAAGCGAGGCGACGACGCTGGGATCGGTGCCGCTGACGACGCTGCAGGCGGATGTGAACTACGGGTACGCGGTGGCCAAGACGACCTACGGGACGATCGGCGTGAAGTGCTGGATCTACCGCGGGATGTATGGGGAAGAGGTCCAGGAGACGGATGTGCGCCCGGGCGGGGCGCTGCGGCGGGGACGACGGTAAAGAGTCATCGTAGTCCGTGGTCCGTTGCCCGTGGTCCGAAAGATCACGGATCACGGGCAGCGGACCACGGATCACGAATGATTGAGGTGTGTTATGCCATTGATGCCCAAGCGGGTTAAATATCGCAAAAGCCAGCGCGGCAAGATCAAGGGGAACGCGACGCGTGGGAACACGGTGTCGTTCGGGGATTACGGGCTTCAGAGCCTGGAGCCGTCATGGATCACGGCGCGGCAGATCGAGGCCGGGCGCGTGGCGTGCAGCCACTTTCTGCGGCGTGAGGGGCGGGTGTTCATCCGGATTTTCCCGCACAAGCCGGTGTCGAGCAAGCCGCTGGAGACGCGCATGGGCAAAGGCAAGGGGGAGCCGGAGTTCTGGGTGGCGGTGGTGAAGCCGGGAACGATTTTGTTTGAGATCAGCGGGGTGGACGAGCCGACGGCCAAGCGGGCGCTGGCGCGTGTGGCGCACAAGATGCCGGTGCAGACGCGGTTCGTGCATCGCCGTCACGCGGTGGCGTAGGAACAATGCTGGTTGCTGAGCTGGAGTAACGGAATGACGGTGAAAGAAATGCGAGAGAAGCCGGAGGAGCAGTTGGAGGCGGCGCTGGTGGAGCGCCGGCGGCACCTGTTCGATCTGCGGAGCCAGGCGGTGACGGAGAAGCTGGAGGATCCGACGCAGCTGCGCAAGACGCGGCGGGAAATCGCCCGGCTCAAGACGGTCCTTCGGCAGCGGACCATACAGAAGGATCAGGCCCAGCAGCCGCAACAGGCGTGAGGCAGTTCCAGAAGCGAGTAGAACCATGACGCAAACGGCGACGGAAACAGACGTGAAGACGGTCCAGCAGCGGGCGCTGCTGCGCAAGATCATCGGGGTGGTGGCATCGGACAAGGCCGACAAGACGATCAAGGTCGTCGTGGACTATCAGATGCGGCACCCGAAGTACGGCAAGTACCTGAAGCGGCGGACGGTGCTGCACGCGCAGGACGACAAGAACGAGGCGCGGGAGGGGGACACGGTGGAGATCGCCGAGTGCCGGCCGCTGAGCAAGACCAAGCATCATCGGCTGCTGCGGATCGTCCGCAAGGCGCCGGAGCGTGCGGTGCAGGTGTCGGCCGAGGAAGTGATGACGGGGAAGGCCCCGGAGAAGCGGTAGGGCGTATTTTGGATTTTGGATTTGTGATTTTGGATTGCCGGGGCGGATCGGGCGAGAGTCCGGCGTCCGCGATCCAGGGTCCAAAATGAACTGGGACGATCATGATTCAGCAGCAAACGGTTGTGGACATTGCCGACAACACCGGCGCCAAGCGGGCGATGTGTATTCGCGTGCTGGGGGGCTCGACCAGCAGCGGGCGGTTCAAGCGCCGCACGGCCGGGATCGGGGACATCATCATCTGCGCGGTGAAGAAGTCGATTCCCGCCGGGGACGTGAAGCAGGGCGAGGTGGTGCGTTGCGTGGTGGTGCGGACGAGCCATCCGATCCGTCGGTCGGACGGGAGCTATGTGCGGTTCGACCGGAACGCGGCGGTGGTGATCGACAATGAGAACAACCCGCGTGGGACGCGCATTTTCGGGGCGGTGGCGCGTGAGCTGCGTGATCGGAACTTCATGAAGATCGTCTCGCTGGCCAGCGAGGTTGTCTGAGGCCAGGGCATCGGAACAGAAGCAAGGCGGAACAATGGCACAGCGAATCAAGACAGGCGACACGGTGATGGTGATCGCGGGCGCGGACAAGGGACGGACCGGGCGCGTGCTGCGGATCCTGGCCGAGAAGGACCGGGTGGTGGTGGAGGGGATTCACCGGGTGTGGAAACATGTGCGTCCCTCGCAGCGTACGCCTCAGGGCGGGCGCATTCAGAAGGACGCCCCGATCCACATCAGCAACGTGATGCCGGTGGATCCGGCGACGGGCAAGCCGACGCGGGTGCGGTTTGAGGAGCGGGAGGGGCGCAAGCACCGGATCGCGGTGAACGGCGGGACGGACCTGGGTGCGGTCTCGGGCAAGTAAGGCGACAGAGGTCAACGAGGCAGTCATGGCAGAGCAGAAACAGGACAATAAGAAGCAGGCCAAGGGCGGCGCGCAGAAGAAGGCCCGCAAGCCGCGGGCGGAAGCGGCCGAGACGGCCGCGGTCGATGAGGCCGTGAGCCAGGAGCCGGCGCCGCCGCCGCGTCTGAAGGTGAAGTACCAGAACGAGATCGCGCCGGCACTGCGTGAGTCGCTGGGCGTGAAGAACGTCAACGCGGTGCCGAAGCTGGAGAAGATCGTGATCTCCATGGGGCTGGGCAAGGCGGTGACGGCCGGCGAGAAGGGGAAGCTGGAGCAGGCGGAGAAGGAGCTGGCGGTGATCGCCGGGCAGAAGCCGGTGCGCTGCAAGGCGAAGAAGAGCGTGGCCAACTTCAAGGTGCGCGAGGGTCAGGAGACGGGGTTGAAGGTGACGCTGCGGGGCGGGCGGATGTATGAGTTTCTGGACCGCCTGATCAACCTGGCGATTCCGCGCGTGAAGGACTTCCGGGGCCTGCGGGCCAGCGGGTTTGACGCCTCGGGGAACTACAACTTCGGATTCACCGAACAGACGGTGTTTCCGGAGGTGGATGCGGCGGCGGTGACGTTCCAGCAGGGGATGAACATCACGATGGTGACGACGGCGCGGAATGTGGAGCAGGGCCGGGCGCTGCTGCGGCAGTTTGGAATGCCGCTGCAGGATGAGAACAAGAAAGAGTAGATGATTGTTATTTGTTGTTTGTCCTTGGTTGAAAGAAATAAGCCAGTGTGACAAATGACGGATAACAAATCACCAATAACAGGACAAATATCATGGCGACAAAGGCCTGGGTGGCGAAACAGAAGCGGCGTGAGGAGACGGTGGCACGATATGCCGAGGTGCGCCGGCAGCTGAAGAAGGAGAAGAACTACGCGGCGCTGGCGAAGCTGCCGCGGGATTCGAGCCCGACGCGCTCGCACAACCGCTGCCTGCTGACGGGGCGTTCGCGGGGCGTGCTGCGGAAGTTCAAGGTTTCGCGGATCATGCTGCGGGAGCTGGCGCTGGCGGGGAAGATCCCGGGAATGAAGAAGGCGAGCTGGTGAATTGCGGTCTGAAATGAGACTGGCAAGGGCAATTTCAAGCTCAAGTGGAGTATCGAAAAAGCAATGAACAACCAAGATCCCATCGCTGACATGCTGACGCGAATCCGCAACGCCAACCGGGTGGGGCGGCGCATGGTGCTGGCGCCCCGCAGTAAAATCTGCGAAGGCATCGCCCGGGTCCTCAAGGATGAGGGATATATCGAGGATGTGGACATCATCGAAGGCGACGCCCAGGGGCAGATCCGCATCAAGCTGAAGTATTCGCTCAGCGGCGACAAGGTGATTCACACGCTGGACCGGGCGAGCAAGCCGGGTCGGCGGGTGTATCGCAAGGTGGATGACCTGCCGCGGGTGCTCAGCGGCATGGGGATCGCCGTGGTGAGCACCAGCAAGGGCGTGATGAGCGACCGCCTGGCCCGGCAGAACAACGTCGGCGGCGAATTGTTGTGCACGGTAAGCTAACGAGGAGATTTTGGGTTTTGGGTTTTGGATTTTGGACTGAGTGAGCGTCCGGAATCGGGAATCAAAATCGAAAATAACAGTCATGAGTCGTATTGGAAAAAAACCCGTTCCCATCGCCGGCGCCAAAGTCGCGGTCCAGGACCATCTGGTGAAGATGGAAGGGCCCAAGGGGAAGCTGGAGCTGCGTGTGCATCCCCGGATCGAGGTGAAGCTGGACGAAGCGGCCAAGCAGTTGGTGGTGTCGCGGCCGGATGACCAGAAGGAGAGCAAGGCGCTGCACGGTTTGACCCGCGCGTTGCTGGCCAATATGGTGACGGGCGTGACGCAGGGGTATCAGAAGACGCTGGAGATCCAGGGGGTGGGATACAAGGCGGAGCAGAAGGGCAAGACCCTGGTTCTGTCCGTGGGGTACGCCAACACGATCACCCTGCCGATTCCGGGGGATGTGCAGGTGACGCTGGAGGGGGCCAACCGGGTGCATGTGGCCGGTCCGGACAAGCAGCGGGTGGGCCAGTTTGCGGCCGAGGTGCGGATGGTTCGCAAGCCCGAGCCATACAAGGGCAAGGGAATCCGGTATCTGGGCGAGCAGGTGAAGATCAAGCCGGGCAAGGCGTTTGCCGGCGCTGGAGCGAAATAACGGAGATTGTTATTTGTTTTTTGTTATTTGTTATTTGCGGTTTGCAAATAACAAATAACAAATAGCAAAAAACAATGACATACATGGCTGACAAACAGAAACTCAAGCAGACGCGCCTTCAGCGGCGCAAATGGAGCGTGCGGTCGAAGCTGTTCGGCACGCCGGAGCGTCCGCGCCTGAGCGTATATCGTAGCGGGAAGCACATTTACGCGCAGCTGGTGGACGATCATGCGGGGCGGACGCTGGCGACGGCCTCGAGCCTGGTGGCGGATGTGCGCGGGGAGCTGAAAAGCGGCGCGAACATCGCGGCGGCCCAGGCGGTGGGGCGGGCGATTGCCGAGCGGGCCAAGGCGGCGGGCGTCACGACGGTGGCGTTTGATCGCGGCGGGCGAATGTATCATGGGCGCGTCAAGGCTTTGGCCGACGCGGCACGCGAGGGTGGATTGCAATTTTGAGGCGACTGGATATGGCCGACGAACAGACTGAAAATCAGCAGACTTCCGCAGAGCAGACCCCGGCAACGCCCGAACCGGCGGCGGCGAACGTGCAGCCGACCGGGACGGAGGCGGTTGCAGCCCCCGCGCCGGCGGCTCCTCCGCCGGCTCCAGCGCACACCTTTGGTGGTGGCGGTGGGGGAGGCGGCGGTCGAGGCCGCGGCCAGGGCGGCGGACGGGGCGGTCGTGGCGGTCCCCGGGGCGGGCGCGGGCGCGAGAGCGAGCCGGATGAGGGAGGCATCGAGTCTTCCGTGGTGCGCATCTACCGCTGCTCGAAGGTGGTCAAGGGCGGGCGGACATTCAGTTTCGGCGCGCTGGTGATTGCCGGCGACCGGAAGGGGGGCGTGGGGATCGGCTATGGGAAGGCCAACGAAGTGCCTCCGGCGGTGGAGAAGGCGACGAAGGATGCCCGCAAGAGCATGTTCCGCGTGAACCTGAAGGGAACGACGATCCCGCACGTGGTGAAGGGAACCAGCGGCGCCAGCACCGTGGTTTTGGTGCCGGCCCGTCCGGGCACGGGCGTGACGGCGGGCAAGAGCGTTCGTCCGGTGCTTGAACTGGCGGGAGTGACCGACATTCTGACCAAGGCGTATGGGTCGACCAGCGCCAAGAACCTGGTGAAGGCGGCCGTGGCGGCGCTGCAGCAGCTCCAGAGCCGGGAGCAGGTCGAGAAGAGCCGCGGCGTGGAACTGCCGACGGACGCGGGTGAATTGGTGGGAGCATAAATCGTTTTCCGTGATCCGTGGTCCGTGGTCCGAAATCACGAGCAGCGGAAAACGGATGACGGACAACGGACAAAGACAATGAGCATGATCCACGACATTACGGCGAGCGTTCCGGCGAACAAGCGGTCGCAGCGCAAGGGGCGCGGCGAGTCGAGCGGACGCGGCAAGACTTCGGGGCGGGGCAACAAGGGAAGCAAGGCCCGCGTCGGCACCTACATCAAGCGCGGTTATGAAGGGGGCCAGACGCCGATCTTCCGCCGGTTCCCGAAGCGCGGATTCAGCAACGAGAATTTTGAGCGGCGGTTCCACGTGGTGAACCTGGCCGATCTGAACCGGTTCGATGAGGGGACGACCGTGGATGCGGCGGCGCTGATCGAGGCGGGACTGGTGCCCAACGATCGCCAGCCGGTGAAGATTCTGGGCAACGGCGAGCTGCAGAAGAAGCTGACGGTGGTGGCCGGTTGGTTCAGCAAGTCGGCGCACGAGAAGATCACGCAGTCGGGCGGGGCGGCGCA
>JBIQLO010000121.1:0-11865 GCA_044464175.1 Planctomycetaceae bacterium | reverse complement strand
GAACCCAAACGAACCAAACCCAAATCCCCCCTGGCGCTCCAGAATCGCCGATTTCTCGAGGCGAACCCAATGCGCGTATTTCCCAACGAACCCAACCCACCCGAATCCCGAAACCCGCAACCCGAATCCCAACCTCCCCTTTTCTCCGGCCCCATTTCCCACTAATATGCCCCCACCTCTGCCTTATGAAGGAGCAATACGCATGGGTCTGCTAGAAGGAAAAACCGGCCTGATTCTCAACATCGCCAACGACCGCAGCATCGCCACCCACATCGCCGCCGCCGCCGTCCGCGAGGGCGCCACCTGCGGCTTCGGGTTTCTCCCCATGGACAACATCGAAAAGTCCCAGCGCCGCGTGCGCAAGGCCATGCAGGAAAACGGCTTCCCCGACGCCTGGCTCCACCCCTGCGATGTCGGCAGCGATGAGTCCATCCAGGCCTTCTTCGACGGCGCCAAACAACAGTTCGGCAAAATCGATTTCCTGGTCCACTCCCTGGCCTTCGCCAACCGCGACTACCTCCGGGCCATCCCCGGCAACTTCACCGCCACCCCGCGCGAGGTCTTCCGCCAGGCCCTGGACATCAGCGCCTACAGCCTCATCGCCCTGGCCCGGGCGGCCGAGCCCCTCATGACCGACGGCGGCTCGATCATCGCCATGACCTATCTCGGCGCCCAGCGCGTCGTCCCCGGCTACAACATCATGGGCGTTGCCAAAAGCGCCCTGGAGACCTCCGCCCGCTATCTCGCCTTCGACCTGGGCCCCAAAAACATCCGCGTCAACACCCTCTCGGCCGGCCCGGTCAAGACCCTCAGCGCCATGGCCGTGGGCGAAATCGACAAGGCCTTCGCCGTCATGGAGGAGAAAGCCCCCCTCAAGCGCAACATCACCGGCGACGAAGTCGCCAAGTGCGCGGTCTATCTCCTGAGCGACCTGTCCAGCGGCGTCACCGGAGAAAACCACTTCATCGACTCCGGCTTCAACATTATCGGACAGTGGTGAAACGCCTGGCCCCAGGATATCCGGACCAGGACCTCCAAAATAATTCATGCCCCCGCGTCCATCGGCCGATACGCAGCAATAAGTGTCTGCATCTCAGGACCTGCCGATGGATGTACTAATCGTGGACGATGATCCGCAGTGTCGCCAGGGAGTGGCCCGCCTCCTGCAGCGGGCCGGGCTCGATGTGATCGCCCAGGTCGCCGATGGCCTGGAAGCCCTGGCCCTGCTGGAACAGATTCGCGTCGATCTGATCGTCACCGATTGTCAGATGCCACGCATGGACGGCCTGACCCTGGTCCGCGCCCTCCGCGCCCGCCGCTACACCGGTCCCGTCGTCATGGTCTCGGGCCACACCGACCCCGCCATCGCCGCCGTCGCCCACCAGGCCGGTGTCAATGCCTTCTTCCACAAGCCCCTGGACGGCAAGCAACTGCTCCATTTCATCCACCGCCACGCACCCGTCGCGGCCTGATTTCCTGTAGGCCGGCTCGCTGACCCCGCGATAGCCTCAACGAGCCTGTCTACTGCCATTCCGCCAGCGTCTGCCGCTCCACCCACTGCCCGGCAATCAGGTGCGACGCCGGCTGGCGCCCCCGCTCGCGGCAACACCGAATCACTTCCCGCACCGCCTGCGCCCCGATCTCGGCCGGATCAAACCGGATCGTCGTCAGCGGCGGAACCGTATGCGCCGCCAGCGCCAAATCCAGCTTCCCCACCACCGACACATCCCCCGGAATCCGCCAGCCGGTCGATTGGGCCCACTGGAAAAAGAAGCTCGCCAACAGATCGTCCGCGAACACCAGCGCCGTGGGGCGCGGGCGCTGTCGCAGCAGCTCGGCCACCGGTCCGGCCACCCCTTCCCGCGGCCCGTTGGTGTTCAGTGGAACATACGCCGGAGCCGGAACCGAAGGGGATGCCGCGGCGAGGGTCTGGCTGAATGCCCGATGCGCCTCCTCGGCGGCCTTATGGGTCCGGTCCACCCACGCGATGAAACGGTGCCCCGCCCCCAGCACCTTTTCGCCCGCCATCCGCCCGGCCATCGCCTCATCCCGCCGCACCACCCCCACCCCCGCCACGCCGCACGCCCGGTTGACCACCACCACCGGCCGGCCCGTCCGGGCAAACCGCTCCACCAGGGCGTCGGGGACATACTCATCCAGCACATACCCATGGGCGGCCCGGTCGGCGAACTGCTCGGCCATCTCCGGGGCGTCGGCCCCCTGCCGCTTCATCGTCACCAGGAAGGTGCGGTGCCCCTCGGCCTGCAACTGGCTCTGGATCCCCTGGAACATCTTCAGCCCGTAGTTGTCGAAGTTGCTCCAGTCGCGCGGTTCGCGGAACAGCACGCCGATGTCCAGCACCCGCGGCAGCCGCGAAGGCTCGTGCCCCACAAACGTGCCCGCCCCCCGGCGCGTGTGGATCAACCCCTCCTTCTCCAGCAGCTGAAACGCCATGCGCGCCGGGGTGATGCTCACCGACATATCCCGCCCCACCTGCCGCACCGTCGGCAGCCGCTCCCCGGGGCGCAGCGCCCCCGACTCAATCAGCCGGCGGAACCGCTCGGCAATCCGCTCCTGCAGGGAGATGGACGATGAGTCGCCTTTCATATCCTTTCCACAAACTAAGGTCCGGCCCGCCCCTCATAAAGGGCGAATTTTGATTGACAGCGGGGCATGGGCGGACTATTTTGTATCATTGTATCATTTTGGGATCAACTCTTTCCAGTTCCGGAAACGGTTGATCGGAAAGGACCGATGCGGTGGAACTGTCCCATCACGATCGCGTCGCAACCGCGCGACTCCAGCGGCGGTTGTCCCTTCCTTCCGTTCATTTCAGCCGGGAGATGCCCATGAATCGTCCGACCCAATCGCGCGGCGGTTTTACGCTGGTGGAGTTGCTGGTCGTCATCGGGATCATAGCCGTCCTGATCGCAATGCTGCTGCCGGCCCTCAACAAGGCGCGCCAGCAGGCGATGCGGGTGAGCTGCGCCTCCCGGCTGCGGCAACTGAGCATGATCTTCGAAATGTACACCGTCGACACGCGGGGGCTCTACCCGGCCCTGATCCAATACAACGCTGACGGAACCTGGGACTACGCAGAGACGAAAGTCAGCTGGTCTTATGGCTACAATCCCACCTTGATGCCGTCCAAACAGTATGTCGGCTATTTGGCAGCCTATGCGCCGAACCTGGCCAACTCGCTCTATCGCTGCCCGGCGCAGAGCACCGAAAAGATCGGCTCCTACTGGATGTACGGGTATGGATACAACGCCTACATTGGTGGCAACGATGGGGGCCATTCCCTGCGTAAAACGGCACACCGCCAGCCCACCCAAACGATGCTGCTGATGGACACGGGCGAACGTACGACGCCGGTCCAGACCTACCCCTATTACGCACGGCGGTCCAGCGCTCACGACATCACCAACGCGGACTATGCCAGCTACTCCGCCGCCGCGGTACGGCATGGAGGCAGCGGCGAGGGATCCAATCCCGGCGGGGTGAACGTGGCGTATCTGGATGGGCATGTGGCGTGGCTCCCCAACATCGACACCCTGCCCACCGATGCGCGGGACCCATTCTGGGATTGGCATCTGGGCTGGTAACGGGTTGAGCGGGGATGGCCGGCCAAAGCGTACGAGGGAAGCAGGGGGCTGTGGGGCACTTCACGGGTATCGGGCTATGAAAAAATTCGGGATTCTGGTGGTACTGGTCACGGCGGCGCTGTTGTCGCGGCCGGCCATGGGACAGCAGCGCTTCACCACGACCGTTGAAGCGCCGTTGCAGACCTGGCCCAGCGTGGCGGGGGTGTGGGTCAGTCCGGCCGCGCTGGGCCAATCCAGCGCCCAGGCGCAGGCCGCACCCCTGGCCGTGGCGGTTCAGGCGGCGGGACAAGCGGACGCCAAGCCGCTGCCGGCGCGCGTGGAACTTGCCGAGGGGGCCTATCGCGTGCTGTGGCAGGTCCCGCCCGCCGCTAAGGGGCAGACGCGCGGGCAACCGCAGGCATTCACCCTGACGCTGGGCGCGGACCATCCCTCCCCCAGGCTGGCGGCCAAGGAGGCCAATCTTCTCTATAACGGTGATTTCGAGCAGACAACCGCCAACGGCCTGCCGACGGCGATCGGCCTCAGCGCCGCAAGCTTCCAGAAGCAATTCCGCCTGGAACAGGAGGCGGGCAACCGTTTCCTGAGTTTCAACACCCCCGAACAAGGGCGGCACGGGCCGATTTATCTCACACCCCCGGTCTCAGTCCAGCCCAAACGGGGCTACGTCTGTTCCTTCCGCTACCGGATCACCGGCGCTCAGGCGGAGTCCGACAATTTTCTGACCTTCACAAGCGTGATCCAGTTCAAGGATGCCGCCGGCAAGGCGCTGCCCTTTGCCCGGGCGCTCACCACCAAGGACCTCAAGACCGATGGCTGGCGGAATTATGAGCTGCGGGTCACCGCGCCGGCCCAGGCGATGACGGCCCAGTGGTCGCTTCGCAACCGCAGCAAGGTAGCCTATTCGATCGCGGTGGATGACCTGCGCATCGCGCCGCTGGCGCTGGCGGAGGTCAAGAACGTGCGCACGGCCCAGGGGAAGGAGATCAGCCTGGCGGCCACTTCCCCCAACATCCGGCGGTTTGACCTGGGGCCCAAGGGCTCGCCTCTCTGGGCGGGCTTCACGGCCCTGACGCCGGACGACAAGTATGATGCCAAAAAGGGGTATGGCTTCACGCGCCTGACGCGCCCCCGGGCCCTGGACACCACGCGCCCCGAAGCCTTGGGGCGGGACTTCATCTCCTCGCTGGATGCCCGGCTGCGGGTGGACCTGCCCGATGGATCCTACCGCCTCTGGCTTTTGACCGGAGACTCGCTGGTCAGCAGCACGGTGGCGCGCTTCTATTTCGCCAGCCAGGTGACCCTCAACGGCAAGGAAGTCTTCAAGACTGACCAGACGCCCGTCGCCTTTTTCGACAAGGGGGGCGCATTCTGGCGGTTCTACAACACCTTCTGGACGCCGGGGATGGACTACTATGACGCCTTTGTCGCCCCCCACTTCCAGACCCATGCATTCCAGACGGACGTGACCAAAGGTCGGCTGGAGATCAATTGGCGCAACCTGCCGGTCAATGCGATCCTCATCGCCCCGGCCGACCAGACGGAGCCGATGGAGCGAGAGTTGGCCGCCCTGGCCGACCAGCGCCGCCGCGCGACGCAGATCACCGAAACGCCCGATCCGACCGAGGCGGGCGTCCCGCCCACGGCCGCCGAAGCGCATCGGGGCTTTGTGCTCTTCCGCCGCCCGGCCAACGAGACCATCTATCCCTCCAGCCGCCCGCAGGCGGGGGAGCAGATCGCGGAGCTCAAGACCTTCGCCGCGCCGGGCCAGGCGCAGTCGGTCCGCTTTTCCCTCCTGCCCCTGAAGGACCTGGGAGCGGTGTCGGTGCGGGCCGGTGAGCTCAAGAGCGATTCGGGAACCATTCCCGCCTCGGCCGTTGAGATTCGCGTGGAGCGATACACCTTTCTGGAGGCCGGGCGCGTGAAGCGTGCCCTCCCCCCGGATTACCGCTATCAGATCGCTCCATTCGCGCTGGACCATCGCGACAGCGTACCGGGCAATCAGGGGGTCACCTGGAGCTGGTGGGCCACGCTGCGCATTCCCCAGGGAACGCCCGCCGGCATCTACGAAGGGCAATTGGCGATCCAGAGCGAGCATGGAGAGGCGTTCAACCTGCCGCTGCGCCTGCGGGTGCTCCCCTTTGAGCTCAAGCCGCTGCCGATCGCGCAGGGATACTATTACTTCCCCGCCGAGCCGTGGTACTCCACCTTCTGGGGCGGTAACGTCAACGGACCTTCGTATGAGCATGATCCGGCCGTGCGGAAGCTGATCGCCCGCAACGAGGAGCGCGAGCTGGCGTTCATGAAAGACCTGGGCCTCAACAGCGTCGCCTTCGGCGACGACCTGCGCGGGGACATTGAATACGCCGACGGGGCGCTGCGCCTCAAGAAGGACAACCGCCTGGCCTTCTGGATGGACATCTACGCCAGGGCCGGCATGGGGCCCATGCCTTACTACGGCTTCATCTCCTGGGGCAGCCGGACATTTCTGAGCCGCCAGTTCGACGCGCTGAAGGAGACCTACGGCGCCGCCTGGAAGAAGGCGTATCGCAATTTTCCGAACTATGTGCGCCAGATCGGCCGGAAGCAGGGGTGGCCCCAGATTCTGTGGTATCTCAGCGATGAAGCCAGCAACGATGGCGAGGAAGGGGGCAAGCGGGCGCTGATGCTGGCCGAGACGATGGAAGGCCAGCCGGACATCCGCACCATCGCCTCGCTCAACGGCAAGTGGGAGCATTCCATGCCGGCGCACCTGGCCATCTCCATGCCCAACATCGCCTTTCCGATCACGGAGGAGACGATCGCCATGATCCACAAGGGGGGTTCGCAGCTGTGGATCTACAACTGCGGAAGCGACCGGCTGATGCTGGGGCTCTATCCCTGGCGGATCGACGCCAAGGGGCGCTTCCAGTGGACCTACCGGAGCAACGTCGGCAACCCCTGGGATGACCTGGACGCCAGCTACGGCGAATCGGCCTACAGCATCAGCCTGCCCGGTCCCGACGGGCCCGTGGGCACGCTCCGCTCAGAGGCCGTGCGCGATGCGATCACCGATCACCGCTACATCGTCACGCTGGAGAGCGCCATCGCGGCGGCCAAAGGCAAGGCGGACAAGCAGGAGGCCCTCGCCCGCGCCCAGCAGTTTCTCCAGGACCTGCGCCGGCGCGTTCCGGTCGATGCCCGGACGCTGGTGGGATACAAGGTCGATCCCCGCGAAACCGGCGAGGCCGTCGGCGGGGAATTCAAGAACACCGATGCGCTGGACCGCGTCCGCTGGGCGGCAGCCCACTTCATCCTTGAACTTCAATAGCCCCGGAAGGAGCCTGGAATGCACCGCATCTTTTGTTCGCCGTTGATCGGGCTGGGCGCGCTCCTGCTGGGCGCTGGACTGGGGACGCCGCCGGCCAGGGGCGCTGACGCCCTGCCCACCGCCACCGCGGGACGGGTGGAGGGGCCGATTCAGATTGACGGCAAGCTCGATGAGCCGTTCTGGAACCAGGTGCCCGTCCAGTCGGAGTTTCATCCGCTGGCGCGCCGGCGCCAAGCGAACGTGTTGCCCGACCCGACGGAGTTTCGCATCGCCTTTGACGGGCAGGCGATCCTGCTGGGGATCACCTGCCACCAGTCGAAGATGGAGGAGTTGATGGCCGGCGTGACCCAGCGGGATGGGCCGGTCTGGTCGGATGACGGGGTGGAGATTTTCCTGCGCCACAACGACCGCTTTTACTACCACTTCGCCGTCAACGCGGCGGCGACCCGGTTCGACCTGCGCGCTCCGGTCAAGTCCACACTCACGCCCGAGGCTGTTCAGGCGGGGCTGCTGTGGGATGGCGTCTGGCAGGCGGCCGTGCAGCGCCTGTCCGACCGCTGGACCGTGGAGGTGCGCATCCCGCTGGCGACCCTGGAGATGGAGGCCCAGCCCCCGGCCCGGTGGCGATTGAACGTCGGGCGGCACTGGGCACGGGCCAATTTCAACGCCTCGTGGGCGCCCGTGAAGATGCGCTTCAATGAGCTGGCCTTTCATGGCTACCTCAGGGGAATTGACGTCCCGCCGGGCCAGTTTCCCCTGGACGCGGCGGCGCTGGAGTTCCCGCCGCTGCTGATCGGGAAGAACCGAATCACCCTGAAGCTGCCGGCCGCCCGGACGGGCCCCTATCGCCTCCGTGCGCAAATGGCCACAAGCGATCAGCCGCCGCATTCGATTGAGGAAAAGACGGTTTCGGCGGCCGATGGCGTGCTGTCGGCCGACCTGACCCTCCCGGTGCCCAAGGCGGGCGTGACGCATCAACTGACGCTTCAGATTGACGATGCGCAGACGGATCGGCCGCTGGTGCTGCGGGCGCATCTGTTCCGCGCTCCCGACCCGCTGGAGGCGTCGATGAATTGGCCGATCTATTACAGCACCGACGCCGCGGCCGAGGTGACCACCGAATTGGCCGTCGCCGGCGGTTCGGCCAAGGGGGAGTTTGTCACCACAATGACCCATGAGGCGACGGGACGCTCGGCGGGCGAGCAGCGGACGCCGATCCAGTCGGCCGGCGAGCAGCGCATCGCGCTGCCGCTGGGCGATTTGCCCGAGGGGCTGTATCGCCTGAAGGTCACCGCCAAGCTGCCGGAGTTGGGCGACTTTTCCCGCGAGCTCTGGTTCCAGAAGGTGCCGGGCCCGTTTGAGGGGAGGCATTGAAGTCCTCACTGGAGGGAAATGGGTTTGTTCGGCAATGGGGAAATTTGGGTTTGCTGGGGGTGGATCGGGGATTCCGGATCGGAGAGCGGGTTTTTGGATGGGTTGGAGGTGGGTTGGAATGGGTTCGTTTGTTGAAGGAAGCGACGGAGGCACGGAGGGACGCAGAGAGTAGGCAGTAGGCAGACAGCGGGGGCCGGGCGCAAGGGGGCCCGTGGCGCGGGCAGAGGGGATCAGGATGGGCGGACGGCGGAAGCGGATCATAGGTTTAGCTCCTCTACCTTTACGGGGGGCGCTGCGCGGTTTGGCGACGAAAGGCGCAGCGCGATTTTGGGAATCGCGGTTTGGAGAGCGGCAGGGGCGATAATTCTTTTTTTCACGAAGTCTTTTTGTTTTTTTTTCGCTGCGCGTTTTGTCGCCAAACCGCGCAGCGCGGGGTCAGGGAAGGGAGGCCACCTGGGCACGAGTCAGCGGGTACGCTGACATCATGGCACCCAGAGGGGTTAAAAGGAGGAGTGTCCCCCTTCTTCTCCCCGGGCCAACACAAAATAAAATTCGGCTATTACCGTCTGATCGAGTGGCTAAAACGGCAAATCCACCCGCCCGCCGTGCGATTCCTCACTACATGATCTTCAAAACGGGTAGTCGCGTATTACATGCCGATTGCTATTGCCGATCATGCGATTTATAATTTGCTTTCCCACAATTGTTGTGGCTGGTGGTAATTGTCCGTTCTGTTCGAGTTTCCGCAGATTACTGAGCGTGCTGCATCCAAGAAAGTTGGGCAGCGCAACATCACGGATCAGCGATGTCAACTCAATGGCACGAGCCTCCTTGCTGATGTCTCGCGCATCTAGATTGAGTAATTTCCTGACCCACGGCTCTTTAGCGGGCCTTGGGACAACATCCTCCAAACGAAAACGAACTTGGCATAGCCTCTCAGGGGGCATCTTGACGTTCGGATCAGCGCATCGTAACCAGACGCCAAAGTTCAGGTAAAATTGGCCGCTGTACTCAGATTGCTGCAGATTGATCACTAGGATTGTCTCTTCAAGCGATAAATACCAGTCGTACTTTTCCCGGGCAAACCCTCCGATTGCCAGCGCTGCATCAAGAACGGCGATAAGCTCTTTACGGTTCATTTTTGTCTTGGAGCGTTCGACGCTCAGATATATATGCATCACTGATGATTAACTCGGGCGGTAAGTCGCAAACCGAATGGTCGTTGGAACCACTTCTTGATAGCATACGTGGTTCAGTGTTCTAGTAAACCTCAACTCCACCAGTCCATCCCGGACCAAAGTATTCGGTAAGCTCTTCCACATATTCAGCCACTTGGCGCATACCTTTTCTGATTGCTCGGGGATTATCCGGCTTGAGTTCCCGGACAATTCGCCTAATGAAATCTACGGCATCGGGTCTACGACCGCTGGGCAGAACATACTCTGTATCATAACCTAGTGGATGATAGTTCGCATGCGCGGCACGTCCGCGGGCCGCGGCAGTCATTTCACCACTTGTAGACGAGCAGGCATTGTGAACCAGCGCCGAAAGATCACCCACATAATACACATGATCGCCTTCAACGGTCATGTTGTATACGCGGTCGATGCCCGGCTCACGAGTGAGGGTTGTCACGGTCACGTCGCCGTGGTCACCGCGGAGGATTTCGCCGACATACAGGTCCTGCACGTCGGTCCAGCCTTTTGCCTCATCATAGAACCGGTGGTAGCCGGTGACGCCCAGATTATCAGTGATGCCAGATGCATCGGTGAGCGTCAGGTCGTACACATCGTTATTGAGATGGCTGACGGTTGCCAGCACCACCCGGCCGGGACCGTCGGCAATCGTCGGGCAGGCGGTGATCGACTCGACCGTGCCTTCCAGGCCGGCCGGCGCGCCCATCTCGGCCAGGTCCACGAAGTCGGCGAGGGCAACTTCGCTGCCGTCTTTCACGTGATGGCTGCGGATCCACTTCAGTGGCTCCAGGACCTGCACCTCCCAGTCGCCGGCGACGACGGTGAGTTCCCGCCACGTCTTGGGATGGACGGCTGTGGCGTCCGGGTCTTGGGCAGCCGTCTTGCCGTCGGCGCTGTTGGCCACGCCGCCGTCGGTAGCAACCCGCTGGCCCACCCTGGATGTCGTTGATCGCCTCCTTGGCCTGTCCGTCGCCCAGCAGCACCGGCGTTCCGGCCAGGAAGCAACCGTTGGCCGTCAGCCCCGAGACCAAACCCACAACGATCGCCTCAGCGAACCCGCTGAAGGAGAAGGCGGCACTGCCGTTGGCCAGATAATCATTGCCGAAGTCGAGGATGGCCCCGCCGACACCCGCAGCCACTCTACAATTCTCTGTAGCGAAGTAGGTCGCCTCCTGAAGCGCTCCACTGGCGAACCCGACGGCGAATGCCCCGGCCCAGTTCACATTCGGGCCGGCCATCGCCGCATCCCCCCTGGCCGAGGATGCGGTCGCCAATCAGGTAGGCCATGGCCGGCGTCGCCGTCATCGTCGTAGAGATCGCTGGCCTTGCCTGCTGATACGGAGTGTATGACCAAGCCTGCGCCTGCCCATCGGGCAATCGCTGAATGACATGGTGGCCGTTCTGGTCATGGCCGAACGTGCTCACGTTGCCCAAGAAGCTGGTATGGGTGATCTGGTTCCCGGCCATGTCATCGGCATAGGCCCAACGGAGCATCACCAGCTGGCCATGGGTATTGGGCCGGTCCTTGGTGCCGTCGTCGCGTGAATCGGCTTCCGTCGCGGCCGCCCCGCCTTTGCCATGATCCGCCCTGGGGACTAGAGTAGTTGCAGGATCGATGGCGCATGCAACCGCTTCCCCGTCGGCCCTCTGCAAGTGAATAAGCCATTGCGGGCGTAATTCACTGGTAAACCTCTAGATTACCGGTCTAATTGCCTCCCAACGCGTTCTTGGTAAAAATTCTGGGAAATAGTTGGCCAGAAAGCATGGTCAATTTGGCCATGAAGATCTTTTTTTCCAGAGCATCTCCGACCAGATGGGTGATATCCTGGGAATTGAGCGACCACTGATCACCGTTCGCACCTATTCAACGATCACCAAAGATATACATCGAGACGGTAATACCGGCGGCATCAATGATTGTGGGGAGCGACGGCGACTCTATCCCATGGTGCTGAGATATCAAAATGAGACATGCTTGCGAGATGGGACTGACGGTCGGATGGAGACAAAGAGGCCGGATATGGGGACATTGAAGATCGCCGGCCCTGCGAAAAACTGGCGTGATCGCGGTGATTGGGTTGACCCGGCGATCTGTCCCTAACTGGCCGCGATGACGGTTGCGAATCGCAGCTTGGCGCCCGTCGCCATAAAAGGGTCATCGAGTCCATCGCAGAACCCGCCGCCGCAGATTGGTGCCGCAGCAGAAGGAGCAGCCTAAGCAATTGCTGATATTTGGGAAGCGGCTTGAATTTGAAGGGGTACGTTTAATTTTCGGCTCCGCTGGGAATACCAGGACGGGCAGGAGCATAACCTATTGATTCTCACGTGGGGTGTACTACTCCCCAAAATCTGGGCGCGCGAATAAGGTGGATTCGGCTCTTAA
>JBIQLO010000120.1:0-11884 GCA_044464175.1 Planctomycetaceae bacterium | reverse complement strand
AATTTTCTCCTTTGCATTGGCATGGGTCTGTCCATCGGTGGCGAGGCCACTCTTGGAAAGGTCAAAAACGGCAAGTATTTCGTTGGAGAACACGGCCAATACACGCAGGTCAGCAAAGAGACGTATTGGCAAATGTACCGCTATGAGAAAGTGACTTTTGCCATTACGGATTTCATGTTTTGGCCATGGTGTATAGCCGGTATCATATGGTTAACCAATGCGGAGAAGATATGGCCCGGGGTCACCGAAATAATGGGGAACAGTAGGAAGGGACTTTAGTTGGGTGCCACAGGTCGCGGTACTCGCCGGACCAGTGCAAGGTGGACGCCCGCCGTGGCGCAGCTCTGGGGTTATGCGGATCTTTACCGCCCTCTTCTCCGATCCGTGTTCATCTGTGGCAAAATTTCTTCGGGGCATCCCGCCCCCGCGCAGCACCCCCCCGCCGCCCCTCCGAGGTGGCCCGTCGATCGCCCGGGCGTTCCCGGCACGCTCGCTTTTTCCTTCGTCCCCCGCCCCCTTCATGGTATAACCGGCCCCCGGCCGCCGGAAACCAACAACTAGCAACCCACAACCCGCGCCCCATGAACTGCATCGTCATCCTCTGCGACACCCTCCGCCGCGACCACTGCGGCCCCTACACCGGCGGCCGCCCGCTCAACCAATGCTGGAGCGCCCAGCAGCCCGACTGGGTCGTCCCCACCCCCAACATGGACCGCCTGGCCACCCGCGGCACCGTCTTTAACAACGCCTGGCACGGCTCCAGCCCCTGCATGCCCGCCCGGCGCGACATCTACACCGGGCGCTATGAATTTCTCGAGCGCGGCTGGGGGCCGCTGGCCGAGACCGACCTCGACCTGCCGCGCCAAGTCTCCGGCGAGCCGAATCAATCGATCCACCGCATGCTCAGCGGCCTGGCCGCCCCGGCCGATCAGGTCACCCTGCGCCCGCCCGAAGATTCCGGCCAAGCCCCGCCGCAGCAGCCCGCCGCCGGCCCCTCTCCCCGCATCAGCCAGCTCATCACCGACCATTTCCATCTTTGGGAACAGGGCTCGGGCAACTACCACATGGGATACACCGGCGTGGAGTTCATCCGCGGCCAGGAGGCCGACAACTGGCGCACCGACCCGATCGATTTTCCGTGCCCGCCGCAGTTCCTCCACGCCAAGCTCGAACGCCACTACCGCCACAAGGCGCTGTTTCAACATTCGGAGAAAGACACCTACCCCGCCCAGGTTTTCACCAAGGCCGCCGAGTGGCTCAAGATCAATCACACCTATAAAGATTTTTACCTGCACATCGACTGCTTCCCCCCGCATGAGCCGTGGGATGCGCCCGAGGAACTGGTGAAAATGTTCGACCCGGCCGGGTATTCGGTCAACGGCTCCTCGGCCGGGCCGTATGACAAGTGGGACAAGCACATGAGCCCCCGCCAGCTGCGCAACACCCAGGCGCGCTACGCCGCCCAGGTGGTCCTAACCGACCGGTGGCTGGGGCGGCTGCTGGATCAGATGGATGCCCTGGACCTGTGGAAAGACACACTGGTCATTTTCTGCTCCGACCACGGCACCTACAACGGCGATCACGGGCGCATCGGCAAGCTTCAGACCCACCAGCACGATGCCGTGGCCCACATCCCCTTCATCTTGGTCCATCCCACCCTCGGCCACGGCCAGCGCCGCGACCAGCTGGTGCAACTGGTCGACATTTATCCCACCGTGCTGGCCGCCGTCGATCGCCCCTGCCCCCCCGATCGCCACGGCGTCAACCTCCTGCCGGTGCTTGAAGATGAAAACGCCCCCACGCGCGACCATGCGATCTGCGGCGTCTTTGGCCAGAGCGTCACGATCACCGATGGGCGGTGGATTCTCCACCAGGCGCCCGATGCAACGAACCAGCCCCTTCACTGGCACGACTACTGCCTCAGCCGCTTCATGCCGGGGATCGAACTGGGGCCCTTTTCCGACGGCCGCCGCCCCGCCGCCACCAAACCCTGGACCACCGAAACCTGGCTCAGCGACAAAGCCGCCGACCCCAATGAACTGACCAACCTCGCCCCCTCCCACCCCCAGGAACTCCGCCGGATGCAAAACGCCCTGCGCGCCACCCTCCGCGCGGCGGGCGCCCCGCCCGAACAACTCGAACGCCTGAATCTGTAATAATACCCCCCCTCCGTCGCTCCGTCGCTCCTCCCTTTTCCATTTTCCAATTTCCATTTAACATGTCCCCATGCCCACCCACCTATTGAACAGCATCCTCCAGCACAACCGCACCTTCGTTCAGGAGCGCCGGTACGAGCCCTTCCGGACCGACTCCCCCCCCAACAAGCACCTGGTCGTCGTCACCTGCATGGACAGCCGACTGGTCGAGCTCCTCCCCCACGCCATGAACCTGCGCAACGGGGATGTGAAGCTGCTCAAAACCGCCGGCGCGGTCGTCTCCCACCCCTTCGGCAGCATCATGCGAAGCATCCTCGTGGCCGTCTATGACTTGGGGGCCCGGGAAATCTGCATCGTCGGCCACCACGGCTGCGGCATGACCGGCCTCAACGGGGGCAAAATCCTGGAAAAGGCCCGCGCCCGCGGCATCCCCGAGGAGACGATCCGCATCCTCGACCACGCCGGCATCAAGCCCAAAGAGTGGCTCGTCGGCTTCGACCGCGTGGAGGAGGCCGTCCGCCAGAGCGTCGACGTCGTCAAGCACCACCCCCTCCTCCCCGCCGACGTGGTCGTCAACGGGCTGGTCATCGACCCCACCACCGGCCAGCTGGACCTGCTCATCGACGGCAGCGCCTAGCCCCGGCCCCCCCGCTTTTGCCAGGAAGGCGACGCCATGACCCAATCCATCTACTGGGGCGACCTCCACAACCACTGCGCGGTCAGCTACGGCCACGGCACGCCCGGACGCGCCCTGGCCAACGCCCGCCAGCATCTGGACTTCTGCGCCATCACCGGCCACGCCTTCTGGCCCGACATGCCCCAGGACATCGTCCACTACGACAACATCCTCTGCATGCACCTGGCCGGCTTCGCCAAGCTGCAGCGGTTCTGGGGCGGGTTGCTCAAGGAGCTGGCCGCCGCCAACCAGCCCGGCACTTTCGCCACCTTCCCCTCCTACGAATGGCACTCCATGCGCTACGGCGACCACAACGCCTACGCCTGCGCCGATGAGATGCCCCTGCTCGACGCCGACTCCCCCGACGCCCTGGAACAGGCCCTGCGCTGCGCCGGCTGCGAGGCGATCCTCCTGCCCCACCACATCGGCTACGCCAAAGGCCATCGCGGCGCCAACTGGGACTGCTTCCATCCCCGCCGCACGCCCGTGATCGAAATCTTCTCCAACCACGGCGCCGGCGAGGCGGATGACGCCCCGTACGAATACCACCACACCATGGGCCCGCGCCTGGGGGAATCCACACTCCGCGCCGGCCTGCTGGCCGGCCACCGCTTCGGCTTCTACGCCGGCACCGACAGCCACGATGGCTACCCCGGCCACTACGGCCACGGCCGCACCGGCATCCTCGCCGACCGCCTCGACCGCCAAAGCCTCTGGGAGGCCCTCCTGGCCCGCCGCACCATCGCCTCCACCGGCGCAAAGATCCAGGCGGAGATGCAACTGGACGGCGCGGGCATCGGCCAGGTCCTCCGCCGCCGTGAATCAATGCCCCTGTCGATCCGCCTGGAGGCCGCCGCCGCCATCGACAAGCTGGAACTGATCGAAGGCAGCATCGGGGCGTCGCCCCAATGGCGCATCCATCGCCTGACCGCCCCCCCCGCCACGTCGGAATTCACCCCCGGCCGCTACAAGGTCCGCGTCGAAACCGGCTGGGGCCGCACGGGATGTATCTCCCACTGGCACGTCGCTGCCCGCGTGTGCGATGGCCGGCTGCTGGGCGTCACCCCCTGCTTCCGGTACAGCGGTTACGACAACAGTGCCCAGGAGCCGACCGAACGGATTCTCCATCAGGATGAACAAAAGACCGAGTGGACCTGCCGCGCCGCCTCCAACCCCGCCGGCGGCATCGGCGGCACCCATTTCAACGCCGGCGGCACGCAGTCGGTCCTCCTGGAACTGGAGGCGGGCGAATCCACCCGCCTGGAGGTGGAGTGGGACAGCGGACGGCTCAGCGAGTCCCTGCCCGACCTGGCCCGCCGCTCCGTCGGCCAACCCATCGGTGGATTCCTCTCCCCCGCCCTGAAAATCCACCGCGCGGTGCCGGTGAGCGAATTCACCTGCGCGCTGGACCACTCCTTCCGCCCGGCCCGTCCCGGCCCCGGATTCATCTACCTGCGCCTCACCCAGAGCGACGGCCAGACCGCCTGGCTCAGCCCCATCTGGTTTGAGTAGCGCGCATCGGTTAAACCTTGGGCCATGAAATCGTTGCTTCCCCTTCTGTCCTTCCTGCTCCTGATCGCCCCCGCCGCCGCGGCCGCCCCCGCGCCCCTCGTCGTCCTCAACAAGGGGATCGGCGGCAACAATTCCCTTCAGGGGCGTCAGCGCTTCGACCGCGATGTGCTGCCGTTCCATCCCCAGCATCTGGTGATCTATTTCGGCATCAACGATGCGGTCAACCCCGGCAAACTTCTTCCCCCCGAAACCTACCGCGACAATCTGCAGTGGATGATCGACCAGGCCCGCGCCGCCCGGATCGGTCACATCGTCCTGATCACGCCCCACCCCATCATTGAATCCCTGGTGCGCCGGCGGCACCCGGAGGGCTATCCTTACAAGGAGAGCCTCAACGACCATATTCTCAAATACGATGCCATCGTCCGCGAGCTGGCCAGGACCAACCAGACCGATCTGGCCGACCTGCGGGCGCTGGTCAACCGGCATGGCGACTCCAAGGCGACAAAGGAGTCGATGATCCGCAATCTCCTGAACGTCCAGATCGCCGACGGCGTCCATTTCACCACCGACGGCTATCGCCTGATGGCTGAGCTGGTGGCCGAGAGTTTCAAAGGCAAGATTCAGCCGGGCCAGACCGTCGTCTGCTTCGGCGACAGCCTGACCTACGGAACCGTCCCCCTGGCCGGCACCCCCTTCGGCCAGACCTACCCCGCCGTGCTCAACGACCGCCTCAACACCATGGTCGGCGCCGATCCCCACGCCCGCGCCTTCCCCCGCCCGCACGCCGAGCTGGAGAAGGGCCAACTGCTGCTCAATGCCGGTTTTGAAGACACCGCCGACGGCCTGACCCCCTATCAATGGCAGCTCCGCTACGCCAAGGGGCGCTACGAAGGCACGCTCCGGTGGCAATCCCAGGGGTCTGCCCAGGGGAAGCACCATGCCCAGGTTGTGGCGACCGATCCCGGGCTGGTCGCGTATCTCCTGAGCCCCCGGATTCAGCTCCCCGCCCAGGCGCCCCTGAAAATCACTTTCAAGGCGCGCGGCTCAGGAGAGGTCCGGCTGCAGTTGAACCAGTACGGCGGCCGGGGCGGGCGCTCCCCCGTCGCGCCCCCGGAATCATCGCGGCCGGCGGAAACCTGGCGGACCGTTTTGCCCCAATGGCAAACCTTCACCCTGACCTGCACGCCCCCCGCCGAGGCGACCCACCTCACCCTGGCCTTCCTGGTCCGCGGCCGGGTCGACCTGGACGACATCACGCTTGCCCCTCCCGGCCCGTGATCCTCCTGCCCCACCTGCGCCCAGCGGGCCTAGAGCCCCAGCCGCTCATACTGCTCCGCCGGCGCATCGCACGCCTTCATCAGCGTCTTGAGATGCCCGATCATCCGCTGCTCCACCGCCGCATCCGAAATCGGCCGCTCCTGCTTCGGGTCGTCCGCCAGGTCAAACAGCAACGACCTGCGCGTCTCCGGATGCCGCGCCCGGGACACCCCCTGACGCGGCAGCCGCAGCGTGGGGCACCCCTTGGTGAATGAAAACGGCCCGGCCATCTCCGCCGCCCGCAGCGCCTCCAGTTCCAGGAACCCCCGCATCTTCGTCGGCATCAGCGTGTAGTCGTTCAACGGCCCCCCCTCTTCGCTTGCCGCCGCCCGCATGTAGACATACCGCCCGTCGGTCACGTTCACCTGCCCCCCATGCACCCCGAACAGCCCCGCCTCGCGCACCGGCCGGTCCGAGGCGATCACGTCGCGCAGGTTCGCGCCCAGCATGTCCCCCGTCGGCTCCAGCCCGAAGACATCCAGCAGCGTCGGCCCCAGGTCGATCGACGGCTGCACCAGCGCCTCCCGTTGCTCCCCCCGCTTGCCGCAGCGCGGGTCCCAGATGAAAAACGGCGTGTGCGCCACCTCCTCGTAAAACGGGAGCCACACCTTGGCATAGCACTCATGCTCCCCCAGCAGAAACCCGTGGTCCGTCCAGACCACCAGCATCGTGTCCTCCCACAGTTTCAGCTCATCCATCGCATCCAGCACCTCCCCCAGGGACGCATCGCACATCGCCAGCAGCGCGGCATATTCATGCCGCAGATGGTCCACCTCCTCCGACCGCTGGCGCACAAAGTCATAGTTGGGCCAGTCAAACTGCCTGCCCCCCGCGCGGCGATAGGCGTCATAATGCGCTGCGAACAAATCCTTGTACCTGCGGCTGGAAAAGAACGGCTCGTGCGGGTCGAACGTCTCGATCTGCAAAAACCAGTTGTCCTGGTCGTGATTGCGCTGGATGAACTCCAGCCCCGCCTCGAACGTGCGCGTCTGGGGCTGGTCCCGCTCCCGCCGCATGAATTGCCGGTTCACCCAGTGATGCCGCCGCGGCCCCTGGATGTCTCCGGTCGATCCCACGCACGGGGCCACCGGCGGCTGGGCCACCTGCCCCTTCCACGCATCGGCCTCCTGCCCCCGGAAAAACTCCCACGAATTATACCGCCCGTGATAAGTGGCCCCGCCATCCTCCAGATAGTGGTAATGGTCCGTCGCCAGGTGCGTGTAAATCCCGTTCTCCTTGAGCATCTGCGGCACGGAATCGTCAAACGGCTCGATCGGCCCCCACGAGCGGTGCAGGAAATTCGGCCGCCCCGTGTGCAAATCCCGCCGCGCCGGCATGCACGGCATCGAGCAGACATACGACCGCTCAAACTGCACCGAGCGCTCCGCCAGGCGACTGAAATTCGGCGCGTGCGTCCAGTCGCACCCGTACGATGGCAGCATGTGCCGGTTCAACGAATCGAACATCACCATGACCACCTTCATGAGCGCTCCTTTGAAATGTCCCCCATTGGCATTAAAGAAAATTCCCCCCCCGGACGCAAGCCTGTGGAGAAAGTCATTTGTCCTGGGTCACTGGCGGTTCTCCGGGAATGCAAAACAGCCGCACGTAACAAACAACAAGTGACAAGCGACCCCCGGCAATTCCCCCTTGCATTTTCCCGCGCCTTCTGGCCAAATGCTTCCACCTTTCAAGGAGGCTCATCCATGCCGTCTGGCGACATCAATCTCTGTCTCATCGGTCAGAAATTCATGGGCCGGGCCCACTCCAACGCCTGGCTCAAGGTGGACAAGTTCTTCACCGCCCTGCGGGCCCATCCCATCCGCCACACCGTCGTCGGTCGCGACGGCGCGGACCTGCAGACCTTCCAGCAGCGCTGGCACTGGCTCAACGCCTCCACCAGCTGGAAAAAAGCCGTCACCAATCCCGAGATCGACCTGGTGGACATCACCGCCCCCAACCACCTGCATTGCGAAATGGCCTTGGCCGCCCTGGAGGCCGGCAAGCACGTCGCCTGCGAAAAACCCTTGGCCGCGAGCCTGAGCGACGCCCGGCAGATGCGCGACGCCGCCCGTAAAGCGAAAAAGTCTCAAACCTTTGTCTGGTGGATCTACCGCCGCGCCCCGGCCGTCGCCCTGGCCCATCAACTGGTCCGCTCCGGCCGCCTGGGGCGCATCTACCACGTCCGCGGCTACTACCTCCAGGACTGGGCCGGCCCCGATGTCCCCCTCCTGTGGCGGTTCGATAAAAAAATCGCCGGCTCCGGCTCACTGGGCGACCTGGGGGCGCATGTCATCGACATGGCCCGCTTCATCACCGGCGATGAATTCACCGAAGTCACCGGCGCGATTCAGGAAACATTCATCAAGGAGCGCCTCATCCCCGCCCAGGGCTCCCAGGGCGGCATCGCCGGCGGCGCCAAGGCCGCCAAAGGCAAAAAAGGCAAGGTCACCGTGGACGATGCCACGCTCTTCATCGGAAAGATGAAAAGCGGCGCGGTCTGCAACTTCGAGGCGACGCGCTTCAGCACCGGCTATCAGAACAAAAACGGCGTGGAGATTCACGGCGAAAAAGGGGCCGTCCGCTTCAATTTTGAATGCATGAACACCCTGGGCTTCTTCGACGCCACCGAGGATGCCAAGACCCGCGCCTGGCGCGACATCATGGTCACCCACGCCCCCGACCACCCCTACGCCCACGCCTGGTGGCCCGACGCCCACATCATCGGCTACGAGCACACCTTCATCAACCAGGCCGCCGACATCCTCATGGCCCTGGGCGGCCAAAAGCCCACCGTCCCCCTGGGCGATTTCGAGGATGCCTTCAAAACCCAGCAAATCCTCTGCGCCGTCGAGACCAGCGCCAAGGAGCGCCGCCCCGTCAAAATCGCCGAAATCAAGTAGGGTCCGCACCGCGGACCATTTCCCCATCCCCGTTAAGACCCGCGATCCCGCGCCGTCGGCAGCCGCCACCGGTAGCGGATCGCCATGACGCGCAGCCCCAAACAGACGCATCCCCCCGCCACCGTGGCAACCACCGGCGGCAGATGCAGCAAATGGCCGCCCACCACCACCCCCGCGCCCCCCAGGGCCGCCAGAGCATACAGGTCCGATCGAAGCACCGTCGGAATCTCGTTGGCCAGCACGTCGCGCAGCATCCCGCCGCCGATGCCGGTCAGCATCCCCATCAGCGCCGCCATGAGCGGATGCAGCCCATACACCAGCGCCTTTTCCGCCCCCGCCACCGCGAAGAACGCCAGCCCCACCGCATCCAGCAGCAGCACATCCCGGCGGAACCGGTCCGTCAGCGGAAACCAGAAGAAGGTGATCCCCCCGGCCAGCACCGAAACGGCCAGGTACTTCCAATCCGACACCGCCGCCGGCGGAACCGCGCCGATCAGCAAATCCCGCGTGATCCCCCCGGCATTCCCCGCCGCAAAGGCCAGCACCAGCACCCCGAAAATATCCAGCCCGCGCTTGACCCCCAGCATGCCCCCGCTCAGCGCAAACACAAACGTCCCCCCCAAATCCAGCACCATCAGCAAGACGTGCAGCACAATCCTCCTTCGTCCCGCCCTCCCAAGCCCGCTTCGCAAACGCAAAGATCGCCCGGCGATTGTAAATAACCAAAGACAGCCGCCACAAGCTTGTAGGGTCCGCTTCAGCGGACCGGGTTATTTTTTCGCCGGCCGGCGCAACCGGCTCCGATGAAGCAGGCCTCAAAGAATGATCAAGCCTATTTTCATTCCTCTTTCGCTCCGGCCTTGAGCAACGCCTCGACCGCCCTGGCGTCCTTATTTAGGCGGGCGATGTCCAGCGCCGTCTGGCCCTTCTCATTTCTCGCATTTAACTCCGCTCCAGCCTGAATCAGTGCCGGGATGACATTCGGATTATCCGCGGCGGCACACATGAGAGCAGTCCAGCTCGTCTGGGCATCCTTGGCGTTCACCTTCGCCCCGCCCTTGACTAATGCCGTGATAATTTCCGGATGCGGATTGAAGGTAGCGGCGTTGCTCAGCGGCGTCAGGCCGTTATCAGCCGGGCCATTCACCTTCGCCCCGGCCTTGACCAACATGACGATCACGGCCGGGTTTTTCGTATACTGCGCCGCCAACATCAGCGGCGAATATCCATCCTGATCCCTGGCGTTCACCTGTGCCCCCGCCGCAATGAGGACTTCAAGCACTTCCGGATTGCGATTGTGCCGCGCGGCATACATAAGGGGCGTGTATTCATGCGAACCTCTGGCGTTGACGTCCGCCCCCGCCCCGAGCAGCGCGTTTGTCACGCTCGGGCTTACATTGTATCCGGCATACATCAAAGGTGTGATTCCTTGTGTGGTGCGGGCGTTCACATCCGCCCCGGCCTTCAGCAGCAGATTCGTCGATTGGACGTCGGGATTGCTCATGGCTGACCCCATCAATGCGGTTAACCCGTCACGACTGGCCGAATTCACGTTCGCCCCGGCCGCAATCAGCGCGGACACCACCCGAGGGTTGTGATTGAACGCCGCCGCCCGCATCAGCGGCGTAATGCCTGCTTTGTCCGGCACATCGATCTTCGCCCCAGCCTCGATCAGAGCTTTTATGATCTCCACGTTCGGATTATTCGCGGCCGCGACGGTCAACGCCGTCCATCCCTCATCGTCGGCCGCGTGGATATTCGCCCCCGCCTTCAGCAGCGCCCTGACGGCGTCGGGATGCGGATTAAACTGCGCGCAGCGCATGAGCGGCGTCTGCCCGCCGCTGCCGCGCACATTCACCTTCGCCCCGCCGTCGATCATCGCCTGGATCTGCTCGGCGGTTCCGATGCGGCAGATGCTCCAGAACGATTCGGCCGCATCTAGTTGAATTGGCTGCGGCGGCAAAATCGCCGGGGTGGCGTGGGCATCCTTCAGCCCGCGCGCCGGAGCGGCGCAGCCGCCGACCAGGAGCAAATTCATGACGATACCAACAGCTTTCTGATTCATGTCATCCGTTCAAATTGCGTCGGGTGCCAAAGCTCGACCGACGCGCAGCCCCATGCCCATTACACCACGGCGCAATTCCATTAAAGCGCACCTTGCGCCATTACATTCCATGTCCGACGGCCGGCACGTAAAGAGCCACTCTATAGAACCCTGTCGCAGAAAGCAGGGCAAAGGTCGCCAGCAGAACCATAAGCCGGATGTGTTTGGGTTTGCGTGAATTCATAGAATTGCCTCCCTTGGTATTGCGTCAGATCCATTGCGAAAATTGAATCAATGGGGAGTCGGCCTCTAAAGACCAATTATAGAAAAGAAGGAACCACCATCAAAAGAAATTTTTCAAAATAGAAAGCAGCATTGCCCCGCCCCGGTTTCCGATCCCTGGGAGCTTTGAGCTTTGAAATTATTCCGGATGTCGAGGTTAGGACTTCGGATTTACGCCATTCGCCAACGCAACCAACACCCCACCCTACGACACCCCCCACCCCATGATGATCCCCATCACCGCCACCCCCACCACCAGCCACGTCACATAATCCACCACCTGCCCGTTGTGCCACGCCCGCAGCCACTCCATCGGCCAGTTCAACCAGTCCCGCACCCGCCGCCGCACCACATCCACCTTCTCCCGCGGCCTGCGAAACAGCGCCACCGCCGCCAGAATCAGCCCCAGCACCACGCTCCCCACCCCCGCCAGAATCCCATGCGCTCCCCACCCCGACACGCCCCCCGCCCCCCCGTGCCCAGCCGAATGGCGCCCGAACAAAACCTGCTGCGTGTATCCCGCCCGGTCCATAAACGCCCCGGCCGCCCGCCCCGCCTGCATCGGCAGCTTCGGCGCCAGCCCCAGGCCCAACCCCAGCACCAGCATCGCCCCGGCCGGCGCCGTCATCACCCACGGCACGCGATGCTGTCGCCGCTTCGTGTCCGGCTGCTCCTTCTTCGGCGTGTCCGCCTTGGGATTCTGCCGCCGCCCCCACCCCAGGAAAATCCGCGCCGCCACGCGCAGCACCGCCCCCCCCGTCAGGCCCGACACGATAATGCACAGCGGCATCACCCACCACCACCCCGCCTCCGAACCCGCCCGCTCGATCATCCCCTTGCCCAGCCCCGTGGCGAACGGCCAGACCCCCGCCAGCCCCAGCCCCCCCCGGACAAACAGCGCCCCGATCAGCGGCAACTGGCGCCCCCGCCCCCCCCGCCCATTCCCATCCCCCCTGGAAAACCGGTTCAGCAGAATCCCCCTCAACATGAA
>JBIQLO010000119.1:0-12032 GCA_044464175.1 Planctomycetaceae bacterium | reverse complement strand
CCCCCAGGCGCCAGGCGCTGGTCTTCGGCGCGGTGGTGCTGATCGGCGGCTTCTACCTCTACCGCGTGGCCCTTCATCACGCCTCTGACATGAACGCGGCCTCGATTCAGGATGAATTTGTCTATCTCATCCAGACGCAGATGGTCGCTCGCGGGCGGCTGTGGATGCCCGCGCTGCCGCTGGGCGATTTCTTCCACTCCTACTTCCTCTTTGTCACCCCCGCCTATGCCGCCAAGTACACGCCCGGCAACGCCCTGATCCAGGCGCCGATGGTCTGGTTCCACCTCCCCTTGTGGGTGATGCCGCTGCTGGTCGCCTCCCTCTGCCTGGGCGCAGTCTATCTCCTCTTTGCCCAGTTGCTCGATGGAGTATCGGGGGTGCTGGGGGCGCTTTTGCTGCTGGGAGCCCGGGAGTTTCGCGCCTCCTCCGCCCTGGTCATGCCCTATCTCCCGGCGGTGCTCTTCATTCTCCTGACCCTCTGGGCGGGGGTCCTGTGGCATAAAAGCCGCCGCCTGGGCTGGGCCGCCGCCGTGGGTTTCTTTTCCTCTTTCGCACTGATCATTCGCCCGGGGGAGTCGCTCTGTTTCATTCTGCCCCTGGGAATCGCCATGGCGGCGGACCTCTTTCACCGCCGCAGCCTTCGCCATGCCGCCGCCACGATCGGGCTGATTGCGCTGGCGGCCGCGCCGCTGCTGGCGATCCAGGTGGTCTCCAACATCGGCATCACCGGCCGATGGAATGAACTGCCCTACGACTACCACCTCAAGCTCTATCATCCGGCCCACCGCCTCGGATTCCACCAGTACCATCCGCGCCCGCGATTGCTGGAGCAGATGGAGGAGGCCGACGCCCAGTGGGCCGGGGACCTGCGCAGCCACACGCCGGGAAACATGCCCCATATCTGGATCGCCGCCCGTTTCCCCGTCATGCGCACCAGCCTGATATGTGATGGATTGCTTCTTCTGCTTCTGCCGCTGGGATTGATGGGCTTGCGGGGAAAATTCGGCCGCTATCGGCTGGCCATCGCCTGCGCCCTGCCGCTGTTCATCCTGCTCTACACCTTCTATCCATTCTTTCTCCGTTCCTACCCGATGCCGGTCATTCCCGCGGTGCTGCTGCTGATTGTGCTGGGGACCGGCGCATGCGTCCGAATCCTGCCCGCCCGCCGGTGGCTGGCGGCCCTGCCGCCGTTGCTGGTGGCGACGATCGCCCTGACCTCGTTGCCGCAGTTGGACAATAAGAACTGGGGGTTCTACTTCATCGCCGATGAACTGCGCCACATCGACGCGGTCCTGGAAAAACAGGTCCATCCCCCGGCCGTGGTGCTGTTCCGGTATCGCTCCCACACCGGCGCGCATCCCGATCAGGAGCCGGTATACAACACCAATGTCGCCTGGCCGGACGATGCGCCGATCATCCGCGCGCATGACCTGGGCAGGAGGAACGGGGAGATTTACCGCTACTATGCGAAGATCGCCCCCAATCGGCGGTTTTACCGGTACGATCGCGGCACGGGAATGCTGACCGGCCTGGGCACGGCCGCGCAACTGGCGGCCCATCCGCCGGAAAATAGCGGGGATTGAGCCTCCGTCCCACCGGCGGTGGGGGGCTATTTGTGTTCCACGAGCATGATGATGATCAATGCGATGTTGAGCAGCAGTGAGATGCCCAGCCCGATTGCGATCGCGGTCTGAATGGATCGGCTGGAAAAGGGGTTCCAGCCGGCGCTCTCGATGTCCACCGTCTTTTCCCCCTCCTCCTCTTCCATCTTCGCCAGCGTGTCCAGGTCGATCGCCCGCCGGGCATGCAGCGGCGGCTCGCCCCGGCGTACCGCCTGCAGGTCTTCAAGCATGTTCCGCGTGCTGGCGTAACGATCTTCGCGTTTTTTGGCCATGGCGATGTCGATGATTTCCCCCACCCCGGCGCTCAGGGCGGTGTTGATGTGGTCCGCCGGCGTCAGGGGCGTCTTCAGGTGCTTGGTCATCACCGCGCTGGGTGTGTCGCCGTCGAACGGGGGACGCCCGGTGACCAGGTGGTACATCGTCGCCCCCAGCGAATACAGGTCCGAGCGGAAGTCGATGTCCACCTCGCCGCGAATCTGTTCGGGGCTGATGTAGTAGGGGGTGCCATACGCCTTGCCCGCCTCCGATTCGGCCGCCTCCTTGTCATCGGTCGCCCGCGCCAGCCCCAGGTCCGTCAGCTTGGCCACTCCCTGCGGCGTCAGCAGGATGTTCTTGGGCTTGACGTCGCGGTGGATCAATCCGCGTTCGTGGGCGTGGGCCAGCGCCTGGGTGATCTGGATGATGATGTCCAGCGCCTCATCCTCGGTGAAGACGTGCCCTTCCCCCTCCGGCGGCGGCTGCATCATGTCGTAAAGGGTATGCCCCTCCACGTACTCCATCGCGAAGTAGTGGAACCCTTCCGGCGTGGAGCCGACGTCAATCGCCTGGACGATATTGTTGTGCGACAGCCGCGCCGCGGCCTTCCCCTCCTTGTAGAAACGGTCCACGAACTCCGGGTTCTCGCTCAGGCGCTTGGGCAACACCTTCACCGCCACCGTCCGGTCCAGCGACAACTGCCGCGCCTTGTAGACCGTCGCCATCGCTCCGCGCCCCAGCTTGCCCAGCAATTGATATCCCGGAATCTGGCTGCTGCGGCGGTCGTCGATCTGCCCCCGGAGCCGCTTGGCCTGATTGACGGTGATGAAGTTGTGCTCAATGAGCACATCGGCCAGGCTTCGCTGATTGGGGTCGGAGGACTGCTTGATCTGCTCGCGACAGAATTCGACTTCCGTTCGCGTTGCCAGTCCCGCGTCAACGATCATCTTCCCCAGCTCGGTGTCGAGCGTGACGTTCGATGCCGTCAATTGCGATTCCATGCCTGCCATAAGGTACACGAAAGGAGGATCCGTCCACCCCTTGCATCTATCGTTAAGCTACGACCGGGCCCATCCAATGTCAAGGGTGGTTTTGAGCCGATGCGCCCGGATTTTCACGGCCGGTTCGTGGCTGAACTCCCGACGCGGGTGAGGGAGGGATCGCCAGCGACAAATGCGTCCGCTCCCGCACGAAAAAGTGCTGGTTGAACAGCGTGTGCCCCTGCCGCCGAACCGTCAGGAGATAACTGCCCCGGTCCAGAAAGAATCGGCTCTGGTAATCGTTGTCCCGGTCAAAGAGCGTCTGCAGCGGCTCATCCAACGCCGGCCCGCTGATGGACACCTCCGCCCCCGCGAGCGAGTCATCGCCCCGGACATCCACCATCGAACTTGGCTCCACCAGTGTCAGCGAGCGGTAGTAGAGCAGGGAGATGGACCCCAGAAACAGCGCCACCGCCAGAATGATGGAGGCATGCACCCCCAGGCTGGCCAGCAGGGAACGGGTGGATGAACCAGGATGCTTCATGGTCATTGGAATGAAGGTCCGATGGCGCTGCCGGGCCATCATATCGCCCGTTCTACTCTCCCGTCGCCGCTTCCGCCAGCTTGAAATCCACCTGGATGCCGGCCGACGCCGGCGCCACGCGGATGCCCTCAGGCAGGTCAAACCGCACCCGACGGGTATGCGTCTGTCCGACCGGCAGATCGTCAGTCGTCACGTCGATGTACGCTTTGCATTTGGAGTTGACGCCCTGCTTGTTCAGCAGCTCGATCTTGTCATGCGGGCCGATCACCATGACGTTGGTCAAAAACGGCTGCGGCAGCGAAAAAACGACCTTGTACCGCCCCCACAGGTCCGCCGGCCCGGCCGCCCAGATCGGCATCGAGGAGATCATCAGCGTCTCATCCGCCTGCCGCACCTGCAGGATCGCCCGCACCGTCCCCGGCGAGAGGGAGACATTCTCCTCCGACTGGATCGGCGAGGTCAGCCCCAGCTCCATTTCATGCTGCCCCGGCTGCTTCAGCACCGGCAGCCCGCTCAGGTTCGCATAGACGACCAGTTGATGATTCTGTTCCGCCTGCTTCAGTGCCGACTCGGGCGCGCGCACCTCCACCATCGGCGGATCGAAGCGGACGCTCTGCACCGATGCCAGGCCCGGCGGCGCTTCCACCGGCACCATGCGCGTCACAATCTGGTCGATTCTCACCCCCAGCGACACCGGCTGGCACCCATCGATCGTGATCCCGCTGAAGATCGGATTGCTTTGAAGCTGCGGCAGGGCCGAAATCTGGTACTCCCCCAGCCGCGAGGTGTCCACGTCGATCTGCACCGACGCCAGTCCCCCCTTGGGCCAGAGCTTGCGTTTCACATCCTCCAGTTGCGCCCGGGGCCCCTCCAGCTCGGCCACCAGGTTCTTGTCGGCCGGATAGACCAGCGTCACCACCCGGTTGGGATCATTGCTCTTGACCTCGATCGGAAAGGTGATGTTGCTCTCCTTGACGATCTGCTCCTGCCGGGCGTAGACCCAGATCAGGAACGTCAGCGGCGCCACCCACGCCAGCGTCTTGAGCCGGCTGATATTCTCCTGGCGCGAAAAATGCTGCTGCATCCAGCGCCGGCTCGGCACGAACCGTCGCCATCCCTTGGGGCGTTCCGTTTCCAGCGAAATCGTCCGGGACCGGCCTGCGGAAGTTTTGTCAATCGTCTCAGGCATGATCCATCACAGTTCGGCGCCCGGCATCCAGCGCCCGACACTTTCCATCCTACGCGGCTGCTTTGCGCATTTCATTTTTTTTTATCGCCGGCGCTTCGCCGCGGCCCAGAAGTTCGCTCAACAGCCCGCGCAGCGCTTCGGGCGTCAGTTTGCGGATCAACTGCCCGCGCTCGGCCACGCTGATGTCGCCGGTCTCTTCCGAAACGACGATCACCACCGCGTCCGCCTCCTGGCTCAATCCCACCGCCGCCCGGTGGCGGCTGCCCAGCTCCCGCTCCAACTCGCCGCTTTCGGCCAGCGGAAACTGCACCCCCGCCCAGGCGATCCGTCCCTGGCTGACGATCACCCCCAGATCGTGCAGCGGCGAATTCGGCCAGAAGATCGTGTTGATCAGGTCCGCCGACAACTCCGCGTTCAGGTGCGTGCCGCTCTCGGCGATCCCCCCCAGCCCGATCTCCCGCTCCACGGCAATCAGCGCCCCGATCTTACGGCGCGACAGAAACGTCGCCGCCTCCACCAGCGCGTCAATTTCCTCGCTCACCTGGCTCGACCACCCCCGGAACAGCCGAGTCTCCCCCAGCCGCATCAGCGCCCGCCGCAATTCCGGCTGGAACACGATCACAATTGCGAACGAGGCAAACAGCAGGAACTTGCCATAGAGAAATTCAATCGACTCCAGCCCGAACTGCCCGGCCACCAGCCGCACCACCAGGTACAGGCTGATCAGCACGAACGCGATCCCCTTGAGCATGCGCACCCCGCGCGTGCCGTGCAGAAACCGCAGGGCCCAGTAGACCACCGCCCCGATCAACAGCAATTCGATCCCCACCCGCCACAGGCCGTAGACCCGCAGGTTCTGATAAAAATTCATCAGATTGGTCAACGCCGTGTTCATCGAGGATCATTCCGGTCCCATAATCGCGTGGCATTCGGCGGCCGCCGAAATTCGCCTTGCGATGAATATACAGATAAACCCATTCATCGGCCATTTCAGGGCTTTGCCCCTACCTGGCTCGTCTCCGTGACCTGTCCCATGATGGCCCAGGTGGCCCGGACCACATCGCGCATCGCCTCCACATCATGCACCCGCACGATCGCCGCCCCGCGCGCCACCGACCAGCTCACCGCCGCGGCCGTTCCAAAGACCCGGTCTGCCGCCCGCGCCCGCCCCGTGATGCTTCCGATAATCCGCTTGCGGCTCACGCCAACCACCACCGGCCGCCCCAGCGCGCCGATCCGGTCGATTTCCCGCAGCAGTTGCAGGTCATGCTCATCCCGCTTGCCAAAGCCAATTCCCGGGTCCAGCAGGATGCGGTCCAGATGCACCCCCGCATCCACCGCCGCCTCCAGCCGGTCGTGCAGAAATTCCGCCACCTCTCCCGTCACATCCCGGTAGGTCGGCGATTTTTGCATCGTCGCCGGCTCGCCCTGCATGTGCATCAGGATCAATCTCACCCCGCGCTGCGCCGCCAGCGGCAGCATGTCCGGATCATGTCGCCCGGCCGACACATCATTAATGATCGACGCCCCGCGCTCAATCGCCGCCTCGGCCACCGCCGCGCTGCGCGTGTCAACCGACACCACCGCCTCCACCCCTTCCTTGCGGATGCCCTCCAGAACCGGCCCGATGCGCTGCAACTGCTCGTCCGCCGTCACCGCCTGCGCCCCCGGCCGGGTCGATTCCCCTCCGATGTCGATCAAATCCGCCCCGGCTGCCACCATCGCCTTGGCATGCGCAACCGCCGCCGCCGCCGAGGCATACTGCCCGCCATCGCTGAAGCTGTCCGGCGTGACATTCAAGATGCCCATCACCAGCGGCCGGCGGCGGGGGCCCTCCTCCAGCCAGAGATCGAATGCCTTGGGGGTCATATACGACAATTATGAATGAAAAATGATGAATTTGGAATTGCCGAGTTGCGACAGGCTTCCATCACGGCTCAGCCCGTCGTTCGATCCGCCAGCGCAAACCGAACCGTCACGCAATGGGCCGCTGAAACAGACCGGTGCGCGGATCCGACCGATAACCCCGCTGCCTCAGAAGGGCCGACATCGCCTCATAGATCGGACCCACGGCCGCCTCAACGGCTGCCTGACGGGCGTCCGCCTGCGTTTCAATCCACTCCAGCAGCCGTCCGCCGATGCCCTGATGCCGATATTCCTTCATCACCCCGCACCCCAGGATTCGGATCGTCTCCCCCTGCGGCAGCGCCACCAGAAACCCCAGGGGATTCCCTTCCAGATGCCCAAGCAGTTGAATCCCCTCCTCCCGCAGGCCCGGCTCAATCTCAGGCCGATCCACCGGCGCGAACGGCTCGAAAATGGTCTGGTACAACACCCGGATCAGCGGGTATTCGTTTTCCCCAACGGGCGTGATGTTGATTTCATAAGCCATGGACCATTCGGAAGGGCTCGCTGGTCGTTGCCAAGCCGCTTGAAGCACATTTCGGCTTGGCCGAATCGGGCCGCAATCTCACAATTCGATGCCTCTCCGCTCCTCCGGTTCTCCTCAGGATGTGCATTTATGGCCCGATCACAGAAGGCAATGCAGAATTGCGCCTTCTGCCTGTTCCGTGAGCGCCACTTGCGACTATCCAACGCGCAGGGCCCTATGCCCATCGGCCCTTAAAAGGAGCTTCGCTTCCAAACGGTCCATACAAACCGCCTGCCCGGAGGATCACCCCGGCGCCGGCAGCGCCCCGCCGCCCAGGCGGATGTCCGGCTGCTTCCCTTCATCCGACGGCTGGATCACCGTGGCGCTTCCCTTGCGGTTCTCCTTCTCCAGCAGGTCGCCCACGGTCGGCTTGGTCAGCACCTCGCCGCGCATCACCCGGTCCACATCGCTGCCGTCCAGCGTTTCGTACTTCATCAGCGCCTGCGCCAGCGCCTCGATCCGGTCCTTGTGCGCCTCCAGCAGTTGCCGGGTCTCCTCATACAGCCCGTCAATCAGCTTCTTGACCTCTTCATCAATGAGCCGTGCCGTCTCGTTGGAGTATTCCTTGCCGCCGCCAAAATCGCCGAACGGGTTGGGCTTGTTCTCATCCTCCCCGTAGAAGACAAACCCCAGCCGCTCGTTCATGCCCCACTCGGTGATCATCTTGCGAGCGATCCCGGTGGCCTGGCGGATGTCCCCCAGCACGCCGCTGTTGGTGTCGCCGGTGAACATTTCCTCGGCGATGCGCCCGCCGAAGGTCATCTTGATGAATGCCACGCACCACTTCTTGGAGTAGTTGTGCCGGTCCTTCTCCGGCAGCGTCATTGTCGCCCCCAGCGCCCGCCCGCGCGGGATGATCGTCACCTTGTGGATCGGGTCCGAATCCGGCCGCAGCAGGTGTTGCACCACCGCGTGCCCCGCCTCGTGATACGCCGTCGCGTTCTTCTCTTTCTCGTCCATCACCCGGCTCTTGTGGGCCCGCCCGAAGCGCACCTTGTCGCGCGCCTCTTCCAGGTCCTCCTGCTCGATGAATTCCTTGCCGGCCAGCGTCGCTCCCAGGGCCGACTCATTGATGATGGCCGCCAGGTCCGCTCCGCTGAAGCCGGGCGTCGCCCGCGCCAGCCGCAGCAAATCCACCTTCGGCCCCAGCTTCACCTTCCGGCTGTGCACCTTGATGATCTCCAGCCGGCCCTTCACATCCGGCAACGGCACATAAATCTGCCGGTCAAAGCGCCCGGGGCGCGTCAACGCCGGGTCCAGCACGTCCACCCGGTTGGTGGCCGCGCAGACGATCACCTGGTCGTTGCTCTCAAAGCCGTCCATCTCCACCAGGATCGCGTTGAGCGTCTGCTCTCGCTCATCGTGCCCGCCGCTGGAAAATCCATTGCCGCGCCGGCGCCCCACCGCGTCAATTTCATCCAGAAAGATGATGCACGGGCTGTTGTCCTTGGCCTGCTTGAACAGGTCCCGCACGCGCGAAGCGCCCACGCCCACGAACATCTCGACGAAGTCGCTGCCGCTGATCGAGAAGAACGGCACATCCGCCTCCCCGGCGATCGCCTTGGCCAGCAGCGTCTTGCCGGTCCCCGGCTCCCCCACCAGCAGCACGCCGCGCGGAATCCGCCCGCCCAGCCGCTGGAACTTTTTCGGGTTCTTCAGGAATTCGACAATCTCCATCACCTCTTCCTTCGCCTCGTCGATTCCCGCCACATCATCGAACGTGACGTTGGTGTGCTCCTTGGAGGTGATCTTGTGCTTGGACCTTCCGAAATTACCCAGCATGCCCCCGGCCCCTGTGCTGTTGCGCAGCTGCCGGAAAACGAAGAACCAGATGAACCCGAAGATCAGGATCCACGGGATCAGCGGCACCACCAGGTCGATCAGAAGGCTGTTGTCCCCCTCGTAGCTGATTCTCGCTCCGTTGCGGTTCTGGGTCAGAAACTGCTGCGCATCCCACCCCGACGCCCCTTTGGCCGCCACCTTCGAGCGGAATTCCGTGATCGCACCCGCCCCCATCTGCTGCGGAGACGTGAACGTGCCGGTCACTTCCCCCTCGCCCAGCTTGACCTCCTTCACATGCCCCTGCTCCAGCTGCACGACAAAGTCGCTCCAGGGAATGACCTGCTTGCTCGTCCCCTTTTGAAACAGCACCCAGAGCATGATGGCCAGTCCGATGAACAGCACCCAGCCGAATAGGCCGCGGCCGAAGCGCATGTTTCCCGGCCCGCCCGGGCCGCCGGGTCGTCCATTTTTGCGAGAAGGGCGATCTGGAGTTTGTTCCGCCATGTGTGATCCTTATTTGCCGCCGATCAGCCGGCTCGGCCGGCCCATCATACCGATTCCCACGCCCGTGATAAGGGCGCGGCGGGGGGGCTGACTGTTAAATTGCAGGCGGGGTCGCCGACCCCGCCCTCGTGACGGATCCACCTTTGGCTGGGGTCGCTGACCCCGCTCTTCCGGCAGATCCAACCAGTTATTGTAGGCCAACACTACCTATACAGTCATCCGGCAAGAAAGGTTCGCCACGAACATTTTCGCCCCGCCCCCCTCGCGCGCACGGCCTCCTTCGCCCGCATTGAAGCGCACTGGACCATATCACGGCCACAGCGGCGCTCCGCCCAGCCCGGCCGTCGCCTCCAATCCCAGCATCAGATTGGCGTTCTGAATCGCCTGTCCCGCCGCCCCCTTGCCCAGATTGTCAATCGCCCCCAGGGCGATGATCCGCTTCCGCTGTGGATCGGCCGCATAAGAGACATAAAGCAGATTCGATCCGGTTGCCCATTTGGTATGCGGCGGCCGATCCATCACCCGCACGAACGCCCGCCCCTCATAAAACGACCGCGCCGCCTCCAGGCACTGCTCCGTCGTCGCGCTCCCCCGCGCATAACACGTGGCCAGAATCCCCCGCGTCATCGGCACCAGGTGCGGCGTAAACGTCAGCGACACCGCTTTGCCCCCGATTTTCGACAGCGCTGTCACCATCTCAGGCACATGAGCATGCTTGAGCAGCCCGTACGCTGACAAATCTTCGTTCACATCCGCATACCCGAACGTCGCCCCGCCCCCGCGTCCCGCGCCGCTCACCCCGCTCTTGGCGTCAATGATGATCTCCTCCGGCTCGATCAGCCCGCGCCCCAGCAGGGGGGCCAGCGCCCCGATCGACGCCGCCGGATAGCACCCCGGATTCGACACCCGGCTCGCCCCGGCGATCTGGTCCGCCCAGATGTCGGCCAGCCCGTACGTCCACCCCTCCACAAACCGGTGGTCCCCCCCGATGTCCACAATCTTCACCCCCGCCGGCACTTTCGCCAGCGCCTCGCTCGACTGCCCGCTGGGCAGCGATGCGATCAGCAGGTCCAATGCGGGCAGGGCGGCCGGGTCCCACTTCTGGATCGTCAACTCCCCGATCGCCCCGATCCCCGGAAACCGCTCCCCCAGTTTCGCCCCCGCGCTCGATTCCCCGGCCACATATGCCACCTCAAACGCCGGATGTCCCGCGCACAGCCGCAGCGCCTCCCCGCCCCCATACCCGCTTACACCCACAATGCCGATTTTGTATCTCTTCATGGTCATCCCCATTGTACGCCAACCCGCCCCCGGCGAGAAATGGCCCCCATCTCCCAACCCAATCGCATCCAGACCCAAACGCCAACCATAGGGGTGGCTTCAGCCGCCGCTTTGGCAAGTGTGCGGCCATTTATTCTTTGCGCCAAACTTGTGAATTCGAACTACATAGAGTCCGCACCCCGCATGGACCACCGGGCGCTAACCCCGAAACCTGACCCCCAATCGTGCCTAGCGGCCCCCCGGCCCCCGCGTTACACTTTCGACTTACGCTTAAACCTTTGAACCAAGGAGCCTCCCATGCCCATCCGCGTCACCGTCTGGCACGAAAACCGACACGAAAAGCGATCCGAGCAGGTGGCCAAAATCTACCCCAAGGGAATGCACGAGGCCCTCGCCGGCCATCTTCGCAAGAGTAAGGACCTCAAAGTTACCACCGCGCTGCTCGATGACCCCGAGCACGGCCTGACCGAGCAGCGCCTCAAGGAGACTGATGTCCTCACCTGGTGGGGGCACATGGCCCACGATGAACTCCAGGACCTCATCGTCCAGCGCGTCTATCTCCGCGTCCTGGAGGGCATGGGCCTGATCGTCCTCCACTCCGGCCACTTTTCCAAAATCTTCAAGAAGCTGATGGGCACCACCTGCAACCTCAAATGGCGCGTCGCCCCCAACGAGCGGGAAATCCTCTGGGTCACCCGCCCCGGCCACCCCATTGTCCAGGGCATCGACGACCATTTCATCCTCCCCGAGGAGGAGATGTACGGCGAGTTCTTCGACATTCCCGAACCCGAGCAGACCGTCCTCATCAGCAGCTTCTCCGGCGGCGAGGTCTTCCGCTCCGGCTGCTGCTGGACCCGCGGCGCGGGGCGCATCTTCTACTTCCGCCCCGGCCACGAAACCTTCCCCTCCTATCACGACAAGAACGTCCTGAAGGTGATCGAAAACGCCATCCGCTGGGCCGCCCCCGCTCCCGCCCTCACCACCGTCGATTTCGGCAAGCACCTCCAGGGTTGGATGGATGAAAAGAAAGAAGTGACAAAGCGACAGAGCGACGGAGCGACGAAGTCCTAACCGTCCATCGCTTCGTCAAGTCGTCACGCTTCGCGCTTCAGATTCTCGATCTGCTCCTGCAGCTTTCGCACCTGCACCACCAGGTCCGGCAGCCGCCGCAGCGCGGCCTGCTCCCGCAGGCTCTGCCGGTGCGGCAGGGCGGGCAGCCCCGACACGATCGTCTTGGGCGGCACATCTTCCATCACGCCTGAACAGGCCGCCAGCATCGCCCCATCCCCCATCGTAATGTGGTCGCGCACCGCCGACTGGCCCCCCAGCACCACCCCCGCCCCCAGCGTCGCCGACCCGGCCAACCCCGCCTGCCCCGTGATGATGCAGTTGGGCCCGATCCGCACGTTGTGCCCGATCTGCACCAGGTTGTCGATCTTCGTCC
>JBIQLO010000118.1:0-12081 GCA_044464175.1 Planctomycetaceae bacterium | reverse complement strand
CGGCCGGCCGGGCGACGCCGCAGCGCAGCAGCACCGGCGGGTCGCCCCACGCCAGCACGAACAGCGAGTCGGGCTTGGGGTGCACGGCCCGGGGGGCGAGACCGTCGAGCGTGACCGGCACCGCCTGGATCAGTTCCTCCACGCCGCCGGTCTCCAGCGCTGAGCGAAACTGCTCGGGCGTCACGCCGGGCTTGAGCCCCTTGTAAATCGTCGCCCCCGGATCGTTCTGAAGGACGTACCACGCCTCGCTCTTGAGATGGGCTTCGGGATGGGCCCGGCAATACGCCTCATCGGGGTGCACCTGCACGCTGAGCACCTCCCGGGCATCCAGAAACTTGACCAGCAGCGGAAACTGCCCCGCCGCGGCCAAAGGCACCTCCCCCAGCAGGTCCGATCCGTGCTGTTCCACCAGCTGATGCAGCGTCCGGCCGGCCAGGGGGCCGTTGGCCACAACCGCGCTGACCCAGTCCTCCGAGCCCTCCACCACTCCCGGCGGAAAGTCGTACAACTCCCAGGACTCGCCCACCAGCACCTCCGGCGGCAGATCTTTATTCAGCACCGTTTGCAGCTTTCGGCCGCCCCACATCTTGGGAACCAGCCGGGGGCGAAATTTCAGGGGATAGAGCATGTTATTTAGTTGCTAGTTGTCCGTTACCAGTTGCCGATTGCCAGTCACTGGTGATAATGCCGTCAGGGTACGCCAAAACTGCCAACTGGCAACTGACAACTGAAGTATTATGGCCATTAAAACCTTTGTCCTCGACACCAACGTCCTGCTGCACAACCCGGCCGCCCTGTTTCTCTTTGCGGAAAACGATGTCGTCATCCCCTTTGATGTCATTGAGGAACTGGACAAGTTCAAGACCAGCAACGACGACCTGGGGCGCAACGCCCGCACCGTCATCCGCCACCTGGACGCCCTGCGCCAGGAGGGGCGGCTGAGCGAGGGAGTCAAAATCGCCCAGACCGGCGGCACCCTCCGCATTGTTCTGGACGAGGCTGACCGCCTTTGCCCCGGCCTTAGCGGGCATTCCCCCGACAACCGCATCATCTGCACCGCCTGGAACCTGGCCCAGAAGGGCAAGCAGGTGGTCTTCATCACCAAGGACATCAATGCCCGGATCAAGGCCGACACGCTGGGATTGAAGGCCGAGGATTTCGAGGCGCAGAAGGTCGATTTCGAGCGGCTTTATACCGGCTGGCGCACGCTGGAAGTGGCGGGGGAAACCATTGCCCAGCTCTACAGCGACAAACAACTGAATCTCGATCTGCCCGATCTGCTGGTCAACGAGTTCGTCCTTCTACAGGATCAGATGGACGCCTCGCACAGCGCTGTCGTGCGCTGCCACGGGCCCGGCGGGCTGGTCAGGCCGGTGCGGCCCCGGCGCGGGCCGGTCTTCGGCATCATGCCGCGCAACCTCCAGCAGACCATGGCGCTGGACCTGTTGCTGGATGATTCGGTCAAGCTGGTGACGCTTCTGGGGTCGGCCGGCACGGGCAAGACCCTCCTGGCCCTGGCCGCCGGCATGGCCAAGACCGTCAATGATCAGGTTTATGACAAACTTCTGGTCGCCCGCCCGATCATGCCGCTGGGGCGCGACATCGGGTATCTCCCCGGCGACAAGGATGAAAAGCTGACGGCGTGGATGCAGCCGATTTTCGACAACCTCAGCTATCTGCTGTCCAACCGCTTGAGCGATGCCGGGCACAGCGGCAAGTCGGGGCAGGGAGGGCATGCCAGCCCCTCCTCGGTCGAGCAGCGGATCACCCAGCTCATGGAATCCGGGCAGGTGGTGCTTGAGCCCCTGACCTATATCCGCGGGCGCAGCATCCCCAACCAATTCATGGTGGTGGATGAAAGCCAGAACCTGACACCGCACGAGGTGAAGACCATCGCCAGCCGCGTGGGGGACGGGACCAAGCTGATCCTCACTGGGGATGCCACGCAGATTGACAACCCCTATCTGGATTCCAGCAGCAACGGGCTGAGTTACCTGATTGAACGGCTCAAAGGGCAGGCGCTGGTCGGCCATATCACCCTGGCCAAGAGCGAGCGGTCCGAACTGGCCAGCCTAATTATTTCAGAATTATAAATTTTTGTAATTACTGGATTTATATATAGCTGGCCTATAATTCCTATTTTATTTATAGAATTTATAGATAATCTATTGACGATCCCAAATACGAATGTATATTCCCTCCCTCATCATGGGACGACTAAGTCCAATTTCCTCTCGCGGCGTCACATTGCTGTCGCACTCCCGCCACTGTTGTTGCTGAACAACCGGGCCGCCAGCAGCGGCCCATTTCCATCTTTTTTTCATGGCAACACCAGGAGGCCCCTTGGGGGGCCACGACAGGAAAATCGGTATGTCTCAATCAACGGTTAAAATGGGTTTTGTGGGGGCGACTCTTATTGCCTTAGTGACCGGCCGTTCGGCTCTCGCGGCCGAACCGACCTACGGCGAGCTTGAGCAGCAGATTCAGCGACTCAGCGCGCAGGTTCAAAAACTGGAGGCGGCCGCTCAAAAAGAGCGGACGACTTCGACCACGCAGGCCGTACTGGAAGACGCGAGACGGCGCGGACCGTCGCTAGGGACGGCATCGCCGCTGATGGCCGGCTACGAGAAAGGGAAGGGATTTTTCATCCGCTCCGAGGATGACAACTTCCTGCTGCGCCCCGGCGTCCAGTTTCAGTTTCGCAACGTCACCAACTACCGCCAGGATGCAAACAACGGCGGAGATGACACTCAGAACGGTTTTGAAGTCCGGCGGCTTCGTCCTCGTCTGGATGGGTATATTTTATCGCCAAAACTCACTTATAGTTTTGTCTTCGACACCAATCGCAGCGGAGGAGCGGTGACGGTGCTAGACGCCTGGGCGAAGTATCAGTTGGCCCCTTCATGGGCCATCCAAGCCGGGCAGTTCAAGGCGCCGGCTTTTCAGGAACACAATGTCGGCGCTTTTGCGCAGTTGGCGGTGGATGAATCGTTGGTGGACACGCTGATCGGCGGCGGGTTGACCGACCGCGTGCAGGGAATCAACCTGATCTATGGCGACAAGAACATTCCGCTAGGCGGGTCGCTGTCATTTCATGACGGGGCCAATTCCAAAAACAGCGACTTTCAGGACGGCTCCTCCGATTTCGGTGTCGGCGGGCGGATCCAATACAAATTCTTCGGCCAATGGTCCGACCACAAGAGCTTCACCGCGATCAACACCCGCAAGGAGTTGCTGGTGGCGGGGAGCGGTTTTGACCTGACCCAGCGGGATGACGCCAACGTGCTGCTGGCGACGGCCGACCTGCAATACAAAAACCCCTCCGGGCTGGGTCTTTACGGGGCACTGCATGGCGATTTCACCGACACGCGAAACAGCACCGCCTCCGATACCCAGTCGTGGGGCATGCTGGCGCAGGTGAGCCAGACGCTGAATGACCATCTGGAGCTTTTTGGCCGCTACGACGTGGTGCGGCTGGATGGCGCCGATGCGCAAACCCACAACGAAATCACGGCCGGCGTGAATTACTACCTGGACCACGGCGATCCCCAGCGCGTCAAGCTGAGTCTGGATGTCGGCTGGCTTCCCGACGGAGCGCCGTCCAACCAGACGGGGCTGGGCATCCTGGCGGGCGATGGGAACCAGTTCGTTCTGCGCACGCAGTTCCAGTTCCTGCTGTAGGACTGAAACAGATTATTAAACCTGAAGACAATCAATTTTTCTGGAGAGACTCATGTATTTATTATTTCGCAGTCGTTTGTTGCTCGTCGGCGCCGTGATGTTCATGGCGCTGGGCTGCGGCCGCAGTGGGAAGGAGCAGGCCGCCGGTCCGGCAAGTCTTTCGGAAGTGCGGCTCGGCTATTTCGCCAACCTGACCCATGCCCAGGCGCTTTTGGGCGTGCAGTCGGGTGATTTTGCCAAGGCCGTCGGTCCCGCCAAACTCACGACCCGGATTTTCAACGCCGGACCATCTTTGGTTGAAGCCCTGTTTGCCGGTGAAATTGATGTGGCCTATGTCGGTCCCGGCCCGTCGATTTCGGCGTTTGTCAAAAGTCACGGCCAGGGGATTCGCGTGATTGCCGGGGCGGCCAACAACGGGGTGGTCATCGTCGCCCGTCCCGGTTCGGGAATCGAAAAACTGGCGGACTTGAAGGGCAAGCGCATCGCCACGCCGCAGACCGCCAACACGCAGGACATCGCCTGCCGGACATTTTTGAAAGAGAAACTGGGGCAGACGGATTTGAGCAACGTGATCCCGGTTCCCAACGCCCAGCAGGCGGCGTTGATGGAACGGGGGCAGATCGACGCGGCCTGGTCGCCCGAGCCGTGGGCGTCGGGGCTGCTGAAACAGGCCGGCGGAAAGGTCCTTTCCCTTGAGAACGAGACCGATCTGTGGGCGGACAAACAATTCACCCTGACGGCGGTGGTGACGGCGCCGGAGTTTCTCCAACAGCATCCTGACGTGGTGAAGAAAATCCTGGGCGTGCATCGGGCATGGACGCAGCGGCTGCGGCAGGCACCGCAGGAACAGTTGCCGCTGCTGGATGAGGCGATGTTCAAATTGACGGGCAAGCATCTGGCCAAGGAGGTTTTGTCGGCCGCGCTGAAGAACATTCAGTTCACCGATGAACCGCTGGAAGGAACGCTTTCAACCATGGCCAAATGGTCCTACGACCTGGGCTTTCTGAAGCAGCCGACCGACCTGAAAGGGCTGGTGGATTTAACGCTGCTGCGGCAGTTGAATGAGGCGGCCAAATGACACAAGACCAGGCCGTTCCGGCCGCGCCCGCGCCGCTTCCGCGGCGCGGGCGGCTGGAACTCAGCGGCATTCACAAAAACTTCGCCGGCTCAGCGATTCCGGCGGTGCAGGACATCACACTGAGGTGTGAACCGGGGGAATTTGTGGTGGTGGTGGGTCCGAGCGGCTGTGGAAAAAGCACGTTGCTCAACATCGCCGCCGGGATGTTGCTGCCGGATGCCGGGACGGCCACGCTCGACGGGCGCGCGTTTCGCTCGCCCGGTCCTGATCGGGCGGTGGTTTTTCAGGATCATGCGTTGTTCCCCTGGCTGACGGCCGAACAGAACGTCGGGTTTGGATTGAAAATGGCCGGCGTTCCCAAGTCGGAACGCGCCGACCGGGTGGAGCGGGCGCTGCGCCTGATGCACCTGGCGGCCAGCGGCAAAAAGCGCGTCCACGAGCTTTCCGGCGGCATGCGCCAGCGCGTGGCGATCGCGCGGGCGCTGGTGATGGACCCGGCCGTCCTGTTGATGGACGAGCCGTTCGCCGCTCTGGGCGCCCAGACGCGCACGCTCATGCACGAGCAGTTGCAGGAACTGTGGGTGACGACGCGCAAGAGCATTCTGTTTGTCACCCACTCGGTGGGCGAGGCGGTGCGCCTGGCCGACCGGATTATTGTGCTGCATGCCCATCCCGGGCGCATCCGCAGGGAAATCCGCGTGGACCTGCCCCATCCGCGCAATTTTGACAGTCGGACGGTCAGCGAACTGGTGCGCCTGGTGCGCAGGGAAATCGAAGAAGAGGTCAATCGTGTCAACGCACAGATGGATGAATACTGGAAACCTCGGACGCCTGGCGATCTGGATCGCGGTCTTGTTGACATGGGAGGGGGCATATAGGGCAATACAATGGAAGCCATGGATTTTTCCCGCCCCCAGCCACGTCATCGACGCCACGATGAACATGCTCAATATCCAGACGTATTTCGGCCAACCCTTCCATTCCGGCTGGCCGCTGCATCCACGGGGCGAGCAGGGGAATCGCGTCGAATCGCTCTGGCCCAGTCCGCTGATCTCTGCGATTCTGATCAGCGAAGCGCGTCTGGCCGTCGGATTCTGCGCCAGCGTCCTCCTGGGCGGCGTTCTGGGATGGCTGACCTGGCGCTGGGGAGCGCTGGACCGCCTGATCGGCCCGCTGTTCCTGGGCCTGCAATCCCTCCCCAGCGTCTGCTGGGTGCCGTTGGCAATTCTCCTGTTCGGCATCAACGAATCGGCCATTCTCTTTGTGCTGGTGATGGGCAGCGGCTTCGCTTTCGCCATCGCCCTGCGCGACGGCCTGCGAACCATCCCGCCGCTCTACCAGCGGGCGGGGCAGATGCTGGGCGCCCATGGATGGCGGCTCTATCGCCATGTCCTCTTCCCGGCCAGCCTTCCCGCCCTGGCCGGCAGCCTGCGCCAGGGGTTCGCCTTCGCCTGGCGCTCCCTCCTGGGCGCGGAACTGATCTTGGCCGTCCAGCGGCATGGCCTGGGATTCCTCCTCCAGACCGGACGTGACTTCTCCGACGTCGCCCAAGTCGTGGCGGTCATGGCCGTCATGATTTTCCTGGGCATGCTGATGGACACCCTTGTCTTTGCCGCCTTGGAACGCCGCGTTCGTGTCGGCTTTGGTCTGAGGTAAGATAATGGCCATATTCCATATTAAATCTGTAGGAATTATTTATTTTCGCGGTCATATCACTATGATGCTCGCTTTCTCCAAAGGAGAATTGCGTGGGCTGGGAAGCGTGGGCGATGTTGGTGGTGCTGGTGGGGCTGCTGGTGGGGCTGGCGCGCAACTGGGCCCGGCCGGAGACCATTCTGATGTTCGGGGTGGCGCTGCTGCTGACCGGGTCGGCGGTTTCGGATCGGTTTCCCGGGCCCCGCCAGATTGCGGCCGGGTTTGGCAACGAGGCGCTGCTGACCGTGGGCGTGCTGTTTATTGTGGCCGAGGGGCTGGTGCAGACCGGTGCGCTGTCGCTGCTGACCGAGCGCCTGCTGGGACGTCCCAGGACGGTCACTTCCGCGCAGTGGCGGATGATGGCGCCGGTGACGGCGATCAGCGCTTTTTTGAACAATACCCCCGTGGTGGCGATGTTCATTCCCGTCGTTCGGGACTGGTCCAAAAAGATGGGACTGAGTCCCTCCAAGCTGCTGATTCCCCTTTCCTATGCCGCCATCCTGGGCGGCACCTGCACGCTGATCGGCACCAGCACCAATCTGGTGGTGCAGGGGATGATCCTGGAGTCGGTCAAAAGCGATCCGACGCTTCATCCGATGGGGATGTTCACCATCACGGCGGTGGGGTTGCCGGTCGCCATCGCGGGATTGATCTATCTGCTGTTGGCCGGGCGGTGGATTCTGCCCGACCGCGCGACGGCCGAGGCGCAGATGGCCGATCCGCGCCAGTACACCGTGGAGATGCTCGTCCAGCCGGCCAGCGCGATCGACGGCCAGAGCGTGGAAAAGGCGGGTTTGCGCCAGCTTCCCGGGGCGTATCTGGTGGAGATCGAGCGGGATGGGGAGACGATTCCGGCCGTCGGTCCGGAGCAGATTCTGCGGGGCGGCGACCGCCTTATCTTTGTGGGCGTGGTCAGTTCGGTTGTCGATTTGCGGAAAATCCGGGGGTTGGTTCCGGCCACCGATCAGGTCTTCAAACTGGCCGAGCCGCGCCACAACCGGCTGCTGATGGAGGCGGTCGTCTCGAATACCTGTCCGCTGGTTGGGATGAGCATCCGCCAGGGGCAGTTTCGCTCGCGCTACGAGGCGGCGGTCATCGCCGTTCACCGCAACGGGCAGCGCCTGGGGGGCAAGATCGGGGACATTGTTCTGCAGTCAGGCGACACGCTGCTGCTGGAAGCGCCGGCCCACTGGCACCGTCGCCACCAGGACAACCGCGATTTCTTCCTGGTCTCCAGCGTGGCCGAATCCCGCCCGATGCGGCATGAAAAGGCCCCCTGGGCGGTGGGCATTCTGCTGGTGATGGTGCTGCTGATGGCGCTTGAGAGCGTGCTGCACATCAGCGTCTTCAACGCCGCGCTGCTGGCGGCGGCGGCCATGCTGCTGAGCCGTTGTCTTTCGCAGGAACAGGCCCGCCGCAGCATCGACTGGTCGACGCTCATCGCGATCGGGGCGGCCTTCGGGATCGGGCACGCGATGTACACCACCGGGCTGGCGACCGGCGTGGCGGGGGCGCTCATCGGGCTGTTTCGCCACGGCGGCCCGTGGGGGGTGCTGCTGGGGGTTTATGTCATGACGCTCCTGTTCACCTACGTCGTCACGCACAACGCCTCGGCGGTGCTGGCGTTTCCGATCGCGCGCGCCGCGGCGGCCGCGCTGGGGGTGAATTTCATGCCCTTTGCCATTGTGGTGGCGATGGCGGCGTCCAACGGGTATGCCTCGCCGCTGGGGTACACGACGCATTTGATGGTCTATGGTCCCGGGGGGTACCGGTTTGGGGATTTTATCCGGGCGGGGCTGCCGCTGGACCTGCTGGTGATGGGGATCACGGTTCTGGTTACGCCGATGGTCTTTCCGTTTCATTAAACGGGGTTGACAAATCCATGGGCGGTAACATGATACCCGCGGCCCGCAAGGAGGCGGGCCGGAAGGAAAAAGGAGTTTCCATGATCTCTCGACGCATTGCCCTTTGGGTCTGCGCGCTGGGCGCGGCCCTTCCCCTGGCCGCCCGCGCGGACGACATTGTATTTAACAACGGCGACCGCCTCACCGGCACGATCAAGCAACTGGCCGATGGAAAGCTCACCGTCCAGACGGAGGTGGCCGGGGAAATCAAGATCGACCTGAAGGAGGTCAAGACCTTCTCCACCACCCATCCGCTGGAGATCCACCTTCAGGATGGGACGGTGCTGCATCAGTCGGTGCGGACGGGCGCCTCCGGACAGGTCACCACGGCCGGCAGCCCGCAGATCAAGCCGCAGACGCTCGACCTGGGCGCGATCAGCGCGATCAATCCGCCCGCCGCTCACTGGACCGGCTCAATCACCGCCAGCGGGATCCTGACCCGGGGCAACACCCATTCCGACGCCTTCAGCCTGAATGCCGACGCCGTCCGGCGCGGCGAGGACGACCGCATCACGCTGGGCGCGGGCTACTACTTCGCCAAGAGCAAGGACCCGACCACCGGCGACGTCGCCACGACGGCCGACAACTGGTTCCTCCTGGGCAAGTACGACTACTTTTTCAGCAAAAAGCTTTACGGCTACGCCCTGATCCGCGCGGAGCGCGACCGGATCGCGGATCTGAACCTGCGCCTCAGCCCCGGCGTCGGTCTGGGCTATCAGTGGTTTGAGCGAGATGACTTCCATCTCTCCACCGAAGCGGGTTTGGGATGGGTGTATGAGAACTTCAACAACGACGGGACGGACAACCACCCCTCAGCGCGGCTGGCGTATCACGTGGACAAGAAGCTCAACGACTCGGTCACGCTGTTTCACAACCTGGAATACCTTCCCAGCCTGGAGCGCGCTTCGGATTTCAACCTCAACGCCGATGCCGGGCTGCGGGCGGCGCTGACCAAGAAGATGTTCTCCGAAATCAAGATCGAATGGCGCTACGACGCCACGCCGGCACCCGGGGCGCACAAGAACGATGTGCGGTACATGCTGGGCGTCGGGTGGCAGTTCTAAGCGCGGCTTCGGCGAGGCCGCCCATAGCGGCGGTTACAGTTTTCCCACGGCCGCGGCCTCTTGGGGGGAGCCGATGAAGATCAGGGTTCCCGATCCCGGTCCGACCGGCACCTGGTAGGCGCCATCGGAGGCCGAGAGCTTTTTGCCGGTGGAGAGGTCATAGACGCCGGTGGCTCCCTCGGCGGGCGTGGTCAGTTTGAAGTGCACCTGCATTGGCTCCGTGAAGGCTTTGTAGCCGACCAGGTTGGCGTTGTCGTCGATGCGGACGTCATCGCTCTCCTTGAAGAAGCGGGCGCTGTTGGCCGGCCAGGTGCCGACGTTCGAGTTCTGGACCACGACGATGCGTCCGTGCATTGTCGGCAGCATGAAGGCGTTGTGGAAAATGCCTTTCTGGTCGCACTGGATCAGGGTCTGGTTGGTCCGCTCCATCCGGGTGATGATTCCCTCAAAGCGCCGGATTTCCTTTCCGGCCTGGGCAAATTCGTCAAACTGGGGGTTGTCCAGCCCCTTGCGCCCGGCCAGCGTGAACCAGTCATGCTCGCTGGGCGGGTTGTCCATCGACGCGGCCGACTCAAAGGTCATCGCGGCGGTCTTTTTGTCCGAGGGCTGATAGGAATAGACATAGAAGGACTTGGCGCCGGTCAGCACGCCGGTCCAGGCCAGCGCCCGCATGCAGTTGCCGGGCAGGCGGTAGTAGTGCCAGACGTCGTAGCGGCGTCCCTTGGGGGTGTCGAACTGCTTCCATCCCATGCGTCCGTCGGCGGCCAGGCGGTGAATCCGCGCCCGGATTTGCTCCTGCTCTTTGGGGGTGGGGGGGTAGGTGATCGGGCCGTCGCCGCCGAATTTATTGGCCAGCCCCGGCGCGATCATGCCGCCCTGGGTGACGACGAGGCAGAATTCGGCGCCGCGCTTGGCCGACTGCTGGTAGTAGCGCTCCGACTGCTCGCGGGTCCAGTTCAGGGCGAAGGTGGGGGAGGCGAGATAACCGCCGCCGGAGAACTCCCACCAGAAGGCGTAGCGGTCGGTGCCCATGATGGCGGGGTCGGGGACGGCCAGATAGGTGGGGGCGCCCAGGTTGTTGTTGATGAGCTGGAAGCGCGCTTTGGGGGCCATAGAGAGGATGGCGGCGTAATAGCGGCTCAAGCCGTTGATCGCGTTCTGGGGCACCTCCTCGCGGACGCTGAAGGCGATGATGTCGGGGTCATCGGCATACTGGTTGATGAAGGCCGCGGCGGTTTTGGCGTAGGATTCAAGGGCCTTGTCATCCCATGAAGGCTGGAAGTAGGCGAAATCCAGCTGGGGGATCACGCGGATGCCGTATTTTTTGAACAGCGCCAGTTCGGCGGGGAATTTCTGCTGGCTGGCGCCGCCGAGGTAGATGGCGTTGACGCCGTGGGCCTGCAGGTTTTTGAGGTGCTCCTCGAGGAAGGCGTCGAACTCCACCCCCTGCTCCTTGGCGACCCGCGCCATCTGGTATTCGTACATGTACACGCCCATGTAGAAGGGCTGGGGCTTGTCCACCGGGGGATAGGCTCGCGCCGATCCGCCCGCCAACGCCCAGAAGAAGACCGCCACCCCGACCGCCAAGACGCCGACTGATTTCATAATCCTTCCTTTACTGGGCCCGCATCGCGGGCCATGCCCCATCAATTCCTGTTGAAATCCGGGAGTTTCCCGCCCTTCAACGATAATTCCCATAGCCCGACAGCGTCGGGCTGGAGGGCCACTTTGTCGCCTCGCTGCGCGGCGCGTGGGTCACATGCCCATCCACCCACAAAACGTTGATGCCGTTGTTGTGCCGGAAATCCATATCAACGGCGACGTCGTCAAAAAAGAAGAGGGCTCCGGGATAGTTGTTGGTACTGGGCCCGTGTTTCAGGTCCGTCACCAGCACCGTGTCGCTGGGATGGATGAAGCGGGTCAGCTTGTGCATGTTGTAGATGTAGGGGTCCCAGATCACGATGGCGGGGCTGTAGTCGCTGCGGACCATCCCGCCGATGTACTCGTTCATGCCGTAGCTGAGCCAGGTGGGGTTGATGGGAAAATCCTGGGAGGGACAGCGGTAGACGCCGTGGGCATTTTGGGTGGTCATGCCGTTGGGCAGATAGGGATCGAGATAGATGTACCACTCCTCGTTGGCGGTGTAGCGCAGGCAGGGGGGGAGCCAGTAGTGATTGTCGTTCTCGTACATGGTCACCGCCAGCCCGATCTGCTTCAGGTTGCTCATGCAGGCGACGGAGTTGGCCGCCTCCCGCGCCTTGTTCAGGGCGGGCAGGAGCATGGCGATGAGGGTTGCTATGATTCCGATGACGACCAGCAGTTCCACCAGCGTGAAGCCGCCGGGCCCTTGTTTTTTGTTCCGTTGCAGCGTCATGACCACTCTCCGCTAGTCTCCCCCGGTTTCCGGTCCCGCCTGCCCTGAGGGGGCGAGGCATCCGGCAGGGACTCGAGATGTACACACGCTTGTATGAGCGTGTTCATACGGTACCTGCTTTCCGTGTGATTTGTCAATGAAATTCCCATTTGGCGCTCCGGGGCCAGGGGAGGTTTTGGGGCGGTGGGTTCGTTGGGAAATACGGCGTGTTGGGTTCGGGGGGGAAATCGTTGTTTTTGATAGCGCCAGGGGGGAATTGGGTTTGGTTCGATTGGGTTCGTTGGT
>JBIQLO010000117.1:0-12132 GCA_044464175.1 Planctomycetaceae bacterium | reverse complement strand
GCCGGTGGAGCGGCCGATGCTCACCACGCTGCACAATCCGCTGGGGCGGATCGGTCGGCGGATGGCGGAATTGCTGCTGAACCAGATTCTTCATAACCAGACACAAATCGTCCACGAGCGTCTGCCGGTGAAGCTGATTGTCCGGCAAAGCACCGGCCCGTGCGCTGTGGATTGCTCATCGGATTCCTTTTGAACTGGAGGCTTGCCATGCATTTCTCGCATAATCGAAACGGTGAATGCGCCCGACGGGGCTTTACATTGGTGGAATTGCTGGTCGTGATCGGGATCATCAGCATTCTCATCGCAATGTTGCTGCCGGCGTTGAACAAGGCGCGGGAGGCGGCCAAGACAATTCAGTGTTCAAGCAACATGCGTCAGGTGGGAATGGCTCTGCTGATGTATTGTCAGGACAACCACGGGTATGTTCCGCGCTATGTAGAGACAAAGAAGGATGCCACCCATCCAGAAGGATGGGTTGATGGGGAGCGGATGTGGTTTCAGCGGCTGTTGCTCAAGGGATATCTCTCCAGCACCCTGGGGCCGAACAAGGTCCCTGTGAGCCGAGCGTTGTTCTGTCCGAATCTGATGCCGATCACCAACTGGTTCGCGCCGTATACAGATGATGAATTTCGCTGCAAATATGGCGTCATCAACTATGGGATCAGTCTGGCGGTCAGCACCTATGACTACACCTATAGCAGCGGAGCCTCCCGTTACATCAAGATCAACGAGGTGCGCCATGCGGCTCAAACGATAATGGTGGTGGAGTCAGCCGCGTTGGACAGCCCGCAACATACAGCGTATTACGCCTATCCCTACTACAGTTCCAGCATGGCCGCGGGAGGCAGCGGCGCCAAGTATGGGCGAGCGTATCCGTGGCATTCCGGGGGCGGATGCAATGTGCTGTGGGTGGACGGGCATGTGACGACCGTTCATGCGGACATTCCAAGCCAGCCGGAGACGGTGTATCACTCGCTGGGATATCTGTACGCCAGCGGAAAGAGTCCCAGCTATCCATGTTATTGGGGGATTGATTAGCAGAATGGTGGGCCAAGGCCCACCCTACGAAGCGAACCGGGCAAACGGGCGGGGTTATTCCCAAAGACTAGTGGGCCAAGGCCCACTCTACGGAGCGACGGCTATGAAGCGATTTTTGCGGATCGGGTGCGCGCTGATGGGTGTGTGGATGGGGACGGCGGCGTTGGGGCAGACCGCGCCGGCGGAGAAGCCGGTGTGGACGGAAGGGTTTGAGAAGGGGCTGGGGGGAGCGGCATCCTATCCGCGGGACAAAGAGGCATCGAAACTGGAGGTCGTCTCAGGCCAGGCGGCGGCGGGCGGGCATTTCCTCCGGGCCACGCTGGCGGGAAAGGGATCGCTGGAGGGGCTGTATCTTCCGGTCAGCGGCGTGCATGAAGGGATGATCCAGGCCAGCGCGCAGGTGCGCGGCAAGGGGGAGGTGGTCTTTGCCCTGCTGTCGTCCAACGGGTGGCTCTACTCCCATTCGATCACGCTCAAGCCGCAGTGGCAGACGGTGACGCTGGAGAAGACGCTGGCGCCGCAGGACAAGGGGCTGAGCGTCTATTTCTTCGCCAAGCCGTACAAGCCGCAGCCGGGGGCGGTGTTTGAGGTGGATGACCTGCAGATTCGCCCGATGCCGGCGCTGCAGGTGTATGACACGGCGGTGGCGGGCGTGCGGCTGGAGGCGGAGGATTTCGCGGCGGCCGACCAGGTGGAGACGGAGGGAAAGGGGTTGAAAGTGTTGCGGGATGCGGCGCGCGTGGCTCTGGAGGGCGTGCCGTTTCCGCGGACGAGCCGGCCGGTGACGATCTATGCGCGGATCCAGGCGCCGGCCAAGGGGTCGGCGATGGGCGTGTACGGGCTGCGGGGGCCGATCGCCCAGCCGCTGGGGCGGATCGTGCTGCAGGGCAGCGAGCAGTGGCAATGGGTGCATTTCAAGCCGCTGACCGCGCAGGAGACGGGGGATTCGATCCGGCTGGATCTGCGGGCGGCCAAGGGGTCGGGCAAGGGCGTTGCGGTCGATGCGGTGGTGCTGAGCACGCAGGGGGATTTGAAGGAGGAGGCGCTGGACCGGATTGCGCCGACGTTTTCGGCCGCTCCTGTGGCACAGGTGTCGAAGGTGTCGGTGCCCCCCACGATCGATGGATCGGGGGAGGATGCGTGTTGGAAGCAGACGGTGGCGATTCGGGATTTCGTGCATTTCGGGGTGGCGACGCCGGCATCGCAGGGGACGACGGCGCGGCTGGCGTATGACGATCAGAATCTGTATGTGCTGATGACGTGCCAGGAGTCGATCCTGAAGACGGCGGACCAGCAAAGCTCGGCGTTGCTGGCCAGAGCGACGGCGCGGGATGGGAAGGTGCTGAATGATGATTCCTGCGTCATTTTTCTGCAGCCGGAGGGGAAGGAGGCGGTGTATGAGTTCACCGTCAACACGCTGGGGACGCTGATGGATGCGCGGGAGCAGCGGACGGATCTGTGGGGGACGCGGGATGTGAAATGGAATTCCTCGGCCAAGACGGGCGTGAAGCTGGAGGATGGATATTGGACCCTGGAGGTGGCGATTCCACTGAAGGACCTGGGGGTGTCGGGGATCAAGGCGGGGGATCAGTGGCGGGCGGGCCTGGTGCGGTTGGCGCAGACGCGGAAGGAGATCAGTGCGTGGAATCCGACGCAGGCGCAGGGGGCGCATCGGCCGGAAGAGCTGGGAATTTTGACGTTTTCGGCCTCGGCGGTGGGAGTGGCGCCGGCCGGGGCGTTGACGGGGCTGGAGCCGGGACGGAACACGATTGATGTGAACCTGTCGGCGGGCGAGGGCGGGGCGAATGGCGTGGACCTGCTGTCGGTGGTTCACTCGGCCAAGGGGGCCTCGTGGCAGACGAATTTCGCCCAGGCATCGGGGAAGGCCACGCATGCCTTTGACGTGAAGGCGACGGGAGCGGCCGATGCGCGATGGGGCGTGCTGGACGCGGGGACGCTCCGGCCGCTTTACCTCTCGCCGCTGGTGCACACGTCGGTGCAGGCATCGCATGTGACGCTGAAACTGAGCACGCCGGGGGCGTACCAGGTGGTGGTGAACGATCAGGCGGTGGCGCATGGGGCGGAGGCCGACGCGGCGGAGGTGCATATCCCGCTGCGCCAAGGGGCGAACGTGATCGCGGTGCGGGTGGATGCGGGGCGGGCGAAGGTGGCGTTGCAGTCGCCGGAACTGGAACGGTTCGGGAATGTGTGGCGGGTGAATGACGCCGCCACGCCCACGGGGATGGAGGCGAAGCTGGATGACCGGGGGTGGAAGCTGGCCAAGGCGGATGCGCAGGGGCAGGTGGGGAGTTCGGGCAAGGGGATCATTCTTCGGCGGACGATTTTTCTGGATGAGACGCGGGTGTGGCCGCTGCCGCGGCCGGCGCTCTACATCGCCGGCAACAGCACACAGCATGTGAACATCACGGCATTCGGGCTGCCGGGGAAGAAGCTGGAGCATTGGACGATGTATCTCGCGGTGCCCAAGGGGCTGAAGGTAATGGGCAGCACCGGCTATTACGGCAAGACCGTTGAGACGCAGCCGCAGTTCAACTGCGAGGCGGCGGGCGAGGTGAGTATCGATGGGCAGACGGTGCCGCTGTACAAGGTGACGGCGGACAAGGCGCTGGTGGCCAACCGATATGTCCTGATGAGCTATTTTCAGGTGATGCTGCAACTTGCCGACGCGAAGGAGGCGAAGGCGGGGACTTCGTGGAAGGTGCATTACTGGTCGGAGGCGAACGACGGGACGGTGGTGGAGCCGGCGCGGTGGTTTGAGGTGCAGGCCTTGCCGCCCCTGGCGGGCAAGCAGCCCAAGCACTTTATTTTCCAGCTCTGGTCGGGCGGGATCGCGACTATGGACAACGAGGACCTGCGCAAGGCGATTCTGGCGACGGCGCAGGCGGCGGGATTCAACAACGTGGACGCGGGGTCGCGCTGGGTGACGGACGCGGCCAAGGCGTATGGACTGACGAACCAGATGCGGGTGAACTTCAAGGCGTACAGCATCAACATCGCGCCGTTTCTGGAGAAGAATCCGGACAGCCGACTGATCGATGAGAAGGGAAAGCCGAGCCAGACGCTGATGTGCACGACGCTGCTGGTGGGGAAGGATTGGTCCGCGGCGGCGGAGGTCCTGGCGCAGAAGGTGAAGGAAACGGGGGCGGCGATCGCGATTTATGATTACGAGTTTTCGCCGCTGACAGGCCCGCATTCCTGTTACTGCGATCGGTGCCTGGCGGCGTTCCGGGAGCGGGCGAAACTGGGGGCGGATGTGAAGCTGACGCCGCAGATCATCAAGGATAAGTACCACGCCCAATGGGATGATTTCATGGCGTGGCGGGTGGCACAAATTCTTGCACTGATGAAGAAGACGGTGCACGAGGCGGCGCCGGGGATGCAATTCGCCGCGTACAGCGGGTATCAGTCGCCGCGCACGATCACGAAATATGGCGTGGACTGGCGGTATGTGGGGCAGTTGAAGGCGGTGGACCTGGCCAGCTGCGGGTATGGGCGGTCGGTCCAGGAGATTCAGGATACGATTGCTGCGCTGAACGGCATTCCGGTGATCTTTGGACGGCTGCTGCATCCGTACGACCCCAAGAGCCTGTCGGCGGGGACCGTGGCCAGCAAGGCGATCATGCTGCGGCGGGCGCTGGATGCGACCGGGGGCGTGCTGCTGTATGACCGGAACACCATGGACGGGCGGTCGTGGCTGGGCACGGCGGAGGCGACGCGGCTGGTGGCGGATCATGAGGACCTGTTCACCGCGCCGCACCGGCTGGAGGCGATCCAGGGGCAGGACCCGGCGAAAGTACAGGTGTTGAAGGGAGACTCCACCTCGCTGGTGTGCGTGATGAACGAGGGATCGAAGGAGGCGACATTTGATTTCCAACTGCCCGAGGCCTTGGGTGGCGGGAAGGAGTATTACAGCGGAGCGAGCATCGCGGCCGGGGCGAAGGTGCATCTGAAGCTGGCTTCGGGGGAGGCGGCGGTCTATGTGCTCGGGAAATAGGGCAACTTACATGCTGGCCAGGCGGTAAATCACATCCTGCGGCGAGCAGCCCCACTGGGGCGCCAGGTCGCGGGGCGTGAGGCCGTCGCCCAGAAGGATGACCTCATCGCCGGGGCGGTCGTCGGGGCCGACCTCGACGTAGGCCGACTGCATGCCGACTTCGAGGATGCGGCGGGGCCGGCCGTTGATGCGGCATTGGCCGCATCGCAGGCCGTTGGAATAGCCGACGACGATGACGCCGTGGCGCGGGGCGGTGAAGCCGGTGTAGCCGATGGGGCCATCGGACGAATGCACCTCATGCAGAACGGTGGTGACGCGCAGAGCGCTGTCGTACATCGCCAGGCCGGGGCGAACGGCATCGAGCCGGGCGGCCGGCTCATTGAGCAGGGCCGTGGCGGCGGCGTGGAGCTTCAAGTCGTGCCCCTGGGCGATCTGGCGCAGGCGGTGGACATGCTCAAGTCGGGTGGCATGGGTGAAGGCCTCGCGGCACCCCCCCGCCTCCAGCGCGGCGGCGACTTGCTCCGGCGGGCAGGCGAATCGGTGCATGCCGGTGTCGACGGCGAGGATCGGATCGGCCCGGCGGAGGCGGCGGGCCTGCTCAACGCTTGAAACGGCCGGGCGGAGGTGGAGGCGGCGGTAGTCTTCGGGATCGTCGCTGTCGGGCGGGCCGAGGGTGATTGAGGGCTTGCGGGTCAGGTTCCAGATGTCAGCCTCGACGGCCTCGGAAAGACGAAAGAAGCAGAAGCCGGTGACCAGATCGGCGATTTGGGCGGCGACTTCTTTTGCGCCGACGCCATAGGCATCGGCCTTGATGACGGCCCAGACCTCCACGCCGGTGTCGCGGGCAATGGCCTGGAGGTTCTGGCGGATGCGGGCGTAGTCCACGTCGAATTTTTTGCCGATCGGGGGGTGCATGGGGATTATTCAAGAAAGTGGGCCGGGCGGACGCCGAAACTGTCCACGCGGGAAATGGGAGTTGAACGACGCCATGCGTTGGATTATGCCCGGCGCGGTTCGGTGCGGCAAGGAGGCTCCGGCGGGTTTGCCTATTGGCCGCCGGGCGGCGACAATTTAGATTGGCAGATCGAATTCAAACCTTTGGGAAGGAACAAACATGGCTGAGGCGTATGCGCCGGATCGGAAACTGAAATTCACCTTTGGGTTGTGGACCGTCGGCAACGTGGGGCGCGACCCGTTCGGGGAGGCGGTGCGGGAGAAGCTCTCGCCGGTGCAGATCGCCGACCTGCTGGGGGAGGTTGGCGCTTACGGCGTCAATTTTCACGACAATGACCTGGTGCCCATTGATGCCACGCCCGGCGAGCGGGATCAGATCGTGCGTGACTTTCGCAAGGCGCTCAAGAACAACGGACTGGTCGTGCCGATGGCAACGACCAACCTTTTTTCCGATCCGGTGTTCAAGGATGGGGCCTTCACCAGCAACAACGCCAAGGTCCGGGCCTACGCCCTTCAGAAGACGATGCGGGCGATGGACCTGGGGGCGGAGCTGGGGGCGAAGATTTATGTCTTCTGGGGCGGGCGCGAGGGGGTGGAAAGCGATGCAACCAAGAACCCCGTCACCGCCATCGAGCGATTCCGCGAGGCGATTGATTTTCTGTGTGACTACTCGATCTCGCAGAACTACGGCTACAAGTTCGCCTTCGAGGCCAAACCCAATGAGCCGCGCGGGCATATCTATTTCGCCGTGACCGGCTCCTATCTGGCGCTGATTCCCACGCTCAAGCATCCCCGGATGTGCGGGGTCAATCCGGAGGTGGCGCACGAGCACATGGCGGGGTTGAATTTCGTTCATCAGGTGGCGGCGGCGCTGGAGGCGAAAAAGCTGTTCCACATTGACCTGAACGACCAGGAATTCGGGCGGTATGACCAGGATTTCCGCTTTGGCTCGGCCAATCTCAAGCACGCGTTCTTTCTCGTGAAGCTGCTGGAAGACCACCGTTACAACGGCCCGCGGCACTTCGACGCCCACGCCTACCGCCAGAGCGATTACGAGGATGTGAAGGCCTTTGCCCGCGGCTGCATGCGCACGTACATGATCCTGAAGGAGAAGGCCGAGCAATGGAACCAGGATCGGGAGATTCAAGGCCTGCTCAAGACGATCAACGTGGAAGACCCGGCCCTGTCGAAGCTGACCCGCCGATTCAGCCCGGCCAGCGCCAGGAAGCTGCTGGACGCCCCGCTGGACCGGGTGGAGCTGGCCAAGGCGCGGCTGCCGTATGAGCGACTGGATCAACTGACGATGGAGGTCCTGATGGGGGTGAGGTGAAGGAGGCAAGATGCGACCGTTCAACCGAGCTGTCGGGTGGCGCTGGGCAGTGATGGCGGCTTGTCTGGCGTCGTTGGCCGCCGGTCCGGCGACGATGCCGGGCAAGCGGGAGATTCCCGATGCCAAGGCGCAGGCGACGATGGAGCGGATGATCCGGGAACTCTATGCCAAAGCCTACGCCGACCACTCTCCGGCGGCCCGGCGGAAACTGGCCGGGCAACTGCTCGATCAGGCGGATCGCACGCCCAATGATCCCGTCGCCCAATACGTCCTCTGGAACGAGGCGGCCGATCTGGCCTGTCAGGGAGGCGATGCGCCGGCGGCAATTCGGGCGCTGTCGCTAATGGGTGAAATCTACCGTATTGATGCCATGGCATTAAAGACGGCCGCGTTGCGGCGGATTGTGCGATCGATTCGCACGGCCGAGCAGGCGAGGGAAACCGTCCAGCAGGCGCTGAAGCTCGCCGATGACGCCCTGGCGCAGCAGGATGATTCCACGGCCGATCAGTTGATGGCAGTGGCCGAGGCGGCAGCGCAGAAAAGCGGGCAGGTGAAGCTCGCCCTGGAGGTGCGGGACCGTAAGAAGGAACTGGGGACGCTGCGCCGCGAGCGCGGGCTGTTCGAGGCGGCCGAGGCGAGACTGCGGCAGAATCAGGCGGACGCCGACGACCGCCTCCGCGTGGGGCGCATGCGCTGCTTCATGCTGGGGGACTGGGCGACGGGTCTGCCGCTGCTGGCCAATGGTTCGGATGCCCCCCTGCAGGCGCTGGCGAAGCGCGAACTCGGGGCGCAACCGGAGGATCCGCTGGCCTGCATGGGGGTGGCCAATGCCTGGTGGGATCAGGCGCAGCACATGGACCGCCTGGCGCGTCGGGAGGTCCTGCACCACGCAGCGCAATGGTATCGGCGCGCCCGGGCGCATGTCTCAGGGCTCAATCTCCAGATCGCCGAAACGCATCTGGCCCAGGTACCCCTGACACCCCGGGAACTTGCCCATCTGTCGCCGGGGCTGACGGCGGACATCTATTCCGGCCAGCAATTCGATCACTTTCTGGTAAGGCGGATCGATCCGCAGATCAATTTCGACTGGGGGACCAACGCCATCGGGCCGACACTGCCCAAGGATGATTTCTCGCTGCGATGGCAGGGGTATCTGCTGGCGCCGCGCCAGGGTGACTACACGCTGGTGCTGATGGCCAACAGCGGCGGCCGGCTGGCCATTGACGGTAAGACGTTGATTGATTCCAGCAAGCTTTCCCACAGCCGCAAGGGGGCGCGGGTGGAGCTGAGCCTGACGGCCGGGGCGCACGCACTGCGCGTGGAGGCGTGGGATGGGGGCGGCACCGCCAAAGCGATTCTGCAGTGGATTGTGCCCGGGGAGGCGGATTCCGTAACGGTGCCCCCTGAAGCGCTGCGGCGGGAGTAAGGCGGGTGCGAACCCAACCGGTGGGATACGGCCTCAACCGAGGCCGCCCAAAGCATTACGCGCCTGCGGGCTGGCGGACGTGGATTTTGCGGCCCTGAAATTCGACGATCCCGTCCTGAAGGGCGAAAATCGTGTCATCGCTGCCGATGGCGGCGTTGAAGCCGGGGAAGAATTTCGTGCCCCGCTGACGGACGATGATCGAACCGGCCGTCACCGACTGGCCGCCATAGGCCTTGATGCCCAGGTACTGGGGATTGCTGTCGCGCCCGTTCTTCGTGCTGCCTTGGCCTTTCTTATGTGCCATGATTCACCTTCGTTAATGCTGCCTTACTCGAATCAGACGGGACACTTTATATCAAAAGCGGCCTGACGGCAAGCGCCCGGTCCTGTGGGAGGAGATGCTTTTGGCCTCGAACGCGATTCCCGAAGCGCTATTTTCGTTGCGTTTTTGCCCGAAGCGTCCTAAAACTCGGGGCTTATGGCTCACCATGATCCCGAACGGCGGCGCCTTGAGGCCGACGCGCAGCGCAAGGCGAACTGGAAACGCTGGGGGCCCTATCTGGCGGAGCGGCAATGGGGCACCGTGCGGGAGGACTACTCGGCCGACGGCAACTGCTGGGGATATTTTCCCCATGATGACGCCCGCAGCCGGGCCTATCGCTGGGGGGAGGATGGGATTCTGGGGATCACCGACCGCGAATGCCGCCTCTGCTTTGCCCTGGCGATGTGGAATGGGCGGGATCCGATCCTGAAGGAGCGGATGTTCGGGCTGACAAACCCGCAGGGCAATCATGGGGAGGATGTGAAGGAGTATTATTTCTACCTGGAGTCCACCCCCACCCATTCCTACATGAAGGGGCTGTACAAGTACCCGCAAGGGGAATACCCCTACCAGGAGCTTGTTGAGGAAAACGCCCGGCGGGACAAATTCCAGCCTGAGTATGAGCTGCTCGACACCGGCCTGTTCGACGAAGACCGCTGTTTCGACGTGCAGGCCGAATACGCCAAGGCCGATCCGAACGACCTCCTTATCCGCCTGACCGTCACCAACAACGGACCGGAGGCGGCTCCGCTCGATCTGCTGCCGACGCTCTGGTTCAAAAACAGCTGGACCTGGGGATGCACCCATGAGGGGTGCGAAGTGAAGCCCCGGCTCTGGCGCGAGGGGGAGGGGAAGGTGATGACCGATCATGCCACGCTGGGGCGGTTTGTCTGGGAAATCGAGGCGGCGGGATTCGGGCCCGGCGAAACGGCGTCGGGCAAGGCCCGCAAACGCGCCGGTTCCAAAACGGGCAATCCGAGGCCTGAATTGCTTTTCACCGAAAATGAGAGCAACAATCAGCGCCTGTTCAACACGGCCAACGCCTCCCCCTATGTGAAGGATGCCTTCCACCGCTACCTTATTCACAACCAGCGGGATGCGGTGAATCCCAAAATGGAGGGAACCAAGGCGGCGGCCTGCTTCAGACTGAAGCTGGAGCCGGGGGAGTCGCGCATCATTCGCCTCCGCCTGCGTCAGGCGGCCGAGGACCTGCCCCCCGCGTTCGACGGGGAGTTTGATCGAATCTTTCAGAAGCGGATTGAGGAGATGGAGGCGTTTTACAAGCCGATCCTGGGACATCTCCCGGTCCAGCGGCAGCGGGTGTGCCGCCAAGCCTATGCGGGGCTGCTCTGGAGCAAGCAATTTTATCACTACGTCGTGATGGACTGGCTCAAGGGAGATCCCAACGAGCCGCCCCCCCCGCCGGGGCACCGGAACGGGCGAAACCACGACTGGGGGCATTTGTTCAGCCGGGATGTGCTGAGCATGCCGGACAAGTGGGAATATCCCTGGTTCGCGGCCTGGGACCTGGCGTTTCACATGATCGCCCTGGCGGAGGTGGATCCAGACCTGGCCAAGCATCAACTGATCCTGATGCTCCGCGAGTGGTACATGCACCCCAACGGCGAGCTGCCCGCCTACGAATTCAACTTCTCAGATGTCAACCCGCCGGTTCACGCCTGGGCGTGCTGGCGCGTCTACAAGATGACGGGCCGGCGCGGGCAGCGGGACCGGCTGTTCCTGGCCCGGGCATTCCAGAAGCTGATCATGACCTTCACCTGGTGGGTCAACCGCAAGGATCCGACCGGGCGCCATATCTTTGCCGGCGGTTTCCTGGGGCTGGACAACATCGGCGTCTTTGACCGGTCCAAGCCCCTGCCCGACGGCGGCACCCTCTCCCAGGCCGACGGCACGGCGTGGATGGCCTTCTTCTGCGGCACGATGCTTTCGATCGCGCTGGAGCTGGCCAGCGAAGACCCTGCCTACGAGGATGTCGCCTCCAAGTTCTTCGAGCACTTCGTGGCCATCACCGACGCCATCAATACGCTGGGCGGCACCGGATTGTGGGATGAGGAGGACGGGTTCTATTACGACCAGTTGCGGGCCGACGACAAGGTGATTCCGCTGCGCATCCGCTCGCTGGTGGGGATCATTCCGCTGTTCGCGGTGGAAATTCTGGACAAGCACGAGATCGAGAGGCTGGCGGGCTTCACCAAACGGATGAACTGGTTCCTGGAGCATCGCCAGGACCTCAGCCGCCATATCTCCTACATGGAAGAGAAGAGCAACGGCGAGCGCAAATACCTGCTGGCCATTCCCTCCCGCAAGCGATTGCAGCGCGTGCTGGGCTATGTGCTGAACGAGGCGGAATTTCTTTCCCCGCATGGCGTGCGGTCGCTGTCGCGCATCCACAAGGAACACCCCTTCACGTTCGACGCCGGGGGGCGCATCTATAAGGTCAATTACGAACCGGCCGAATCGCAGAGCGGCATGTTCGGCGGCAATTCCAACTGGCGCGGGCCGGTCTGGTTTCCTGTGAACTACCTGCTCATCGAATCGCTGGAGCGATACCATCACTTTTACGGGGATGAGTTCCAGGTGGAATTTCCCGCGGGCTCGGGAAAACAGTTAAACCTGCAGCAGGTGGCCACCGAATTGGCGCGCCGGGTGACGGGCATTTTCCTGGACCGGGACGGTGACGGGCTGCCGCCATGGGCCGGGGGTCGCAAGAAGCTTGGCGAGCCGCACTGGCGGGACTTGATCCTGTTTCACGAATACTTCGACGGGGACACGGCGCGGGGGCTGGGGGCCTCCCATCAGACCGGCTGGACCGCGCTGGTGGCGAAGCTGATCCGGGAATGCGCGCAATGAAAAGCCCACGGCCGGTGAGGGCCGTGGGCGGAGTTCAAGGAGATCCAATTTCCCACTCAGGGATCAGGCAATGCCCTTTTTCAGGCGGCGACGCATCGCGCCAGCGCCCAGGAGGGCCAGCATGCCCATCCCGCTCCAGGCGGCCGGGGGCAGAGGCACGGACGGGGGCGGCGGGG
>JBIQLO010000116.1:0-12299 GCA_044464175.1 Planctomycetaceae bacterium | reverse complement strand
TGGCGGGGTGAGTATAGAGTGAAGAGGGGGCGAGGGACAGGGGGAGGCTGGCCGGGGGGGGGGGGGGGGGGGGAGGGAGTTGGGTTCGTTGGGAAATAGCGGCATTGGGTTCGGGGAGCAGAATCGGCGTTTTTGATAGCGCCAGCGGGGATTTGGGTTTGGTTCGTTTGGGTTCGTTGGTGGTTGGGGGCGAAAAGGCCGAGTGGAAGCGGGGCACAGGCTGTGGGAGGAGGATGAGAGGATGATGGTGATTCATTGGGAGAGGATAGGTTTGTGTTAGGGGAAAGTCAATGGAAGGGTGGAAAATTTATGGAGGGCTCATGGTCCGCAATGCGGACCCTATTTTACTTATATTGCGGCGGCCGAAGGATTGGCGATACTCAGGCGCATGTTCAGCATCGGGATCCCCAAAGAGATCAAAAGCGGCGAATTCCGGGTGGCCGGCCTGCCTGAGCACGTCCGGCAGCTGCGCCAGATCGGCTGCGATGTGTTTGTGCAGCATGGCGCCGGCGCGGGCGCGGGATACAGCGATGGGCAATACGAAGACGCCGGGGCGATCCTGGTGGACAGGGCGGCCGAGCTATACCGGCGTGCCTCGTTCCTCTGGAAGGTCAAGGAGATTCTCCCGGAGGAATTCGCGTTGCTGCGGTCTGAGCACGTGATTTTCGGCTATCTTCATCCCTGTCCGCGGCCGGACATGACACAGGCACTCAAGGCCAGCCGCTGCACCGCCATCAGCTATGAAGAGGTGGTTGAGAATGGACGCCGGCCGCTGCTGGTGCCCATGAGCCAGATCGCCGGCGCGGGCGCGGTCCTGCTGGCGGGCCAGTTCGCCCAGACCCTCCATGGCGGCTGCGGAAAGCTGCTGCTGGCCACCGGCGGGACCGAGCCGATGACATTCGCGATTCTGGGCGCCGGGACCGCCGGCCGCGCGGCCTGCGCGGCGGCGTTGGGCGCCGGCTGCGACGTTCACCTCTGGGAAGCGAACAGCGCCATGCTCCCGGCGCTGCAACGCGAGTTTCCCAAGGCTCAGGTCCTTGCCTGGTCGCCCGAGGCATTTTCCCAAAGACTGCCGCGGGTGGATGTCCTGATGAACTGCACGATGTGGATGCCCGGTGATCCTCACCTTGTAACGCGTCCCATGCTCAAGCTGATGCGCCGGGGGAGTCTGATTATGGACGTTTCGGCCGATGCCCAGGGCGCGATCGAGAGCAGCGAGACCACGACCCACGACAATCCCATTCGGACGGTCGACGGTATTCTCCATTATTGCGTTCAGAATATTCCTTCGCTCTTCGCCCGGAGCAGCTCTGAAATGCTCTCCGCCGCCACATGGCCCTATGTGGAGCAAATCACCCGCGGCGGCCTCAACGGCGCTCTGCGTTCCATTCCTTCCCTGGCCGGCGCCGTCGTCGCCCACGATGGGCATCTCTTCGGCGCTGACCTGGGCCGGATTCAAGGGATCGCAACCGGAAACAGCGATGATCTGCTGCGAATTCTGGAATGACCGTGTGACGCCGCGCTCAATGAGCAGAAGTCAAGCAAGTAGGGTCCGCACCCTGTGCGGACCTTTTTTGTCGGATGACGCGGAGGTCCGCACGGGGTGCGGACCCTACATTATTTCGTGGACGCTTCGGGATTGATCTCGGGGCGGGGGATGCGGTGAATGGCCCATTGGGTGCCTCCACGGCACAGGTCTCGGAGTACCGCGACCTGTGGCACCCGGCAAGACGCTGGTGAACGAAGCATATCACCCATTGTTTGACATTGGCCCATATTCGACAATATGGTTAGCCATATGAAGACGACCCTGGAAATCGCGGATGATCTGCTGATTCGGGCCAAGGAGGTGGCTCGTCATCGAAAGACGACGCTTCGGGCGCTGGCCGAGGAGGGGTTGCGGGAGACGTTGGAGCGGTATGAACAGAAGCGGCCGGTCAAGATCAAGCCGGTGGTCGCGGGGAAATCGGGGCCGGGGCCGGACCTGTCGTGGAAACATTTGAGCCAATTGCTTTACGAATCCGGGGAGGATGAGGGCGGATGATTGCGGTGGACACGCAGATTCTTGTCTATGCGCACCGCCGGGAAAGCCCCTTTCACAAGCAGGCGCTGGCGCGGCTGGTGGAACTGGCGGAGTCCGGGAGGCCTTGGGCGATCCCCTGGCCCTGCGTTCATGAATTTCTGGGGATCGTGACCCGTCCCAGGCTGTACGATTCGCCTTCGAGCATTCAAGTGGCCTTGAGCGCAATCCAGGCATGGAAAGCCAGTGCGGGGTTGAGATTCCTGGGCGAAGGGGCCGATCACTGGGAGCGGCTTTCTCAACTGGCGCTGAATGGGCGGATCGTGGGGGCGCGCATTCATGATGCGCGCGTGGCGGCCATTTGCCTGTCGCACGGCGTGAAGGTGTTGTGGACGGCCGATCGTGATTTTTCCCGATTTCCCCAGCTCTCCACGCAGAACCCGGTTGTGCGATAGCCAAGGGCGGCGGCTGAAGCCGCCCCTGTGAATTTTTGGTGGCGTGAACCCCACCCTACGGCCTCTCGCCCACGCGGGCGATGGCCCCGCAGGCGGCGGCGAAGCGTTGGTGGACGAAGGCCATGGCCTGGGCCACCTTCGCCTGGGCGGCGGGGTAGTCGGCGTCGATGGCCATGAGGCGTTCGATGATTTGCGCCGGGGGGGTGTCGTCCAGGGGCGGGAGCCATTCTTTGAGCCCGATGTCGGCGAACATGTGGTATTTGGGGCTGTGGAAGGGGGAGTAGGTGTGCAGGATGGGGGTGCCGTTGGCCAGGGCGATGATGCAGGAATGGGGCTCGTGACAGACGACGGTGTGCGCCCGGGCGAAGACCGACGCCGCCTCATCGACATTCCAGAAGGTGTCGCGCAGCACCACCTGGCGGCGGATAGTCTCCGGCAGCGGGTCCATGAGCAGCCGCTTGTTGTGGGCGATCTCCTTCTGGACCTCCGGCGCGATCAGCACCTTTGCGCCGGTTCGCTCGACCCAGGCGGTGATGATCTGCCGGAAGATCGCCGCCCGCCGCTGGTCGTCGGCCTGCTGCTGGGGCGTGGGATTGGCCGGATTGAGGAAGCTGTCCGTGCCGGGATGTTTCTGTGTGTTGGTGCGGAGTTGGACGGTGATGAATCGGCGCGCTTCCAGCCCGCGCTCTTGCATAAACGCCTCGGCCCGCGCTTCGTCGCGCACGTCGATGCCGAAGCACCCATCCGGATTGAACTCGGCCGCCACGCCGGCCTGTTGGAGCGTTTGCAGCGTCAGCCCATCGCGGCAAAAGACCAGCGCTGTGCTCTTGAGCAGCTCCACCGCCTCCGGCTGCCGGACGAAGTCGGGGAAGTAGGATTGGCCGAACAGCACCAGCGGCTTGCGCTGGTCGCGGCAGAAGCGCAGCACCTCCAGCCCCCAGGCCATACTGGAGTTGTGGATCACCAGGTCCACCTCCCCCGCCGCCCGCTCCAGCGCCTCGGCCGGCGTCTGGATTTTCAGCCCCCCCGCCGCGGCCGCACCGGCCAGAATCCGCACCTTGGGAAACCGCCGGCGCAACATCCCCTCCACCGCCTCATTGAGCCGCGCCGCCCCCAGCGTCACAGTCGCCCCGGGGAGGTATTGCTCCAGCACCCGCAGCGTGCCGGGCGTGTGGCCGATGTCGCCGATGTTGACGGTGTCCCAGGCCGAGAGGAGGAGAATCCTCAGTCCCGTTCCATCGATCGCCTGTGCCATGCGGTTGTCTCCTTCGTGTGAAAACGGCTTTGCCGGCGGGGATCATATCACAATGCGGGTGCGTGTTCGCTGAGCCGCTGGACATGGTCCAGCACGCGGACGTGGATGCGGTGGACGATCCAGTCGGTCCAGAGGCACCAGTAGGCGTTGGGCCAGAGGTTGTGGGTGTACCAGGTGGTGCCGTTGAGGCGGGTCTGGCCGTTGCCCAGGTCCTCCAGCTGGAACTGCCCCTGCTGCGATTCGAAGAAGCCGACCAGGTGCGGCGGGTGGATTTTCCGGCCAAAGCTCCATTCGTTCATGACCGGCGGGTTGTAGCGCACGTTGAAGCGGAGCAGGCGGTTTTCCTCCCAGACGGTGATCGGCTCGATGAAGCTGCCGGTGGTGAAGATGCAGTGGCGCACCGCGCCGGGGCCCACGCCGGCGATGGTGGCGCTGGTGGGGTAGGCGATGCCGGTGTGAAAGAGCCACTCGGTCGGCGCGGGCAAAGGCGGAAACTGAATGACATTGCGCCAGACCACCGCCGGCGGCGCGTGGATGATGACGCTGGTGGTGACTGAGCGCAGCGGCGGCGGGCGGCGCGTGGCCTTGTCGAGGCTCATCAAGAGCGGCAGGGCGAACAGCAGGCTGGCGCACATGGGCAGGGCGCTGGCCGGGGGAAGGGGGCGTTTCTGGGCAAGGTAGCCGACGCCCGAGCCCAGGAGCGTGAGGGGAATCCACAAGGGGGCGGCCATGATGATGCAGATGATCCCCTCGACGGCGAAGACCAGCAGCACGGCCGAGGCGGCCAGGACGCAGGCGATGCCGACGCCGGCGCACTGCCCGGCCGTTCGGGGGGCGCGCATGCCGTAGAGGATGGCCGACACCAGCCCGAGGATGAACGGCAGGCCGACGAAAATGCCCCAGCCATAGTCGCCCAGAAAATAGATGGAGAAAATGCACAGGGCATAGGCGAAGGGGATGGGCAACAGGGCGGCCACCACGGCGGCCGGTTCGGAGCGGGCGGGGAAGAAGCGGGCGATGCGTCCAAACAGCGGACGGTCGGTCCGGGGCGCGTAACTGAGCGGCGCTGTGGGCGGCCTCGCCGAGGCCGCGACGGGGTCAACGCCCCCGTCTACAGGGGCCGATCCGGCCTTGACGCCCCCGTCTACAGCGATGCGCTGACGGGAGGGAATGAAGCAGAGGGTGAGAAAGAACAGGAGGTTGATGAACGGGGGGAAGAACAGAACGATCAGGATCAGCGGCAGGGCGGCATCGCGCAGGCGGCGCAGCGTCACGACCAGCCCGGCGATCACGAACGGCAGCGCCACCAGCAGCATGGCCATGAGAAAATCCCGCCCCTGCTGCGGCCAGCCAAACAGCCCCACCAGGCGCGTGGGCGCCAGATAGCTGAGCAGCGACCACTCCTGATGATAAAGGCCGCGCGCCACGAGAGAGTCGGCCGCGTATTTCAGGAGAAACAGAACAACGCCCCAGGCGAGATAGCGTCGGGGCGTCATGGGCGGGCGGGGTGAAGCGGGCATGGGCGAGTGCATCATAAGGGGGATGGGGGCGGGGTAAAGGAGGGACGCCGCGAAGGGGGTGCGGTTTGTTAGCCTCAACTCGCGCGGGCGGCGATGAGGCGGGAGAGGGCCGCACGGACGGCACGGACTTGGGATCGGCGCCACATCAGCACGCCGATGAGCAGACTCGCGACGTAGGCGGTTCCTCCGGCGAGCATCGCGATGAGAAGAGGCCGATTCATGATCGCCAGCGAAAGAACGATGGCGATTGACAAAGCGCAGCCGACGTAATGGGGAATGGGGCTCATTTTCCCATGCGTCGCATTCGTCTGGCGGACGGCCTCTTCAAGAAGCGCCTGGCGCTGATCGGCGGGAACGGTTTCGAGTTCGGGAATGTTGAGGATCATGCCAGAGCGTGCGTGTGGCTATTTTAGGGCAATGGAGAATGGGCCGCTACTGGTTTATCCGTTCTCTGCGGCCCCTTATCGATTTCGACCCTTGGGACGTTGGTGGCCAAAGCGGAGTTGGAAAAATCTCGCCCGGTTGCTAGCTTTACTTCACCCTAACTCACGCCTATATTCTTCCATGCTCCAATACCCTCATCTTTCGCTCCCATTCCTCTGCCGGAACCCCGCCTGGTTCCACCCCGGAATTCGGCCCCTTCCCAACGAACGAGCCCAATCGGAGCCGCGCCCAACTCGCCTTAAAACCGCGTTGGCACATCGAAATCAGCGTTCCGCCCCCGGCGAACCCAAAATTCCCCATTTCCAAACAAACCCATTTTTCCCTCTTCCATCGTCTCTATGGGATTGGGTGATATCCACCCACCAGTGGCCAATCGCCGCCGGCGATGCTACAGTGGCCCCCCAGCACCCATGAGCGACACCCCCGATCCTTCCGATTCATTGCCCGCGTATGAAGTGCCCGATGAGGAGCGCCCCGCCTCGGCCGAGCCGACGGCGCCGCAGTTGCGCCAGGAGGGGGTGGGCGGGCACGATCCGTATGCGGCGCTGCGCTATCCCTCGTATGTCTGGTTCTCGGTGGGGTGGATGGCGGCGGTCATTGGCGGACAGATCACCGCCACGGCCATCGGGTGGGAGATTTACGAGCGGCTGAAGGTGGTGGATGTGTCACAGGCGCGGCTGGCGCTGGGGTGGGTGGCCGGAATTCAGGCGATTCCGATCATTTTGCTGGCGTTGCCGGCGGGCGTGCTGGCCGACACGTTTGACCGGCGGCATCTGATCCAGGTCACCTCGCTTTTTGCGGGCCTGTGCGCGGCCATTCTGGCGTGGCTGTCATATCGGCCGGGGAGCATTCCGTGGATCTACCTGGTGCTACTGCTTCAGGCGGGGTTTCTGGCGGTCGGGCAGCCGGCCCGCAGCGCGCTGGTGCCGCAACTGGTGCCGCTGAAGATTTATTCCAACGCGGCGACGTGGAACGCCTCGGTCTTTCAGGTGGCGTCGATGGTGGGCCCGGCGCTGGGGGGATTGCTGATCTGGTTGAGTTTGAAAATCTCCGGCGGATTGGAGCTGTGTTATGGGGCGGATGCCCTGACCAAGCTGGTATTTCTGGTGATGGTCTGGAAGATGCCCCGCCCGCAATTCGCCGAACCGCCGGACCAGCGCGAGCGCAAGGAGCCGCCGCTGCGGCGGCTGTCGGGGGGGATTCGGTTCGTGGGCAAGAACAAAATCATCCTGGCGACCCTGACGCTCGACCTCTTCGCGGTGCTGCTGGGCGGGGCGGTTTATCTGATGCCGATCTTCGCCACCGACATTCTGCACGTGGGGGCGGTGGGATTCGGGTGGCTGCGGGCGGCCGAGGCGATCGGGGCCTTCACCATGGCGATCCTGATGGCGCACCTGCCGCCGATGAAGCACGCCGGGCGGGCGATGCTGATCGCCGTGGGCTTTTTCGGGCTGGCCACGATCATCTTCGGGCTGAGCAAGTGGTACTGGCTCTCGTTCCTGATGATTTTCCTGATCGGGGCGTTTGACAACATCTCCGTCGTTGTCCGCCACACGCTGGTGCAGGTGCTGACGCCCGATTCCATGCGCGGGCGGGTGTCGGCCGTCAACAACATCTTCATCGGCGCCTCCAACCAGATCGGGGGGCTCGAAAGCGGGCTGACGGCGTGGCTGTGGGGGGCGGTGGGGTCGGTGGTCTTTGGGGGGATCGGCACGATCGCCACGGTGTTGTGCATCGCCTGGCTCTTCCCGCAGGTGCGGCGGTTCGGGTCCCTGGCCGACGCCCGCCCGGCCGAGGTGGAAGCGAGCGAGGCGGCGGCGGGGTAGAATGGGTCTGTGTAGGCGGCCTCGTTCAGGCCGCGCGGGGTCAATGACCCCGCCTACAGAGCCGCGCGGGGTCAGGGAAGCGCGCCGATTGAGGATCATTTAGCGGGAGCCGGACATGAGCGATCCCTTTGGAGATGAGCCGCTGGAGCTGGCGGTGGTGGAACTGCACGGCGGGATGGCCGACATGGGGGAGCAGTTTGGCGAGGCGACGCGGGCCGAGACGCGCCAGCTCTATGAGCGGCGGCTGCGGGCGGCGCTGACCTTCGCCCGGGCCGAGGGACAGCGCTTTGACACCGACCAGGCGCTGGGAATTGCCCACAAGTGCCTGGCCATCACCCAGGCATACGATCCGGGCGGGTATGAGGAGTTTTGCGGGATCGCGCGGGGGGCGGGGCTCTCGCCGCAGCAGCTGTACATCACGCAGGGGCTGACCGATTTCCGCGACCTGCTGGCGGCCGGGGGCGGGTGCTCATCGCTGATCGTGACGGGCCAGCGCACGGGCGATGGGCAGACGCTGGTCGGGCAGACCTGGGATTTGATGACCGACAATCTGCCGTTTGTGCGCTTCGTGCATCGCCGCCCCACCGATGGGGGGCCTGAAACCTGGAGTTTGACGCTGACGGGGTGTCTGACACTCATTGGGCTCAGCAGCGAGGGGATCGCCGTCGGAAACACGAACCTGCGCACGACGGACGCCCGGTTGGGGGTGCAGTATTTGTCGGTGCTGCATCGGGCGATTCGCAGCCGCACGCTGGCCGAGGCGGTGGCGGCTGTGCGCGAGGCGCCGCGCAGCGCGGCCCACTATTACTATCTGGCCGACGCCACGGGGGAGGGAGTGGGTCTGGAGTGCAGCGCGACCCGGTGCGCGCAACTGCGCCCGCGCGAGGGGGCGCTGGTGCATTGCAACCATGCCCTCTCGCCCGAGGTGTCGGCGATGGAAATTCCGGCGACCACCGAATCGACGACCTGCCGGCAGCGGCGGGTGGGGCAACTGCTGGCGGCGGCCGACCGGGTGGATGTGGCGACAGTCAAAGCACTCTTTTCCGATCACGACGGCGGCGACAATGCCATCTGCCGCCATGACCTGCCGCCCAACCACATCACCACCAACGCCTGCGTCATCATGCGGCCCCAGACCGGCCAGATCCATGCCTGCCGCGGGCCGGCGCACCTGGGGATCTGGCGGACAGCGACGCTGTGAGACAAAAAAGGATGCGGACAAGCCGTAACCTTTCAGTCCTCACCTGTAGACGGCCTCGTTGAGGCCGTGGCGATCTTCAACAAAGATCGCCTACAGAGGCGGCTGGAAGCCTGTCCCACGATTCCGCCAGTGAGGGCACTGGCGGTACTGCATGCGACTGAACGGTTACGACAAGCCTGTCTGTATAATCCCTGCCGACATGATCGACTTCTGGCTGAACCGCCGCCGGGTGAGCGGGGAAATTATGGATGGGCCGGGGCTGGACCCGGCCGCCCATCAGGCGGCGTTGGCGGGGCTGCGCCGGATCAACCGCACATCGGGCACGGCCGCCCATCTGCTGGCGCCCCTCTTGAAGCTGGCGCGGGAGGAGGGATTGGACCATCTGACGCTGCTGGATGTGGCGTGCGGGGGCGGGGATGTGCCCATCGAGCTGGCGCAGCGGGCGCATCGGGCGGGGGTGATGGTGGAGCTGATCCTGATGGACCGGAGCGAAGCGGCGGTGCGGATGGCTCTGGAGGCCGCGCGGCAGGCGGGCGTCCGCTGCCGGGGGATCGTGGCGGACGTGACGGACGGGCCGGTGGTGGCGGGCGGTGGGGTGGATGTGGTGACCAACAGCCTCTTTCTGCATCATCTGGCGGATGAGGAGGCGGTGTCGGCGGTGTTGGGGCGGTTGGACCGAATGGCGGGGCGGGGGGTGCTTATCAGCGACCTGCAGCGCTCCCGGCCGGGGTGGGTGGCGGCGTGGGTGGGGTGCCGGTTACTCAGCCGCAGCCCGATCGTCCATCACGACGGTCCGGCCAGCGTGCGGGCGGCCTGGACGATTCGGGAGATGCGCGCGCTGGCCGGCCGCGCCGGACTGGGCGGAGCCCATATCCAGCGCTGTCACCCGCTGCGAATGCTGATAACGTGGGCCTGTGGGCGGGGTCGTTGAACCACGAATTGCGGCTCTCTTGCAGGCGGGGTCGGTGACCCCGCACTGCGGCCTCGACGAGGCCGCCTACGGGGGGGATGGATTGTCCAGCGCGCACGTCATGCAAACGGACTGGGATGTCATCGTCGTCGGTGCGGGCCCGGCCGGGAGCGTGGCGTCAGCCCTGCTGGCGGCGCGAGGGCAGCGCGTGCTGCTGGTGGAGCGCAGCCGCTGGCCGCGTGATAAGACCTGCGGGGGGTGTCTCAATGCGCTGGCGGTGGGGTTGCTTCAGCGGATCGGACTGGGGGGAGCCTTGCGCGGGGGAGCGGGGATTGAGCGGGCCCTGTGGCGGGTCGGGCGGCGATCGCTGGTGATGGATGTGCCGGGCGGGGTGGCGGTGGATCGGGCGCAGTTCGACGCCGCGCTGGTGGGGGAGGCGATGAACCGGGGTTGCGCCTTCCGCAGCGGCGTGTCGGCCAGGCTGTTGCCAACGTCCGACAGCGGGCTCCGGCGCGTGGCGTTGGGCTTAGGGGAGCGGATGCAGGTCGTTCGGGCGGGGGTGGTGCTGGCGTGCGATGGGATCAACGGAACGCTGCTGAAAGAGGAGCCATGGGCGGCGTGGCGGGTGGGCGGGCGGTCGTGGATCGGCGTTGGCACGACGGGGGCGGGGGATCTGCCCGCGGGGACGATTCGAATGGATGTGGGGAGGGGCGGATATGTCGGACGGGTGAGGCTGGGCGATGGGCGGGTGCACCTGGCGGCAGCGCTGGACCCGGCCGCCTGCCGGGGCAGTGGCGGGCCGGAGCGACTGATCCGGCGGATTCTGAGCCCAGACGACCGCCACGTAATGGAGGGCGAGCGGCATTTCATCGCCACCGGCCGACTGACGCGCCGGCGCCGGCGGCTGGGGGACAAGCGCGTGCTGGCCGTGGGGGATGCCTGCGGATATGTCGAGCCGTTTACCGGGGAGGGAATGGCGTGGGCGATTCTGGGGGCGATGGAGGCGGCGGGTTTGCTGGCGGAGGGATGGACCACGGAATTGCCGCGGCGGTGGAAACGGCGGCATCGGAGGAGGATCGAGCGCCGGCAGCGCTGGTGCCGCTGGCTGCGCCCGATGATGCATCATCCGCCGCTGGCCGGGATGGGGATGGCGCTGGGGCGGGCGATTCCGGCGGCCGGGGCGTATCTGAGCCGGGCGACTGTAGGCGGCCTCGTTGAGGCCGCAGCGGGGTTGGCGACCCCGCCTACAGGGGAAGGAGCGGGATGACGCAGGCCGCCACATTGCTGGGGATCGGCACGGCGACGCCACCGGGGGTGCCGCAGGGGCAGGCCGCGCGTCTGGCGGCGGCGATGGCGTGTCAGACACCCCAGCAGGAGGCGTGGCTCCAGCGGGTCTTCCTGCGCAGCGGGATCGAGCGTCGGGGATCGGTGCTGGTGCGGGGGCAGGCGGACCCGCTGGGGGCCCTCCAAGCGTTTTATCCCGCGCCTGAGCAGGAGGGGGATGCCGGTCCGACGACGGCCCAGCGCATAGCGCGCTACGCCGCCGAAGCGCCGCCGCTGGCCCAGGCGGCGGCCACGGCCGCGCTGGACCATGCCCGCACCAAGGCGGGGGAGATCACCCATTTGATCACCGTCTCCTGCACGGGGTTTTTCGCTCCCGGGCTGGATGCGGCCCTGATCGGGCGGCTGGGCCTCTCGCCGCAGGTGCGGCGGGTGCAGATCGGGTTCATGGGGTGCCATGCGGCCTTCAACGCGCTGGGAGCGGCGCGCGATGCGGTCCTGGCCGATGCCTCGGCCAAGGTGCTGGTCTGCTGCGTGGAACTGTGCACGCTGCATTTCGCCTATGGGTGGCGGACGGACAAGCTGATCGCCAACGCCCTCTTTGCCGACGGGGCGGCGGCGGCCGTGCTGGGGCGCGGGGAGGGGCAGGAGGGACAATGGCGCTTGCGCGACACGGGCAGTTGCCTCCTGCCCGACACGCTGGCGGACATGACCTGGGTGATCGGCGACCACGGATTTGAGATGGGCCTGTCGCCGGCCGTGCCGGACCTGGTGCGCCGGCACCTGCGCCCCTGGTGCGACGGGTGGCTTCGGCGGCATGGGATGGCGGTGGGGGACATTGCCAGTTGGGCGATCCATCCGGGCGGGCCGAAAATCCTGTCGGCCGTGGCCGACGCGCTGGAGCTGCCGGGGCCGGCGCTGCAACCGGCACGAGACATCCTGGGGCGGCACGGCAACATGTCGTCGGCCACGATCCTGTTCCTTCTGCGCGACCTGATCGGGCGGCAGGCCCCCACCCCCTGCGTGGCGATCGGGCTGGGGCCGGGGTTGATGGCCGAGGGGATGCTGTTTTTGTAGGGGGGCTCCGGGCTGTCATGCCGACCGCGAAGGGAGTAATCCGCGGTGGAACCGATTAAAACGGACTCTATAATTTTGAAAAAGGAGCCGGCCGATGCTGTTGCAATACATCCAGGCCGCCATGCGGCGGGCACGGTATGAAATTCTGTCCGACGACGGCACCTATTACGGGGAAATTCCCGACTGTCCGGGGGTCTGGGCCAATGAACCGACCCTGGAGGGTTGCCGCGAGTCATTGCAAAGCGCGCTGGAGGATTGGATTCTGTTCAGCGTGGAGCGGCATCAGCCGCTGCCGGTGCTCGACGGGCTC
>JBIQLO010000115.1:0-12405 GCA_044464175.1 Planctomycetaceae bacterium | reverse complement strand
TGCGCGGCGGCAACAGCGCTAACCATGGCCGCGATGGCCAGAACGTGCTGTACGGGGACGGCCACGTCGAGTGGACCAGCAACCCCTTTGTCGGCGCTCAGCGCGACAACATCTACACCTACCGCGATCAGTCCACGACTGTGGATGATAAGGGCGCCGCGCCTGCCAGCAGCAACGACGACGGCACCCCCTATGACCTGAACGACAGCGTCCTGCTGCCGGTTCTGACCCCCTGAGCCTGAGGCTTCCTTTTGCTCAACGACTCGGGCCCGCCTTCGTGGCGGGCCCTTTTCTTTTCCCGCGCCGCGATTGTGGTATGCTTCGGCCTTTGGCGCGGGCGGCCCCTTGAGACGGTGACCGTTCCGCGCCGAGGCGAGTTGACAAACGAAAAGGGTTGAAGCATGGGAACGATGCAGGACATAGTGCAGCGGGGCCAGTCGGCCCTGATCCAGAACTACAGCCGGCTTCCGGTGGTCATGACACGCGGGCAGGGGTGCCGGCTTTGGGATGCCGACGGGAAGGAATATCTGGACCTGTTCGCCGGGTTTGGCGCGGGCGTCCTGGGCCATTGCCATCCGGCACTGGTGGCGGCGGCCAGGGAGCAGTCGGAGAAGCTCTGGCATGTCGGCAACCAGTTCTACACCGAGCCGCAGATTGAAGTGGCCGAGCGGCTGGGGCGTCTGGCCTTCCCCGGCCAAGCGTTCTTCTGCCACGGGGGTGCGGACGCCAATGAGTCGGCGGTCAAGCTGGCGCGGCTGCATGGAGGGCAGTTCAGCCCCCGGCGCTGGAAGATCATCTCGCTGACCAAAAGCTTTCACGGGCGGACGCTGGCGATGATCGCCGCCACCGGCAATCCGGCCGTTCGTGAGGGATTTGAACCGGAGGTCCCCGGCTTCGTGCGCGTAGAGGGGGGGGATTTCGATGCGCTGGAGCGCGCCGTGGATGAAGAGACGGCGGGCATCGTCATGGAGCCGATCCAGGGAGAGGGGGGGGTGAACCTCTATCCCGAAGGGTACCTTCAGCGCGTGCGCCAGTTGTGCGACCAACGGAAGCTGGCCCTGATTTTCGACGAGGTGTGGACCGGCTGCGGGCGCACAGGGCGCTGGTTTGGGCACCAACACTTCGGCGTCAGTCCTGACATCATGACTCTGGGCAAGGCGATTGGTGGCGGGCTTCCGGTGGGCGTTATGTTCGCCCGACCGGAAATGGCCCGGCTGATGACGCCCGGCAAGCACGGCTCCACGCTCGGCGGCAACCCGATCGCCATGGCGGTGTCGCGCACGCTGCTGGATGTGATTGAGAAGGAGAACCTCATCGCGCATGCCCGGGAACTGGGAGACTATGCCATCTCGCGCCTGCGTGCCGATGTCGCCATTGCGCCGAAGGTCGCCCAGGTGCGCGGCCGGGGACTGTTCATCGGCGTGGAGTTGAAAGAAGCCCCTGACAAGCTGGTGGAGCGTGCCCTGCAGCGCGGGCTCAACATCAACGTGACGGCCAAGACCGTCATCCGCCTGGCGCCTCCCATCAACATCACCCGCGCGGAGCTGGATCGTGGGTTGGAGCTGCTCTCGGCCACAATCGCCCAATAGGATGACCCATTCCAAGGACAGAACGACAAAGCCGCATCGGGAGGGGGGGCGGTTTGGCCCGTGGCTCCAACCCTGGTGTCTGGCCGTCGTGTCTTCGCTGCTGATTTTAAACGGCTGCCGGTCGGGCCCCTCCTCCGATTTACCGGATGAGAGTTTTAATATCCACCACTTTACCCTCGCCCCAATCACCTCCGATCCGGCCACGCGCCCGACCGATTCCCGTTCCCATCGGCGCGACCTGCTCTATGTCTATCTGGACCTCTACCGTCTGCGCGTCCCGTTCGGAGCGATCAGCGCCGATCCGACCTTCTGGAAAAAGGTCGACGAGGACTCACTCAATCCATCACAGCGCCAGGTGCTCTTTCGCAACGGCATCCGCATGGGAATCGCCTCCGTGGATCAGTGGGACTATTTCAAGGGTCTGATCGATCTATATCCCTCCCGCACTCAAAAAAGCACGCTCACTGGCGGAGATGGGCAGGGGATCGAGATTCCCTTTAAAAATGGCGTGGCGGGTCAGACTATCTTTTATTTTGACCGGGACGGCCGCCTTCACGGGCGCAGCTACGACAGCGTCGATGACCTGCTGGCGGTTCATTTTCAGCCCTCGGTCCGAGCCTGGGCCAATGTGCGCATCAGCCTCTGTCCGATCCTCCGGGCCACGCGGCGGCGACTGGAATACACCGCGATGAACAACGCTCAGGAGGTGCAGTACACCACCCCCGAAACGCTGTATGACCTGGGGCTGGTCGCCGATCTGGCGCCGGGTGAGTTTCTTATCCTCGCCCCCTCGCCCCAAGCCATCTACCCCACGCGGCTGGGACATCTCTTCCTGGTGGAGGAAGAGCCGTCTGAGCGATATGAGCAGCTTCTGCTCATCGTGCCGCATGTCTACCGGGCGAAGGAACAGCATCAAGCGCGCCGCTGAGATGAATTACTCGCCGCCACCGCACAGGGGCGCGAAATGCTCATCCCAGTACTGCTGCGCCTCCTTTAGCCGGCCGGCCTGCATCGCCTGAAACTGGGCCGGATCCGGCGCGAGGTTGGGGGCCGCCTCCTGAGGGGATTGAGGAACGGCGTCAAGCGTCAGCGGCACATCGACCAGGCGCCCGCCCCGCAGGACGCTCACGACCAGGTGAGTTCCCGCCGGCTGACCGAGGATCGCCTGTTGCAGCCGCGTGACGCTGTCGATGGCGATGCGCTGGACGGCGGTGACCGCGATGAAGATGTCCCCATCCCGAAGCTGGCGGTAGCCGACAAATCCCGGCAGGCGGGATTCCACAACCACCAGTTGCCGCCCCTGCTCCAGCGTCACCACCCCCAGGCTCACGCCCAGGAACCCGCGCCCCTGATCGGCATCGTATGGTTTGGAGGCCAGCACCACGCCGGTGACCACCTGGCGCAGCGCGGGAACCTGTGCGGGCGTGGGCTGATGGCGGGCCGCCACCTCCCGCAGCGTCGGCAGATCGGTCAACGTCAGACGCATCAACTGCTGTTGAGCTGCCTGCCGAACCGCCGGATCGGCGTCGGCCAGCCTGGCATAGGCGCCCGCCAAAATTTGCGTCGACGCCGGCTGGCCTCGCTTGGCGGCCGCCGGCGAAGCTCCCGTCACGGCCGACAGCATGGCCAGAAAAATCCCGAATGCGAACTGTTTTCTACAACCGGTTCTCATGCGCTCTTCCATTCGGCTTGCGGCCCTTCAATCATCCGCTCGCCAGGTCATTCAGGTGCTTGGCCGACTTCTGCAGCCACAGCACCTTGCGCTGCACCATGCGGAGAAACGGCATGCCATCCATCCGCCCGAATGAGCCGGTGGCGGCGATGGGGAAAACCGCCTCGGCGATCAACGCTTCGATCATCAGCCACGGCAGCACACGCACTTCCGCCTCCGACAGGAGCATCACCTCATCATAGCCCCGCAAAAACCGCTTGAACCGGCTTTCATCGAGATAGTCGGGCCATTTGTCGGCATCGTTTTCGCCGCCGAGGATGGAAAACTGCAGCGCTCCGTTGGCCACGTCCAGCACCCTGGGCTGGCGCCGGGCCGCATCGTAGTCGATCACGGCAACCACATGGTTCCCCCGAAAGATCATGTTGCCCGGATGCCAGTCGGCATGGACGATCTGCTTGGGCCAGGTCGCCAGACCCTCGGCCTCGGCGCGAGAGGCCGCGCCCTGGTACGCCTCCAGCAGAAACGCCAGGATTTCGCGCAGGTCCGGCTCGCCCGCCGGGACGGTGGCGGGAATGGTCTTCAGCCCCTGCTCAACGGCCGAGGCCATGTGATAGCTGCCGGTGGCCGGCTTCCATTCCGTCTGAAAATTGTGCAGCAGCTTGTGATAAAGCGCAAGCACCCGCCCGGCCTCAAAGGTGGCCTCCAGCGTCTGAGGGTAGTTCTGCCCGGGGATGTATTCAAAAAGTTCGTAGGTGGCGTTGCGCCACTGGAACATGGAATTGTTGTCCTTCCGCGTCCCGATCAGGTGCGGCAGGGGAAACTGCTTGGAAGCCAGGTACAACTGCAGCGCGTGGGAAAAAGCCACACGAAAGGGATCATCCCGCCCCCGGGCCCGGCGCTTCAGGAGGAATTTCCCCTGCTCGCTGGTGATCAGCAGCTTGGGCGCCTTGCGCGAGCCGCGCGGATACTCGGTGACCGCCTCAATGGCCCCGATGTCGAAATTGGACAGGACGACCGCCACTTCCTCCAGCGCGAACTGTTCGCGCTGACCGGACTGCCGCCCTTGCGACTGTCCTGTTCCGGAGGCAACATTGGAGATCGGAGACGCGTCCGGCTGCATGAATTCATTCCAAGGGTGTGAGGCCGGTGATCGGAAACGCCAGATGAATTATAATATCTTGCGCGGTGTGAGCGTCAATGTTCATCATGCGTTCCATGCGCCAACCAATGGATCCAAAGACGACCGTAGGCCCTATTCATGATTCGACGTGCCTATATTGCCCATCTTCATGCCGGCAACCTCGAATTGGCCGCCGCGCAGGCACACCATGTAAAGGATGTGTTGCGTTTGGGGGTGGGGGATGCGTTGGAATTGTTCGACGATGCCGGGCAACAGGCGCGGGGGACGCTCATCGCCTGCGGTGAGAAGGGCGTCCAGGTGCGCGTGGAGCAGGTGCAACCGCCCCCGCTCGACCGGATGGCGCTGACCGTGGCGGCAGCCGTTCCCAAAGGGGCACGGGCCGACTGGATGATCGAGAAACTGTCCGAACTGGGAGTCGATTGCTTCATCCCGCTGCGGACGCAGCGGTCGGTTGTAGCGCCGGCGGGGAAAAACAAGCTGGAGCGCTGGTCGCGCCTGGCCACCGAGGCGGCGCGCCAGTCCCGGCGGCGGGGTGTGATGGGCATCGAGCCTTTGACCGAGCTGCCGGAGGTGATTGGGCGGGCGGAGGCCGAGGAGGCGGCCCTCTGGCACCTTTCCACCCGGAGCGATGCCCAACCGATGGTCGCCCGCGCCATTCCACGCCGACTATTCTTGTTGATTGGCCCGGAAGGGGGTTGGAGCGAACAAGAGATTGCGCTCTTTGAGCAGCGGCATCTCCCGGCCATCTCCCTGACCCCAACCGTACTGCGCGTGGAGACGGCGGCCATTGCCGCCGCGGCGCTGGCTCTGTGTGCGGCGGCGCGACGGATTGAACCATCACCCGTCACACCGGGCGCAGATTCTCATCGGCAATGATATTCCCATCCTCCATGGTGATCATGCGTCCCGCACGGCGGGCCAATGTGGTGTCGTGCGTCACCATGACGATCGCCTGCCCGGCGGAGGCCAGTTCATCGAACACTTCGGCAATACGGTCGCTGTTTTTCCGGTCCAGGTTACCTGTCGGCTCATCGGCCAGCAGGACGGCCGGCTCATTGGCCAGGGCACGGGCAATGGCGACGCGCTGCTGTTCGCCGCCGGAGAGCCGGTTGGCCCGGCGGGCGATTTTGTCCTGGAGCCCCAGCCGGCCCAGCAGCCCGGCCGCCCGCTCCAGGGCGTCGGCCCGACTCAGCCGCCCGAGCTTGAACATCGGCAGGCAGACATTTTCCTGCGCGGTGAATTCCTTAAGCAGATAATGAAACTGGAATACAAATCCCACCTTTTCATTGCGCAGCAGCGCCAGCTCGGCGTCCCCCAGGGCCATGGTGTCCGCACCGTCAATGTAAACACGGCTGGGTGGATCAAACGCCCGTCCATCCAGGTCGTTCTTGTCCGGGCGGTCCAACCCGCCCAGCAGGTAGAGCAGGGTGCTTTTGCCCGAGCCGCTCGCCCCCACAATCGAGACATATTCGCGCGATTGGATGGATAGATTGACCCCCTTGAGCACACGGTTGGCCGCCTCACCGGTGCCCAGTATCCGGTGCACATTGCGGGCGCGGAGCAGAACCGGTTCGTTGGGACCGGCCGGGGCGGCATTCGATCCGCCCTGGAGATCAGTCTGGGGGTTCTGCACAAGCAGCCGGTCATTCATTGGCATGAATCCTAATGGGCTCCGCGGATGACCTCCACCGGATCATATTTGGCGGCCCGCCGGGCGGGATAGGCCGCCGCCAGCAGCACGATCGCCATGGAGGCGATGAAGGCAATGACATACTGGCTCAGGTGCTCGCTCATCAGCAGCCCCTCGGTATGCACCAGCCCCTCCATCTGGATGGGCAGCCGGCGCAGCCCCTCGACCGCCAGCTTGGCCAGGATCAGGCCGATCGTCGAGCCGATCAGCCCGATGAGCATTCCCTGGAAGAGATAGATCGCCGTCACATCCCAGCGCGAGAGGCCGAACGACTTGAGGATAGCGATGTCGTTGACGCGCTCCAGCACCGCCATCACCAGGATATTCAGCACCCCAAAGGCGGAGACCACCAGCAGGGCCCCCGTGATGAAATAGGTGATGATCGTCTGAATCCGGAAGATTTTAAGAAAATTTTCATTCGCCTCCTGCCAGCTTTCGGTCTTGTATCCGATGATCGACTCGATCCTCGCCGCGTAGTCGCGCGCCTGCGTGTAGTCCGTGGTGCGCAGGATCATCTGGTTGATGATGTTCTTGCGATTCAGCAGCGTCTGGGCGTCGTTCAGGAGCATATAGCACCTGGAATAATCCACCGGCGTCACCCCCGTCTGGAAAATGCCCGCGATCTTGGCCGTGGTCCGCCCCCCCTCTGAGCCGGCCAGCGTGATGATGTCGTCCACCTTCGCCCCCAGCACATCCGCCACCCCGCTGCCCAGCACGATCCCGTCGGCCGTGCTCTTGAGCCGGTCGAAGCTGCCGGAAATGACATTGTCGCCGATGGTGGTCACCTTCAACTGATCCACCGGCTCCACGCCGTAGACCGCGATATTCACCGTCTTGGTGCCGTAGGTGGCGATGGCGTCGCCGGTCACCATCGGCGCCACCGCCTGAACCCCCGGCATCCGGCGGAGCATCGCCATGATCCCCCCAGCGTTGCGAATGTGCTTGATCTGGTCGCGCGGCTTGACCCCCTTCAGTTCCAGCACCGCATTGGGATCGGGATATGCCTGTTGCAAAATCGGCGTGCGCGTCTCGCGCGGCTCATCGTGGATGATGATGTGTCCCGAGGATTCGACCGTCTCGATAATGAACTTGTCCGTGAACCCGCTCATCATTGCCTGCATGGTGATGAGCATCATCACGCTGATCGTCACCCCCGCGATGCAGACCAGCGACTGCCGCTTATGGCTGAGAAAATAGCGGATGGAGATGAACCAGCGCATGACGACAATCCCGGCCGCCGGGCGGAACGGCCCGCCCGGACAAGTTAGTGGTTAGGGGTTAAAACCCCTGAACGAATCCGATTTCTTCGCTGCCTCAGGCCCGGCCATCTCCTCGGGCGTTTGCAGGCGCGTCCCCACTCGCTGCCCATCGCTCAGGTCGGCGGTCGAGCTGAGGATCACCAGCTGGCCAGCCTCGATCCCCTCTACCACTTCCACCCGCTGCACATTCTTCAATCCGATTTTGACCACCTGTCGGTGCGCCCGCCCGTTATCCACCGTCCAGATGTTTCCCGCCTGCAGCGCCTGGGCCGGCACGACCAGCGCCTGGTCCTTGCTTTGCGTGATGAACGCCAGTTCCCCCGTCATTCCGGGCGCCAGCCGATCGCGCAATGGTGTAAAGCGAATGTCCACCTCGAAGGTGCGTCGCTCCGGATCGGCCTGGGCATATATCTTCTCCACCCGCCCCTCGAAGGTGCGTCCGGGGAAGGAATAGAGCACCATCTGCACCAGCTGCCCCTCGCGCAGTTGATCGTGATCTTCCTCATCCACCGCCGCTCGCATCACCAGATTGTCCGGAGAGAGATCCGCCACCTGCATAAGATGGTCATTGGCCGCCATCCGTGTCCCCCGCGACACCGGCCGGTCCAGCACCACCCCGTCCACCGGGCTCTTGATGGTCTGCAGTTCCTGATTCCACCGCGCGGTTTGCACCGCCGCCCGCGCCACCTCCAGTTCCCGCGCCAGCGCCAGGGCTTTCATCCGCCGCTGCTCCTTAAGCGCCTCCAGATCGCCCCACGTCTGCTTGAACCGCTCCAGCGACCGATCCAGATCGCTCTGGGAAGCGGCGTTTTTGGTGATCAGTTCCTGCTGGCGATCCCGCTCGCGCTGGGCGATGTCCAGCAGCGTCTCCTGCGCCGCGATCCGCGCATCCAGCTCCGCCAGCGCCGGTGAGCGCTTCGGATCGGACAGGGCCGCCTGTTCCTGAAGCTGCGCTTCGGCCTTGTTCAGGGCGTAATCCAGCGCCGGATCGGACACAACCGCCACCACCTGCCCCTTCTTCACCCGGTCCCCCTTGTCCACCTTCACCTCGGTGATGATGCCGGCAATGCTCGTCCTGATGGCGTACTCCCGCTGCGGCTGGACGGTCCCCGTGGCATAAAATGCTTCAATGACCGGCCCCGTTCCCGCCTCGGCCACCACCACCGTAGGGCGAAGCAGCGCATGAAGCCCCCACGCCCCTCCGGCCAGAACGACCGCGACGGCCAACAATATCAGGATGGTTCGGAGCGATTGTCCGTGGCGAGCCCGCATCAATTGTCCCATCGCCCCGCGCCTCGCAAGCGGCAGTGGCATGGCCCTTTGCTTCATAACTGTTCGGAAGGATTAAAATCGGACGGCCGGCAAGCCCGCCACCAACCTGCGCCGATGCCGCGGAGGGCGCACATGGCCCGATTCGTCGGCAGTGCCTTTGCTATTTTAGGCCGGAGCCTGGCCCAGGCAAATGGGACAACAAGAACTCGATATGAAGCGCCGTGACTCCCGATCCTGCCTGCCCCCCCCATGCCCCGGCCTACTTCGCCCCCGCCAGGGCGGCCCGCTTCTTGGCTATCTGCTCCAGCAACGCCTTCTGCGGCTTGGCAAATTTCTCGATTCCCTCCTCCATCAGCTTGTCTTCCATCTTCTGGACATCCACCTTCTGGGCAATTTCATCCAGCACCGCCTGAGGCAGTTGCTGGTCCAGCGTCCGCGTGTACTGCTTGTTGAGCTTCTCCACCGCCTCATTCGTGGCGGGAGGGTTGGTCTGAATGTCGCTCCCGGCCAGCGCAGCCACATACTTGTCCGGCGGATCCGACGGCATCTTCACCCCCGTCGAGGCGAAAATGATCTCCTGTTTCAGCCGTACGTTCTTATCCTGCCAGAACGCCTGGTTCAGCCGCCACATGTGCCTCGCGTTGGCAATCCCGACCTGCCCCTGGGCCGCATCGGAAAGCTCCGGCACGTGCTGGGCCGTATAGACATCCACCCGCGACACAAAGATGCTGTAAACGCTCTTGAACTTCTCCAGCCCCCCCCGGTGCCGCTGCGCCCCGCGCCAGATCGCATCACGGGACAGCAGGTACTGTCGCTCGGTGAAGCAGAGGGTGACGTTGATCGTGACCCCTGCCGCCGCCAGTTCCTCCAGCGCATCGATCCCGGCCGCGGTGGCCGGCACCTTGATCATCCGGTTGGAGTGCCCCTGCGACCACTGCTTGCCCAGTTCAATATAACGCTGCACCCGATGGGCGTGCGGCAGGTTCTGGTGCGGGTCCTCCAGCAGGGGATCCAGCTCAAAGCTGACGTACCCATCGTCCCCGTGCGTCCGCTGGTAAATGGGCCAGAAGCGCTCCTGGGCGTCATGCACCATATGGTCGGTCATGTGCCAGGCGAGGTCGGCATCGCTGAGACCCTCCTCAAGGAATTCCCCCAGAGTCTCGTCGAATGCCCCCGTCTTGATCAGATCGGCGATGATGATCGGATTGGAGGTCGCGCCGGTGATGCCCAGCGGAATGTCCTTGTCCAGAACCGTGGGGTCGATCGAATCCGACCACACCTTGGTGCCGCAGTCGATGAGCGATTTTAATGACATGGACGCGTTCCTTTATTGTTGGTTCCCTGGTTGTTTAAGGGTGGCGATGACGAATCACCGTCGCCGGTCCGAGAATGGTTTCAGGATACGCTCTGGGGGTCCATTGGTAAATGGGCGGACTGGCGCAACTGCCGCTCCGCCGCTGCCAGCACAGCTTGCGGCCCCAGCCACTGCAGGCAGCTCTGATGCGAGCACGTCCGCGAATAGCAGGGGGCACAGGCGATGTCCAAACGGAGGACCGTCTCGGGCCGGTTGAACGGGCCGGTCCGGACCGGATTGGTGGGGCCAAACAGCGTCACCAGCGGCCGTCCCAGTGCGGCGGCAATGTGCATCGGCCCGCTGTCGTTGGCGATGACCAGGGCCGCCCGCTCCAGCAGGGCGGTCAGCTGCCGAAGCGACGTCTTCCCGGCCAGGTTCAGTGCCCCGGGAATTTGCTGCCCCAGCTCGACGTCGCCGGGCCCCCCGGCCACCACCGTCTGCAGACCCAATCGCTCCCGCAGTGGGTTGACCAGCTCGGCGAAGTGGCCGATCGGCCAGCGCTTGGTTGCCCAGTTGGTCCCCGGCAGCAGGACCGCAAATCGTTCCACATTCCCAAGCAGCCCGGCCACCACCTCCCGGTCCCCCGCCGTGGTCGCGAAGGGGAATTCCACCGGCTCGCCGCTGGGGCAACCCAGGAATTGGGCAAGTTTCACATAGCGCTCGACCGCATGGCATTCAACCGAATCCAGCCGGATGCGATCGGTGTAAAAGACCCAGCCCCCTTCGCGGGCATTGGCAAACCCGACGCGCCGGGGCGCGCCGCTCACCCACGCCAGCCATCCGCTGCGGAACAATCCCTGGAGATCGATCACCAGGTCATACCCCCGGCGGCGAAGCTGGAGCATCCAGCCGCAAAACTCCCGGGCGATCTTCGGCCGGTACCACCCTTTCCCAAAGTGGCGGCGGTTGAACAGGACCACCTCATCCAGTTGCTCGTGCCCCTCCAGCAGCCCGGCGCAGGCCGGAGTGACCAGCCAGTCAATCACCGACTCCGGCCAGCGCCGCCGCAGCAGATTCAGCACCGGCAGCGCATGCACCACATCACCAATGGCACTGGGCTTAATGATCAGGATGCGCTGCGGATCAGGCATGGAGGGAATTGTTGCGTCAGATCGCTTCGTTGTCACTTCCACCGGACAATCAACAGGGCCTTGCGTCATTCCATGACAATAAACTTGGATCGGGCCTGTTGCTTTACATACGTGCGCGTGATGTCCAGCGTCCCCTCATGCTCCGCCCGCCCATGCGTCGCCAGCCATTTCTGCGTCCGGGCAAAAAACGCGTCGAAGTCGGTTTCGGACATCGGCTGGGCGAAATAGGTGTCGCGGCGAAGGGGGATTACCCGGCACAATGGCTCCCCCTTGGCAATCGTGATGCGCTTCTGGGACGGGTCCAGCTCGACGACCGCGTGCCACGGATAGGCGGCCGGGTACCAGTCGGTCTCGATCAGCGCCGTCATGGCCCGCCAGGGGCGCTGGAGGTTCGGAATGGCCGTCATCAGCAGCATCTCATTCGGGTCGGTCTGGAGAAACAGAAACGTGCTGATCTTCACCTGGTTTTTGATCTGCTCATAAACATTGTCCGTGATGACATGAGGCAGCTTCTGCCCCTTTTCCCAAAACCAGGCGTACTGCTGTGTGAGCGGCGCCCCGGCCGCTTCCTCCCCCGCCGCATAGTCAAAATCGCTCTCGAGGACGATGTCCGGCTCAACCCGCCACCCCCCGCGCGACCGGACAAACGCGATCTCAAAATTGGCAAGCAGGTCATACCCAAACCCCTGAGCCGCCCGGATCGGCGGGCACTCCTCTGGCCATCCCTTTCCCGCTCCGCGCTTGAGATAAATATCCCGGGCCGGGGCGGGGGCGAAGAGATCCTGTCGAAATTTGAAATAGCGGAGCATCAAAAAATCCCAGCGGGCGAATCGCCCGCTAGTCTACCGGGCCGCCACCGCCTTTCAATCACCATCCTTCCAGCCCCGCCAGCGCCTCATCGGAGGACAGGCTTCCAGCCTGTCACCCCCCAGTGGCGGCCATCCGTCCCTCAACCTACGGGCCCTCCCACGTGGGTGCCACGATGTCAGCGTACTCGCTGACTCGTGCCCCAGGGGCCTCCCTTCCCGACCTGTAGGCGCTCTTCCCCGACCCCGTGCTGCGCGTTTGGCGACAAAAAGCGCAGCGCAAAAAATCAAAAAAACTTCGTGAAAAAAAGAATTATCGCCCCTCCCGCCCCAAAAACCGTGATTCCCAAAATCGCGCTGCGCATTTCGTCCCCAAATCGCGCAGCGCCCCCCGTATAGGTAGAGGAGCCAAAACAATGACCCGCTTGCCGCTGTCTGCCCATCCCGATCCCCCCCCCCCCCCCCCCGGGCCCCCCCCCGCCCCCCCCCCCCTTCTTCCCTCCGCCCCCCGCCCGCCCCTCTTCTCCCTTT
>JBIQLO010000114.1:0-12622 GCA_044464175.1 Planctomycetaceae bacterium | reverse complement strand
ACCCCGCCCCCCGCCCCTCCAGCGCCGCCTCTAGCCCCCGCACCGCCGGCCGCGCCGTCAATCCTTCCTCCATCACCTGCCGCCAGCGCACATGCCGGCACCCCGGCTCGATCTCCTCCGGCAACCGCGACGCCAGCGGCACAAACAGCGTCCGCGCCGCCTCCGCCGCCCGCGCAATCAGCGTCTGCGCCACCAGCGGCCAGACCCACCCCTGCACGATCACCGCCGCGTTGGACAGGTCACTTTCCAGCAACTGCCCCACCGCCCCGGCCGTCCGGTTCCACCGCATCGGGCACAGCCGCATGTCGCTCCGCCCCGCCGCCTGCAACTCATCCATATACCCCCGGATCAGCTCCGCCTCCGTGTGATAATCCTCATTCAGCCCCGGATTCGCCTCCAGCCAGACCGGATCGTGCCCCCGCCGCACCAGCTCCCGCGTCACCTCCCGCGCCAGCCGGTACATATTCGGCCGCACCTGCGGCACCTGCGCCCCCAGCCGCCGCATCCCCGTCGCCACAAAGGGAATCCCCCGCTCATGCAGAAACAGCGTGTGCGCCGGGCTGGTCCGCCCATCCAGTATCACCCCATCCACCGACCGCCGCTCCACCATCACCGGAATCCGCCCGCCCAACAGGTCCGCCGTCCGCATCCCCTCGATCAGCAGCTCATACCCCAACTGCTGCGCCGTCTTCTGCACCGCCAGCGTCAGCCGCCGCGAATACGCCCCCACCGGGTCAGGCACATCCACATACAGCATCCCCAGCCGCCTGAGATGCGGCCGCGACGGTCTCACTGGCTCGGCCACAAACGTCCCGTGCCCATGCCGCCGGACGATCAGTCCCTCCCGCAACAGCACCTCGTTGGCCATCCGGACCGTGCTGTAGGAGACCCCGTACCGCCGGTTCAACGCCCGCTCCGACGGCAGCGCATCGCCGGGACGCAGCGATTGCCGCCGAATCATCTGGCGCAAATCCTCCGCGATTTCAAGGTAACGGGCCATAGCTGCTTGGTGCTTATAAGCAGTGTATCCCAAGCCCTGGCCCTGTCAACGGACTTCCGGAATACCCTAAGGAGCCCGCCCGCGGAGCAAGCGGATCGGAGAAAATCCTCTATGGCGGTGTCCATTTACAGAGACCGAGCCGCGAGCGTCAGCGAGCGGTCGTTGCGCACGGCATAATGCTGCGAAAGGTCCGCTCGCTTACTTCCTGCGCCGCTCATTTTCTTACGGCGCGGATCGACCGATCGGCGCTTTTTCACCGGCGCTGCGGGCAAACGGCTCCAGCCGCAACGCCTGCCCGCTTCGGCCGGCGACAATCTCCCCCAGGTCGATGCTCAGGGAGGCCGCATTCACCATGTCCGTCACATGGACCAGCCGCTGGCGGAAGGTGAGGTACACCCGGCTCAGGCGGATCGGAAAGGCCATCGGCTCGGCATGGCCGCCCTGCACGTTCCAGTCGCACTGGTGCAGACCGGGGTAGCCGCTGGGATAGGTCAGGGGCAGGGGCTGGGTCACCAGACGCCAGCCGTCGAAGTTGATGCTCGCATCGCCCATCCAGTCGGCCATCCCCCACCCCGTGGGGCCGGCGCCTTTCCCTTCGGAAATCCAGTGCCGCCCCTTGGCGTCGATCAGTTCAAAAATCACCCGGCCCCAGTTCCCGTTGCCATGCACCCACGCCCCCACGGCATCCGGCTCGCCCGAAATTGCCAGCGGCCCATCCACCGGCTCCAGCGCCACATACTGGCTCACCAGATCGGGCAGGTCGGTCCTGGGACTCAGCGTTATTTTAAGGCTCCCCGCATCCCCGCTCAGCAATGCCTCCCCACGCTGCAGCGGCTCATAGGCATCCCACTGCTCCAGCGTCTCCCCCGGAACGATGCGCCATCGATCAGGCCGGGGTTGGCCGATGACCTGCGCATTCTCCAGGGCCGCCGGCGTCCGCGCGGGCGCTTCCAGGGCAACGCTGCTCAGCCGCACGGGACTCAGGAGATAGCAGGGCGTGCCGCTAATCGTCAGCGGCCGGGCGGGGTCCTGATCCCGCCCATACCCGGCGCTGTGCACCCATTTCAGATCATGCGCCGGCTGCTCAAATTTCAGCCGCGCCTGACGCCGTCCCCGGCTGGTCCACAGGGCATAGACGTACCCCTGCGGGCCCTTGAATTCCAGGCAGTGCCCCACCGTCGAGCCGGTGGGCAGCCAGCGCTGATATTGCGCCCGGTCCAGCACGCGCGTCAGCGTGGACAGGGAGACATAGCTGGGTTTGGGCATCATCATCGGCGCCCGCTCCATCACGCCGGCCGATCCCCAGCGGCTGAAGTAGTAGGAATCGTTGCAGTCGTCCAGCAACCCCACCGCAATCACCGGCAGCCGGTAGGCCAGCCCCAGCAGCACGTCGCGCGCATACCAGTCCGCCTGCCTCCGCCGCGACAGCGCGCCGTCGGCGGTGGCGCGGTAATCCACCTCGTAGCAGTCGGTCATCGGCAGGTCCTTGTAGCCGTAAACCTGCTTCATCCGCTTGCCGATCCAGTAGCTCTGGAGATTCCAGCCGGTGGGCTGGCTCTCGGGATGGAACAGCTGCACCGCCATCTCCATGCCCAACGCGTCAAACGAGGAGCGCGGGAATCCGGCCCGCAGCCAGGCGATGTTGAAATTTGTGGTGCCGTTGCCCAGGATGAACTTCATGTCCGGCGCCACCTTCCGCACGGTTTGGACATAGTTCCGGGCCAGCTTTTCAAGCGATTCGAAGCGGGCCTGCGCCTTTGCCTCGCGCGGCGGATACTTCTGGCCCAGCAGCTCCGGCGGCAGCGACAACGGCTCCCCCGTCCCGCCGGTCTCATGGAAGATCATCGCCCAGGTGACCTCGGGAAAATCGGCGTGAAAGGTTTTGGCCCGCTCCTCCACCTTCGCCATGTCCTCCCCCCGCAGATACCCCATCATGGCCGGAAAGACGCCGTACTGGCGGTATTTGTCGGGCGTCTGCCCTTTTTTGGGATCGTAATGGGGCGTCACCCGGCGGAATCCGAGTTTGCGCACCAGCGGCAGCGCGATGTCCGGATCCGCCTGCGTGCGATGGCTGCCGTTGAACCACCAGACGCTGAAGGGAGACTGCTGGTAACTCGCCTGGCGCGTCTCCAGCGGCAACAGGGCAAACGCCACCCGCTGGCTCCACAGCCGCTGGCCCGCGCTGTCCTGAAACGTGAAATGCCCCTCATGCCATCCATATTCCAATTCGTCCAGAGGAATGCGATGGACCGAATCGCCCGGGGCAACTTCAAGCGTTTGCGACATGGATTGGTGTTGCCCTTCGTAGTCCACCAGGTCCGCCTTCATCTCAATCGTCTGCTTCTGCGCCGTGGGATTGTGGGCGACCACTTCCAGCGCCGCCTTCTGATCGCGGTAGAAAACCAGGTCCCGCTGCGCGGAGCGCACCAGCAGTTGCACCGCCGGCCGCTCCAGAGAGAGCCCCAATACCACGATGCCGCTTTGCGGGCCCACCGGGCGCAGGCCGAAATTGCCATGGCTGCTGGTATGGATCTGCCCCATCACCCGGCTCAGTTCCAGCGAAAAGCTCTCCTTATCCTCGTAAACCGGCTCTCCCGAAATCATGCCCCCGGCCAGTTCGCCGCTGTGCAGGGGGATGGTCGCCAGATACAACGGCAACGTTTGCGCCCGCCCGTTGCGCTGCAACTGCACCGTCCCCACCTGGCGCAGGTCCGCCGCGCCCTGCAGCGCCTTGGGATCGAGATCAACGGCCGTGTCCCCGTAGGTCGCGCCCGCGCCGTTCCAGGCGATGTTGTTGCGGGCCAGGCGCACGGTCATGGCCGGCTTGCGCCCATCCTCATCGCGCAGCACGCACAACACATGGGCCCGCACATACGCCGCGGGCGGAATGTCGAAGATGATCCGCTCGGGCATGCCATCCCAGGCGCTGCGCTTGTCATAGGGGTCGTAAAAGCCCTTGGGGCCTTTGTCCTGCCACAGCCAGCGGGAGAGGCCCACATCCACGTAATGGTCCCCCTCCACCGGCGGAAGATGCGCCGCCGCCACCGCCGCCTTGCCCTGCTCGCTCAGGACCGGCCCCGACAGCTTTACCTCGCCGGGCGATGCCTGCCCCCGCAGGTCAATCGGCAGGTATTGCCCCGTGCGCCCGCTGGCCACGGTCTGAATCTCCAGCGCCTGCCCCTCCTTGATCGGCTGCACCTGCAACGTTCCGCCCACCTCCTGCCTGGGCAGGCGCGCCAGAAACCGTCCGTCGATGGATATCTCCACGGCGTCGCCCAATCCCGTCAGTTCAAGGGTAAACACATGCGCTGAGGCCGGCGGCAGCGTATCCCACCTGGACAAAGCGCGTTTGAGATCCTCCCCGTCATAAAAATGGGCGTCGGGGCGGATGAACAGCAACCGGTCCACCCGCTGCGGCGGGCCGCTCCATCGCACCTGCAGCAGCGCATCTTTCAAACCCTTGGGCAGTTTGCTGGTGTGGTAGTGCTGGTTCGCCTCCACCATGTCCTGCGCGATCACCGTCAGCGTGGCGCTGCGCGGCTTGGCCTCCGGCAGCCGCACGCTCAGCCCCCCGCCGACCTGATTGGCCCGCCCGGTGATGCGCAGCGTCTGCCCGGGCGCCGGCAGCGCCTGCGGGGCGGGGCGCGTCGGCGGCGCGGCCGGGGCGGGCAGGGCCAAAGCCATCAATGCCGCCCAGATCATCGCCGGCCAGACCGGCAGAAAACGAATGTGCTTCATGAATGAGACCCTTCCCTTATGACAACGAGCCCTGAGAACCAACCTCCCGACGGCGCTTCCGTCGCCTCAGCGGCGATCCTGACCCAGGGCGGTGATCACCGCCCGCAGGTTCCCGATCTCCTCCTGCTTATTGCCGTAATTCTTCCGGCCCGAATGGGTGACGGCGTGCATGTCCGTGTAGAGAAAATTCAGCCCCAGGTTCGGATGGAAGTCGCTTTCGCCGACATACCCCGCGCTGCCCGGATGGGAATAGTACCACCAGGAGAGGTGCGACAGATCGAACGGCGCATAGTTGAGGCAATCCATGACAAAGACCTGGTTCTGGGGCAACCGGCTGGGGCGGTAGAGCGGCTGGATGATCCCGCCGGGATCCACGCTGTGGTTGTCGCCGATATACGGGCAGAGGTTGCGGGCGATGCCGTAGCAGGCCCGCTTGCCCACATGATAGTCGCTGCCATTTTGCCACCGCTGCACGGTGACGGGGCACTGGAAGACCTTCATCATCCGGTCGGTGGAATTGGTCTTGCCGCCGTTCCAGGTGAAGACGTCTGACAGGTAAGCCTGCCGCCCCCCCAGGTAGGGCGCCAGTTCATATTCCCAGCTGTCGGAATACCCCCACCCCGAATGGTAGGTGATGAAGGGAAAGTTGTGATAGTCGCTGGAATACATCAGCAGCCCCTGCCCGATCTGCCGCAGGTTGCTCAGGCACTGCACGTTCTGGGCCTGCTGGCGCACCTTGTTCAGCGCCGGCATCAGCATCGCGATCAACAGCGATATGATCCCGATCACCACAAGCAGCTCCACCAGCGTAAAAGCCCCCTTGCGGATTGGATTGACGCCTTGTCGGCTCATGATGTGCTCCTTGCCGGCCGGTCCCGGCGGTAAACCACAGAAAGGACGCAGGCAATGTAACCCTTTGAGCGCTGCCTGAAAACCATTTTTTTCCGCCCGTGCGCGCTGTGCGCGGGGCCGTTGGCCGCGTCGCGGCCTCAGCGACGCCGCCGGGTGCCACAGGTCGCGGTACTCCGAGACCTGTGCGGTCGCCATACTGAAAGACCCCCTCACGCGGTCTTCGTTGACCCCGCACGACCCCCCGACGCTGCCAGATTCCTGTTGCGATGGGAACATGCAATTACCCTGCCTCATCCTCGGCGTGCAGGCTTTGAAGAAAACCCTCCCGAATTTTCGCGCCATACGTCTGCGGATGCCCCGACCGGTCGGAGTTGTAGATCAGCCAGTGGTTGTCGCTAGTCAGGTAGGGATGCGTGTGCGACAACTGCCCCCACCGCTTCGGCGAGGTGTGGCTGAGCAGAACCCGCCGGTGCGCCCCGCTCTTCATCGAGCCGGCGTGGATTGCCATCCCCGGACTCTCCATCTCGTCCCCCACCCAGTATCGCCCGCAGCGGGAAACCGAGACATGGTTAAAACAATGCCTGCGCGCCCCCGTCAGCGCCCGCACGGAGGAGTCCCCCGCCCCCGCAACCCACAGATTCTCCCCGCTCCCCTCCAGCGGCGTCGTTGAAAACAGGACCTGGTCCGATGTCCCGACCCAGGCCTCATGCCCCGTCGGGCGCGGCGTGTGCGGCCGATCCGCCGCCAGCCAGTGCATTCCTCCGTCCCCCACCTCCAGAACCCCCAGGCGCACCTGCGCCCGGCTCGGTTCCAGGTTCGCCTGAACCAGTAGCCGGTTGCGCCCATCCCGCGAAAACTGCTCATGCTTGAAGTACAACTCGCTTTCGGCCAGCGATGTGTGTCGATTCTCCTGAAGATCGACCAGGACGATCCGCGACCGCCCCCCCTCCGAATGGGCGCTGACCGCATAGTAGCGGTGATCCGATGACACCGTGCCCGTGCCATCCCATCGAAACCCCTGTTCCATGACCGGCACCGCGCCCAGTTCTTCCGTCTCCAGCGTTTGATAATGACAGCGGCTCAAAATCCGCTCCTGGCCCCGCTCCACCTGGTAGTACAGATATTCGTCCCAGGCGTGAAAGGGGGGAAACGGAGGCTCCCTCTCCAGCACCGCATGCGCCCTCCCCTCGGCCAGATCGAAAATAGACAGCCCCCCGGGCCGGCCATCGAAGCCTGAAAACCGCAGCGCCACCCGCATCCCGTCCCGCGAACTGTACGGCTGCTCCCCGTAAATGTTGTCCACCGGGCGGGAATCGCTCACCAGCTGATAAACGTCTGCCCCGCTCTCAGCCGTCTCTACGTGGGTCATGTCCATCCTTTTTTCGTAGCTCGTTGGCCGCCCCTCGGCGGCTACTTCAAGGTCATCGTCCCGAACTCCGACGCCGCATGCACCGTCCCCCCGCCCCAGCTGCTGCGCTCCCGGGGTTGGTCGCCCTGTCCATCCGCCTGACGGAAAAACAAAACCGGCAACGCCTCTCCCGCCGCCGGCTTCACGCCCAGCGTCGTCCACGGAATCGTCGCCACCCCCTGCCATGTCTTACCCTGCACGCGCACCCGAACCGTCCACGGGCCATTCCAGGACTTGTCAAAGCCCGCCCCATCGTATTTCGTCCCGGCCGCGTTAAACGCCAGTTGGTAATACATCCCCTTCTGCTTTCCCCCGCCCCCCAGGAAAATCTCAACGTGGTCGCCGCTGGGAAACTGCTCATACGGCTCCACCTTCGCCGCCAGCGCCCCGGCCGGATTGCCCCCCTGACATTCCACCCCGATATACAAATTCGCCGCATCGTACATCACCCGCACGATGGTCCGATTTTTGGCCGGCGTCTGCGGATGCCCCATCACCGCAAACCGATCCACCACCGCCGCCTTGGCCCACGCCGGCGCACTCAGATCGGCAACCTGCGATGGGTCCACCTTCACCCGGGGCACCGCCACATCCGGTGTCGGATGCGCTGCGATCGCCTTCATCCAGGTGTCAAACCGCCCCCGCACCGCCGCCACCCGCGCACCGACCATCGGATCGGACGCCGCCGCCGCCCCCGCCCGCTCCAGCGCTTCGCGGCACTGATCCTCGATTCCCCCCGACGCGATGTAGCGCTTGGCCAGACCCTCGGGCTTGGCCCCGAAATACTCCACCTGATCCGAGGCGTACCACGAGTCATGAATCAGCTTGTAATACTGCCCCATCGCCCCGGCCGCCGGACCATAGACGCGCTCCAGGTACCGCTGCCGCAGCGCGTTCAAATCCGCCTCCGGATTCCACATCAGCCGGGTGATCAGCCAGAACTGCATCGCCGAGGCATCCCAGTAGACCGACAGCGGCTCACCCCGCGACAGCCGCTGATTGTCCGGAAACAGCTCGGCATAAATGCCCCGCAGCCCCAGCTTGTGATAAAGCTGAAAGTCCGTCGCCACCACCTGCGCCATCGGGCGGGAGAATCCCGCCCCGTTGGCGTAATAGTCGCGCAGGATGACCTGATCCGGCCCCGCGATAGCAACCCATTCCTTCAGCCGTTTGGTCCATTTTTCGTTGTAAGTCGAATCCAGCGGGTGCTTGTCATCCCGCACCGCCAGGCAGAAGACGATGTCCATGTTCTTGAACGGCTTGACCTTCGGCGGCACCGCCGAAAAGAAATACCCGTACGTCACCAGCCGCTTGTTGGGATACTTCCCATAAAATGCCCGGGCCACCTGGTTGAGGAACAGGTAATACTGCGTCGAGCGGAACGCCTCATCCTCCGGCTTCACCACCGTCCCGTCAGGCAGATGAATCGCCCGGCTGCACAGCGGGCATTGGCAAAGCCCCCAGTTGTCCTGCATATTGATCCCAAACCCAAACTGGATTTCATCCTCCCGCGGCATCTTCGCCGCGTACGCAAGCACTTGATCCGTAAACGCCTTGGCCCCCTCCATGTTGGAAAAGCAGATCTGCGTCCGCCCCCCCAGCGGCCGCCGTTGCCCGTCGATCATCGCGTAATATTCCGGGTGCGACTCGAAAAAGAGCTTGTTCGGCAGGAACTGGTGCAGGTTATGCCCCGACGGAATCACCGACCGCAATCCCAGCCGCCGCAGTTCCTTTTCCTCCCGCCCCGCCTGCGTCGCCTTGAAATTGCACCCGTTGCGGGCCATCCACTCCTCCGTGCCCAACAGGTCCTGCCCCGTCACCACCAGATGCCACCCGCGCACCGCAAAGGCCGGGCGGCTGCGGTAGTCCGCATGGCTGGCGGTGATGGTCTTGCTCGGCCGATACGCCGCTCCCGCCTCCCCGCCGCGATACCAGAGAATGGGGGCGTTCTCCTCCAGAAAGCTGTACACCCCATTGAGCACCCCCTTGGGCTGATGCGCGAAGATATAGATCGTCCGCCCCTCGGTTCGCACCGCAAAGCCGTCGCTCCCCTTGAGGAAATCCAAATCCCCCTGGAACGCCGACTGCCTGGCCGCGATCAGCGGATTGTCCGCCGGCGTCCCCAGCACCAGATTCACCGCCGAGTCCGACAGCCCATGCCCCACCGGCAACTGCGCCCCCGACATCTGCCGCACCGCCGTCTGCAATTCCCGGGCGGCCCACGCCTCGGTGACATCCGCCTGGGCGCCGATCACAATCTGCGCCCCCGCCTGCCCGTTCTCCACCAGCGTCAGCGACGCTTCGCCCGCCGCCGGTTGAGCGACAAGCCCCAGCGCCAGCAGCGCCCAAACCCATCCCCAAACCCGATTGTTAAAAGCATGAATCATCGCGTTGTCTCTCCAGCAGCGGCCGCGGCCTTCGCCGACGCCGTTTCGCCCGCGGGCACAAAACGAATCCACTCAAAATCCGCATCCCCGAACAGAAGACGTGCCCGGACCGTCCCGGCCGGCAACGTCAGCTTGTAGTCGTAATCCCGCCATGAATCCCCCCCGATCCGGATGGACGATGAAGCGCTCCGCCGCCCGGCCTCATCGTAATACCAGAGCGACACCGCCGCCCGCCGCGCCCCGCGCCGCCGCGCCCGAAACTGCACGCGGTAATCCCCCGGACCGGCCGGAAACGGATCCCCCATCACATAGCCATACGTGCAGTCGAAAAACCACCCCTTCCGGTCCTGAACCAGGCGCAGGCTCCGCACGTGCGGGTCATAAGAGGTGTGGACGCTGAAGGAGCCGTAGCCCGAATAATTAAACGCCCCCAGCGAAAAATCCGGGTTCAGGTTCAGCGTCTCCTGCGCCAGCGGCGCCAGCCGCACCTCATCGATCCAGACCGCATTCTCCTTCGAGCCGTTGGAGAAGCTCAGCTCCAGTTGCCGCGCCCCGGCCGGCGCGTAAAAATCCTCCCGGTACTGCCGCCACTCGGCGTCAATGATCTTCATCCCGAACCGCTGATGATCCGGCTTGATGCGCTGCCCCCCTTTGTCCCTGAACACCAGATTCCACTCCGCCAGGCCTCGCGTCGCCCCCAGGCGCTGCACCGCATGCTCCGGATCGGCCGCCATGTCCGCCGCAATCGCCCCCGGCCCCCGCACCCTGCCCATGAACCGCAGCGTGTATCTCTGATCGCCCTGGACAGGCAGTTGAAACCGACAGCGCGACACCGCCCCCTCCCCCAGCTGCAACGCCCATTGCCCCTGACCGCCCGCCTCCCGCACCAGTTTCGCCCCGGCGTCCACCCGCCGCGTCGGCGTCTTCAGTTGCCCGCTTTCAAAGCCGCCATCGACCGGCAGATCGCCCGCGGGCTCACCCAGGGCAACCGCCGGCATCAACGCGGCCAGCAGCAGGATCATCAGCTTATGAGGCATGGTTGGATTCGCTGTTGGGAAATGCATCAACCCGCACTCCCCTTAAACGCCGGCGGCCGGGCTTCACCGAAACCCCCGATCACATTGTCGATGTTGCCGATGCCCTTGTTTTCGTCGATGGTGCGCTGATAGAGCGTCGCGGCATGCATGTCCGTGAACAGAAAGTTCAGCCCCATATTGCCGTGGAATTCGGTCTTGCCAATGGAGGAATTGTAATAATAGGCGTGCCACATCATCTCATCCGTCTTGCGGACGCAATACGAGAGGTTGTCGAACGCCAGGACCTGATCCTGCGGAAGCCGCCCGGCTGGGTAGAGCGGCGACACATCCGCAAGCGCGTAATTGGCGTCAAAGTGGGGCAACAACCGCAGCGCCATCCCATAACAGGCCTTCTTGCCATACTTGTACGCGCCGCTGGAAATGCTGTACCCGGCATAGGGGCCCACATCCGTTCTGGGCGAGTTCTTCCACCGCTCCACCGTCACCGGACATTGCAGGACCTTCAACACGATGTCGGGCGAATTGGCGGAGTTTCCCGCCCACGTGGCATTGTCCCTCACGCTGCCAGGCGTCGCGCCCAGGTACGGCGCCAACAAAATCTGCCAGTTGTTGGAATACCCCCATCCACTGTGGTACGTCTCATATGGCAGGCTGTGGAACTCATTGGAATACATCATCAACGCCTGCCCGATCTGCCGCAGGTTCGACAGGCACTGCACCGTCTGCGCCGCCTGCCGCGCCTTCTGCAGCGCCGGCAGCAGCATGGCGATCAGAACGCTGATGATCCCGATGACCACCAGCAGTTCCACCAGGGTAAACCCCTGCCTGGCGACCGCAACAAGATGCCTCATCGGTCTGATTCCCTGAATAGGCTCTCTCATGACAAGCTCCTTTCCCTGATTGGACCTGCCTGCCCCTCCTCCGTCCGCCACCGCACCCCCTCATCCGTCTGCTCCAGAAAAAAGCGCGGCCCCACCCGGTTTTCCGCATACGTAAACTCCCCCTCCACCGGCTCGCGCTCCATCTGCAGCCGGCACGCCGGATCCAGGCTCACCGACTCAAACGCCTCGGCACGCCCTTCCAGCACATCCACCAGCCCCCGCACCGCCGGCCGGGCGATCCAGTCGGCATGCATGAACTGCCGCCATCGCACATACCGGCATCGCGGCTGAATGTCCGGCCGCGCCCCCACCGCCAGCGGAACAAACAGCGTCCCCCGCGCTTCCGGCGTCCGCCCGATCAACGTCTCGGCCACCATCGGCCAGGTCCATCCCTGCACGATCACCGCCGCGTTGGCCAGGTCGCTCTCCAGCAACTGCCCCACCACCGCCGCCGTCTGGTCCACGTTCATCGAGCAAAGCCGCATGTCGCTCCGCCCCCCCTGCCGCAACTCATCCATGTACCCCCGGATCAGTTCCGCATCGACCATGTACCCGTCGCTCTGCTTCGGACTGGCCTCCAGCCAGATCGGATCCCGCCCCCCCCGCATCAACTCCCGCGTCAACTCCCTGCCCAGGCGATACATGTTCGGCCGCACCTGCGGCACCTCCATCCCCAGCGGCCGCACCCCCGTCGCCACATACACAAAATGCCGTTCCTCCAGAAAGGCGGCGTGCGCGGGGGTGATCCGCCCATCCAGCACCACCCCGTCCACCGATCGCCGCGCGATCATCGTCGGAATGCGCCCCCCCAGCAGATCGGCCGTCCGCATCTGCTCGATCAGCAGCTCATACCCCAGTTCCTGCGCGCACTCCTGCACCGCCAGCGTCAACCGTTGGGAATAAAAGCTCCGATGCTCCACCCCATCCACATACAGCAGCCCCAGCCGCCGCTTGGGTTTGATCCCGCCCCCACGCTCCGCCACGAACGTCCCCTGCCCATGCCGCCGCTGAATGATCCCCTCCCGCAGCAGCAATTCGTTGGCCATCCGGATCACCCCGCACGACACCCCGTACCGACGCCCCAGCGCCCGATCCGACGGCAGCGCCGCCCCCGGCCCCTTCTCCCGCGCCATCCGCCGTATCGCCTGGGCAATCTCCTGGTACTTGGCCATGCGCCACCCAACTGTTAAGTGTTCATATCACTTTGCCCCCGACCCCGCCCCCTGTCAAGCTTTTTTTCCACACCCCTCCCCCGTAGCCAATCTTCGCCGCCCCCGCTCTTCATCCCCTCCCCCGGTACGCCGGGGGAGGGTTAGGGT
>JBIQLO010000113.1:0-12688 GCA_044464175.1 Planctomycetaceae bacterium | reverse complement strand
AAGAGAAAGTGACCATTCGGCTGTATGAGCATCCGCACCAGGGGGCGTGCTGTGAGTCGGCTCAGTATTATCCGGATGAGGCGGTGAAGGGATGGGATTATCAGCGGGGGGACCAGATCGGGCTGCATGAGCGGGAGGGGGGATTTCTGATGGGGGGAATCGATCACATCGATCCGGCGGTGCTGGAGGATGGGACGGGGCGGTATAAGGTGGCGACGATCTGGACGCTGGATTGAAGGGGCGGCGTTGATAATCGGGGCGGGGGGGCCTATTTTGGCGGGGATGCCGGTGTTGCCGCTTTACATTCCGTGGGAGGCGGGGGTGCAGACCGATTCATGGCGGCAGGTGCGGATTCCAGGGGGATTTGAGTGCTGGCGGTTCAAGACGTACGAAAAGAATGGAATCAGCGTGGAGCTGGATTTCTCGCTGGGATTGAAACCCAGCGGCCGGTTTTGCTCTCGATACCGTCATTGGCTGCGACGGCCCACACGGAATCGGCCGCCGGTCTCCATGGATGAACCTTCGGTCGGAATGGTGATTTGGAAGAAGCAGGGACGGCCGATTCAGATTCGGCAGCGAGTGGGGAGGGAGAAGTTTCAGTTCCGGGAGGAAAAGGGCGAGGTGCGGATTGGTTCCTCAACCCTTTCATTGAACAAGAACGCGTCGGCCTTAATGCGCATCGAACACTTTCTGCTGTCCGGGACCGGCAACTTCGAGAAGGGAGAAGACCTGCATTTGATCGATCCTCCGTTGTACGATCAAGGCATGGGACCATTTCTCATTGCCCGGCGGCGGTACAGGGCGTGCATTTCTCTGGCCTCATCGAACGGAACGTTTGATCCAGTTCATATCGAGGGCGAAGCGGAATACGAGCATTGGATCGGCCACGGCATCAGCCCGGGCTTCGGGAGCCCAGGATGGACTTTTGAGGTAGAGCGGTATGAGCGCGCCGTGGAGGAAATGGGGCGGGGGCGGCAGGGGAGCTGAGCGAATCGAACCGGATCAGGAATCGTTGGGTCGCTTCGGATGTAAACAAGAATAACCGGGTCCGCTGAAGCGGACCCTACGGGGTGTGGCTGCGCATGTAGTGGGCGAAGTCGGGGAGGGATTGTTCGGGGTCGGGGGCGGCGTCGTTCCAGCGTTTTTCGGTTTCCAGGGCGAGCCAGCCGGGGTAGTCGATCTGCCTGAGGGCGGCGAGAAATTCGGGCAGGGGGAGTTCGCCCTGGCCCAGGAGGGTGGGGGTGCGCTGGCCGTCGGTGAGGAGGGAATCCTTGATGTGGGCGTGGGCGATCCAGGGTTTGAGGGCGGCGGCGGTGTCGGCGGGGGATTGGCCGCGGCGGTGGGGGTGTTCGACGTCCCAGAGGATGGCGACTTCGGCCGGGTCGAAGCCATCGAGCAGGGGGAGGATTTCCTCGCTGGTGGACCAGTCATCGTGGGTTTCCAGGGCGATGCGGCAGCCGAAGGGGCGGGCGACCTTGGCGGCCTGGCGGAGGTGTCGGCGGGCGAGGGTGAGGCCTTCGGGGCGGGTCATGCCCTTGGGCAGTCGGCCGCCGAAGACGCGGAGGAGGGGGGTGTGGGTTTTTTCGGCCAGGGTGGCGTAGCGGCGGCATTCGTCGAGCATCATTTCCCATCGCTCGGGGGCGGGGCTGACGAGGGTGACGGACATGTTGAAGCAGGGGAGCTGGAGGCGGTGGGCGGCGAGGCGCTTGAGGGTTCTGGGCAGATCCTCGTTGAAGGCGGGGAGACGGGTGATGTCGATGGCGGTGGCGATGCCGCGGAAGTCGATGCCCTGCATGTTGTGGGCGTCGGCGGCATGAAGAATCTGATCAAGGGTCCAGGTGGGGCAGACCAACGTGGAGAAGCTGAGGTTCATGAACGCGAAACGTAACCGGGGCGGGGGGGTAGGGCAAGGCGGGGGAATTACGAATTACGAATTATGAATTGGGATTGATGGGGGGATTGGGCCTTGAACCGGGGGGGGAGGCGGTCAATGATAGGGGGATGGAGCATCGGCCGACAATTGCGATCACGATGGGCGAGCCGGCCGGCATTGGCGCGGAGGTGATCGTCAAGGCGCTGGCCGATCCGGAGCTGCGGCGGCGGGCGCGGTTCATTCTTTACGGAATGAACGAGATGCTGCATTACGCGGCGGATCTAGCGGAGCTGGATGTTTTCTGGTGGCGCGACCAGTCGAACGGGCGGCCGCGGACGTATCCGCACGATGTGGTGGTGGTGGATTATGACCAGTATTCGATCCTGGGGCACGCGATCCGGGCGCCCAGCAAGATGGGGGGGGAGGCGTCGATGCGATTTTGCCTGGACGCGATCGAGGCGGCCAAGCGGGGGATCGTGGACGCGGTGGTGACGGCGCCGATCGCCAAGGAGTCGTGGAAGCTGGCGGGGTATGGATATCCGGGGCATACGGAACTGTTCGCGGAGAAGACCGAGGTGCGGCGGTTTGCCATGATGTTTGCCGGGGGGCCGCTGAAGGTGGCGCTGGCGACGGTGCATGTGCCGCTGAACGGGTTGTGGGGGAAGCTGAACATCGGGGCGGTGTTTCATCCGATCGAGCTGCTGCATCGGGCGCTGGTGGACTGGTTCGACATTCCCCAGCCGCGGATCGCGGTGTGCGGGCTGAATCCGCACGCCTCGGAGAACGGGCAGTTCGGGGATGAGGAGGCGCGGATCATTTCGCCGGCGATTTTCATGGCGCGGGAGCAGGGGATTGACGCGACGGGGCCGTATCCGGCCGACACGATTTTCCTGGCGGCCCGGGAGGGGAAATATGACGCGGTGGTGGCGATGTATCACGACCAGGGGTTGATCCCGGTGAAGCTGCTGGCGTTTGACCGGGCGGTGAACCTGACGATTGGGCTGCCGATCATCCGGACCAGCCCGGATCACGGGACGGCGTTCGACATCGTGGGGCGGAACCGGGCCAATCCGGGGTCGATGCGGGCGGCGATCGAGATGGCGGTGGAATTGGCGGGGAGAAGGGTGGGGAGGCGCGAAGGCGCAAAAGCACAAAGGCACGAAGGGTGAGGAGGCGGTCCTCCTTTTCCCTTCGTGCCTTTGTGTCCGGCTCCCTTCGCGCCGTTACTCGTTGTTGGTCAACTTGGAGCTGAGCAGGGGGAACTGGGCCTGTTCCTGCTCGCGCTGGATGATGATCGTCGGCTTGACGAGGATCAGGAGGACCTGATCGTCGTGGGCCGTCGAGCGGTTGGTGAAGAGCCGTTTGAGGAAGGGGATCTTGGAGAGGACGGGGACGCCCATCTCCTTCTCGACTTCCCCGGAGATCGTCTGGCCGCCCAGGAGGAGGGTGCCGCCGTCGGGAACGGTGACGGTGGTGCTGACCTGGGTGATCTGCAGGATCGGCTGCTGGATGGTGCCGTTGCCGGCGGTGACGTTGGGAATGATCCCGCCGTTGTTGTCAGTGGGGGTTCCGCCGGTCGTCGTGCCGGTGGGCAGCTGCTGGAAGGTGAAGTTGACCAGATCGACCAGGGTGGCCAGCTGCGGGCGGAGGGTCAGCGTGACATACTTGCGGTCGGAGCTGACGGTCGCCTGAACGTCGAGCTTGACGCCGCTCTGGACGGTGCTGACGGTCGGGTTGAAGGCGACGGAATTGGTGCCGGTGACCGGCTCCAGGTCGCTGACGTAGGCGCGCTGGGTGGCGACCAGGACGTAGGCGCGCTGGCCGTTGAAGAGGGTGATGCGCGGGGCGGTGAGGATGGTGGAGGTCTGGTTGGCCTGGGTGGCGCGGAGGAGGAAGTTGACGGTGAAGTCATCCAGGAACGGATTGCCGTAGCTGCCGGTCATGGAGAGGGCGGAGGCAAGGGATTGGCCGTTGCCGGTGCCGGTGCCCGAGCCGCTGGCGCCGGCGATCTGCTGGGCCGAGCCCAGGCTGCCGGGGGCGGAGGTGGTGGGGAACTGGGTGAAGTCAGAGGAGCTCTGGTTGACCACGAAGGGGCCCCACTTGCTGCTGACCTTGCCCAGGCGGTTGAAGGCGAAATCGACATCCAGGCCGACATCTTCCAGGAAGTTGCGCTGCACGGTGAGGAAGCGGGCTTCGATGGAGACTTCGATGGCGCGGGTTTCGCGGAGTTTTTCCAGCAGGCCGCGGACGGCGTTCTGGTTTTCCGGGGTCTGGGTGACGATCAACTGCCCGGAAAGCTCGCGGACGGAGCCGACCTGACCGCCGGTGTCGCGCCAGGAATCGGGGGAGACGGTGTCTTGAATGAGCTTGATGATCTCATCGACGCGTTCCTTGCGTTCCTGCTTGGCCTGCTCGGGGGTGTTGTTCTGGTTGGTGTTGGTGTTGCCAAACAGATTCTGGCCGCCGCCGCCGCCACCACCGCCGCCGCCCCGGCCGCCGCCGGTGCTGTTGCCGATCTGGGAGAGATCGAAGTCCGGGGCGTCGCTGAAGTCGGGAACTTCAAAGATGATGTCGCGGATGTCGTAGACCTGGGTGGTGACGTTTTTGCTCAGGTCCTCGCTGGTGGAGATGGTGATGACGCCCTCGTCGATGGTATAGGAGAGCCGCACCGCGGGCGGGGCGACCTCCTGGAGGACCGTGGAGAGGGCCTTGGAGAACTTGACGTCGTGGAGGCGGGCGGTGACCGGGGCGTTCTTGTCGATGCCGGCGGTCTCGAGGGCGCGCCAGTTGACGAAGATGTTGGCGCCGGTCACATCGCGGAAGAAGTCCATGACGTCGGTGAAGGAGACGCCGTCGAATTTGACTTCGGGCAGGCGCTTGTCCAGGAGGGCCTGGACGGCCTCATCGGAGGCCTTGAGCCCCTGTTCCTCCTTCACGCTTTTTTCGCGGGTGGTGACGATATCGGGCCAGTTGGTGGGATAGCGGTAGATATCGTTGTAGGGGATTTTCTTTTCCTCGGCCTGATTGAGCTGGAGTGTCAGCTCATCGTCAAACTGCTGGCGGAAGTTGCGCTGCTCGAGGAAATTGGCCTTGTCACGGACCAGCGGCTTGGCGCCCAGGGCGTATTCGTTGCTGGGGTCCAGGGCGAGGATGTGGTTGATGGTGCCCAGGGCGGCCTGGTACTTGCCTTCCTGGGTGAGCTGCATGGCCTGCTTAACCAGGTCGGCGACGGCTTTTTGCCGTTGTTCCGCCTCATTCTGAAGGCGCTGGGTCTCGCTTCTCTGCGCCTCCAGCCTGGCCTTCTCGGCGGCGGCACGGTCGGCCTGTTCCTGGGCCTGCTGGAGGGCGAGGTTGGTGTTGTCGAGCTGGGCCTGGAACTGGCGGATTTCAGGCTGGGAGAAGACGTCGGTGTTCTGATTGGAGGCGATGCGGGCGGCGTCCAGTTGCCGGCGGGCAGTGCCGAAATCGCCCTGGGCGATGGCATCCTTGGCGGCGCTGATGGCCTGATTGAAGCGATAGTTGGTCGCGTCGCGCCGCATGCGGATTTCGGCGGCGTGCTGGGTCAGGGCGGGGGCCGCTCCGGTGGTTCGGCCGGTGAGGGTGGTCATCTGCTGGCGGCCGGCCTGGGCCTGCTGGTTGTTGGGGTCCAACTCGGTGGCACGGATGTAGAGGCGGAGGGCTTCATCGTAGTTGCCCCCTTCCTGGGCGGCCTGGGCCTGTTTGACCAGGGACTGGGCCTCGTACTGCTGCTGTTGCTGGCGAATCCGCTGCATTTCGGCCGCTTCCTCCAGGGCCTGCTGGGCCTGTCCCACTTGGGAGGGCTGAGAGGTGGCCTGGGCGGTCTGGACCGGCACGGGCGCCGGGGCGGGCTTGGCGGAAGGGGCGGCGGGCGCGGGTTTGGGGGCCGGCTGCTCGGCGGCATATTCCTGGAGGGCGGCCTGCGCTTTGGCCTGTTCGCTCTGGGCGGCGGCGGCCGCTGCTGCGGGAGAGGGGGCCGGGGTGGCGGGTTTGGGCGCGGGCGTGGCGGCCGGCGCCGGGGCGGCCTTGGGAGCCGGTTGCTCGGCGGCATACTTCTGAAGGGCGGCCTGGGCGTCGGCCTGCTCCTTTTGAATCTCGGCGGCGGACGGAGCCGCGACGGCGACCACGGTTGGCGCGGCCGGCTTGGGCGCGGGAGCGGCGGCAGGCTTGGGGGCTGGCTGCTCGGCGGCGTATTTCTGGAGGGCGGCCTGGGCGTCGGCCTGTTCCTTTTGGGTCTGGGCGGCGGAGGGGGCGGCCGGCTTGGCCGTGGCGGCAGCGATCCCGCCGGAGGCGACAGCGCCGGTGGCCTTGGCGGCCGCGGGATGCTGGGCGGCGAAGCTCTGGAGGGCTGACTCGGCCGCGGCATGCTGCTGCTGTGCGGCGGCGGCCTCGGCGCGGGTCTGGGCCAGGCGGGCCTCATCCTGCTGGCGGGCGCGCTGGGCGGCCAGTTCCTCGGCGTGCTTTTTCGCGTCGGCCTGCTCCTTGCGGTCCATGCGCTGGAGGTATTGCTGGGGGCTGTCCTCGAAGAGGCCGGGCTTGTAGCCGGCGGCCTTGGCGGCCTCGAAGTCCTTGCGGGCGGCGATCCAGTCGCCCTTGTTGTATTCCTGTTTTGCCTTCTTGTAGGAGGCCTCGGCCTGATTGGCGCGAGTTTCCTGCGCCTTTTCGGCGGCGGTCAACTGGCGCTGCGCGTTGGCGCGGGTGGCGCTGTCAGCGCTGTTGTTGGCCAGGACGTTCTTGAAATGGGCGATGGCGGCGTCGGGCTTGTTGGCCTTGAGCGCGGCCTGCCCCTGCTGGAGCTGGGCGCGGGCGTCGCGGCGGCGGTTTGCCGCGGCGGTGGCGTCGTCGAGGGTTTTGCGGAGTTGCTTTTGCTGATCGGGCGAGAGCTGGGTGGGACGGATCTGCTTGAGGGTCGCCTCGGCTTCCTCGTACTGGTGGGCGCGGTACTGGTCGATGCCGCGTCGCAGGAGGGTTGAAGCGCCGGCCGCCGTCTGGGCGGTGGGGGAATGGGAGGCGGGGCGGCTTTGAGCGGAGGCTCCGGGCACGCTGACCAGCGGCACGGCCAGGGCGACGGCAAGACTCAGAGACGCCAGGCGGCGTCGGCGATTATCGATCATGTTGACCATGCAATCCCTTTCACACGACTCAAGGCCGAGGCGATTGAAGAACACGTCGTTCCTCCTATAGCGAACCGGCCGCGCGCCACGACAGCCGATCAAACATCCCGCGCCAACGTCAACAGACGATTTCAGAACCGCCCCGCGGCAGGGCGGGGCGAGGGATCATCAGCACAACGGTGGGCCGCGCGCGGCGGAAGCGCGTCTGGGCATGCCTGCAAACGCGAATGTCCGCAATGAATTCGAAGTACGTCAAGGATGCCAACTCCTGATTCCAACTGCGCTTGTCCGGAGCATGCCGGGCAGGGGCTCCGAACGGGCGTTCATGTCAATGTAGCCGCCTCGGCGGTAATGGCGAATTTTTCGGTTCGTTTCCAACAGGTTCGTCCGATAAACCGCCCGACGCCAATGCAAGCGGGCGGGGCAATTTAAACCAATGGGCCGCTGGGTGCAATGGAGGGGGGGTGAGAGAGAGGGCAATTCTCCGCCCGCCTTTGGGCAGGCGGGTGGGTGAGGGTTTGTCGCTGGGCACTTCTCATCGGTTCCTTGCGGTTGTTTTTCGGATGACCCAGACCGCAAGCAACTCGTAAACTGGGGCCGGTGACGGGAAATCGGGGGCAATTTGAGGTTTGGGCGGGCGGATTTATGATCGGTTCCATGCCAAAGACGGGTGATAATGTGGTGCTGATCTGCGTTGACCAGTGGCGCGGGGACTGCCTGGGCATCGAGGGGCACCCGGTGGTGCAGACGCCGTATCTGGACCTGTTGGCCAGCCGGGGCGTGCGATTTGGCCGGGCTTATTCGGCAACGCCCAGTTGCATCCCCGCGCGGGCGGCGCTGCTGACGGGGCTGTCGCAAAAGCACCACGGGCGGGTGGGGTACCGGGATGGGGTGGCGTGGAATTATCCCACCACGCTGGCGGGAGAATTTGCCCGCCACGGGTATCAGACGCAGGCGGTGGGGAAGATGCATGTCCACCCCGCGCGTTCGTTGATGGGGTTTCACCACGTCGAGTTGCATGATGGGTATATGCACTTTGGGCGCAAGCGGCATCAGGACTTGGAGCAGGTGGATGATTACCTGCCATGGCTGCGCCAGCGGGCCGGGCACGATGCGGACTATTTCTATCACGGCGTGGATTGCAACAGCTATGTCGCGCAGCCCTGGACGATGGATGAGCGGCTGCATCCGACGAACTATGTCACCACGCAGTCGGCCGACTTCCTGCGGCGGCGCGACCCGACCAGGCCGTTTTTCCTGTTCATGAGCTATCACCGGCCGCACCCGCCGCTGGACCCGCCGCCGTGGGCGTTCGAGCAGTACATCGGCCGGGAGATGCCCGAGCCGCCGGTGGGGGAGTGGGCGGGGATGATGGAGCGATTCCACAATCCGCACAACCCGATGCAATCACCCAAGCGCATGGACCGGCAGGCGCTGCAGCGCGCCCGGGCGGGGTATTACGGGCACCTGTCACACATCGATCATCAGATTTACCGGTTTCTGGAAATTCTGCGGGAGTATGAGCTGGAGGGCCGGACGTGGGTCTGTTTTGTCTCGGACCATGGGGAGCTGTTGGGGGACCACCATCTGTTCGCCAAGTCGCTGCCGTATGAGGGGTCCGCGCGGGTGCCGCTGATTCTGTCCGGGCCGCGCGATTCCGGTTTGAAGGCGGGAGCGGCGGTGGATTCGGTGGTGGAGCTGCGCGACATCCTTCCCACGCTGCTGGAGTGTGCGGGCCTGGCGGCGCCGGCGGGGATTGACGGGCAGAGCCTGTTGTCGCTGGCTCGCGGGCAGGAAACGCCGTGGCGGCCGTACCTGCATGGGGAGCACACCACGTTTCTCGGCTCAGCGCAGTACATCACGGATGGACATCACAAGTATATCTGGTTCAGCAATGAGGGGCAGGAGCAGTTGTTTGACCTGGAGCGCGACCCGCAGGAGTTGAAGGACCTGTCGGGATCGGCGGAGCATCGCGCCCTGTTGGAGCGATTTCGCGGCCATCTGATGGGCGAACTGGCCGGGCGCGAGGAGGGGTTCACCGACGGCCGGCGGTTGATTCCGGGGCGGCCGGTGACGGCGGTGCTGTCGCAGGCGCTTTGAGCGGGTCGCTTTTTTCTATTCCTGAATCCGCTCGATCTGGGCGCCGACGGCGTTGAGTTTCTGCTCGATCTTTTCATAGCCGCGGTCAATGTGGTAGACGCGGTCGATCTGGGTGGTGCCCTTGGCGACCAGCCCGGCCAGCACCAGGGCGGCCGAGGCACGGAGGTCGCTGGCCATGACGTTGGCCCCTTGCAGCTCTTTGACACCCTGGACGATGGCGGTGGCCCCTTCCTTTCGGACGCGGCCGCCCATGCGGTTGAGTTCACCCACATGGAGGAAACGGTCGGGGAAGATGCGTTCGGTGACGACGGAGATGCCGTCGCCCAGGCAGAGCAGGGCCATGAGCTGGGCCTGCAGGTCGGTGGGGAAGCCGGGGTAGGGCTGGGTGGTCATCTCCACGGGATTGAGCCGGCGGCTGGAGGAGACGTGGATCGTCCCGTTGGTCCGCTGAACGCGCACGCCCACCTCCTCGAGGCGGTCGGTGACGGCGATCAGGTGATCCAGATTGCTATGCTTGAGCTCCAGTTCGCCGTTGGTGATGGCGGCGGCGATCATGAAGGTGCCGCATTCGATGCGGTCGGGGATGATGCGGTGCTCGCAGCCGGTGAGGCGCTCCACCCCTTCGATGCGCATCTCGGGGGTGCCGTGGCCGCGGATTTTCGCGCCCATCTTGATGAGCATCTCCGCGCAGTCCACGACCTCGGGTTCGCAGGCGGAGCCGACCAGGACGGTTTCCCCCTCGGCCAGGGCGGCGGCGCACATGACGTTGATGGTGCCCAGGACGGTGGGGCCTTGCGCCCCGCCCAGGTACATGCGGCAGCCTTTCAATCGCCCGCGCACCTCGCCGACGATGTTGCCCCCTTCGGTGCGGAATTCCGCGCCCAGCTTCTGGAGGCCGCGCACGTGGAGATCGACGGGACGGTCGCCGATGGCGCATCCGCCGGGGATCGAGACGACGGCCCGGCCACGGCGGGCGAGCAGGGGGCCCAGCACGCAGATGCTGGCCCGCATGGTTTTGACGATGTCGTAGCGGGCTTCGACCTTGGACTGGTCGAGCACTTCGATGTCGAGGGGGCCGTTGAGGGCGGGGCGGCCGTCGGCCGGCGGCTCGGCGTTGTCGTGGCGGTAGATATGGCAGCCCAGTTCCCCGATCAGCTTGGACATCGAGTCAATGTCGGAGAGGCGGGGGACGCCCTTGAGGGTGGTCTTTCCGTCAGCCATGAGGCAGGCCGCCATGATCGGCAAGGCGCTGTTTTTGCTGCCGGAAATTTCGATGGTTCCTTTGAGACGGGACCCCCCGCGAATGAGAAAGCTGTCCATGGCGCCCTTCCTTGGGAAAAACCCAAGCGTGACAGGCCGCACGCACACATCGCGTTACACGGTCCGCCCCGCATTGGGGGTCTATCGGCCAGTCCATCGGCCGAGGTCCAAATCCTATGTTCGGTTGGCCGAAACGGTGGTTATCGGCCGCTGGTATTGTGCCGCGCAATTTTGCGGATTCAAGGGGCGGGGGGTCGGAAATTTGAGCCGGGGCACGGAAGCACGAAGAGAGGGCCGGCGCCCTGCACGAACAGGGCTGGACGCCCTTGGGCTTCAGCCCGTTGCGTGAACGCCTTCACCAGTACCGCCGGGCATGAAGGTTGCTGTCCAGCAGCGCGATCACGAACGCTGCGATCCAGACCAGTACCGCTTGAAAACTGGTGATGGCCTCCGTGAGGCCCAGGACGGCAAGCAGTAAATCCAGGAGGCAGAACACCACAACTGTCATATAATAGCATCGCCAGAAGACGCCCATCAACACTTCAGGTCTCATCGGATTGGCCCTGTGCCCCATGTTGAACGCATTTATAACCAAGGATGCCGGGGCTCGTAATCCGGATTGCCCACCGGGCGACCGTCAGTTTTGGAGGGTGGGGATGAACCCCACCCTGGGGGGGTGTCTCCGTGTCTGGTGTCTTTTTGTCACTGCACCCCCATGGTCAATGGCTCCCCGACTGGGCCGTCCCGGGCGGAGGGGCGCTGACCACCTGCACCGGAATTTCCGGGGGCAATAAGGCTTCGAGGTGGCGCTGGAAGCTCCCTTTGATCAGGTGGTAGAGCGCGCCCTGGCGGCTGGTGCCGATGAGGATGTGCTGGGCGCCGTGGATCGCGGCGGCTTCGGCCAGCAGTTCGGCGGGGTTGGGGCCGGCATCGTAAACGGGGATGACGGGGACTTTCATCTTGTGGCCCATCTCCAGGAAATGGGAGAAGGTTTTCTGGGCGGCCAGGTCGGTGTCGAAGGAGAGGCGCTGCTCGCTTTCGTGCTTGTAGGAGAGGGCAACCTGACGGATGAAGCAGACGATTAGGGAAGCGCCGGCCTCCTTGGCCTCGGCCAGGGCGACGGGGGCCATGGCCTCGGAGCCGTAGGTGCCGATGAGGATCTTGGGCTTGGCCAGGGCGCCGGGGGGAAGCTGCTCGATGATTGCCTGGCGCAGGAGGCTGGGCTTGGGGTGGCGCTTCTGCATCCACTGGGTGATGGCGCGGGCGGTCATGCCGACGACCAGGACGGTGATGACGAAGACCAGGGCATGGAGCTTGGTGATCGCCAGGCTGATGAGAACGGCGGTCAGGAGGACGCCCAGGAGGAACATGGGGATTTTCCGGTGGAGCTTGCGCAGCCGGGGGTGCATCGAACAGAGCGTGACGTTGATGGTGATGGCGCCGATGACGCCGATGGCGTAGAGGGCGGCGAGGCTTTCGATGTTGTGGCTGATCAAAAGCAGGAGGATGGGAACGGCGGTGGAGAGAACGGCGGCGACCCAGGGCGCACCGAATCGGTTGACCTTTTGAAAGATGGCCGGCAGCTCGCCGTCGCGGCTGACGATGTAGACAATGCTCATCATGCCGTTGATGGCGGTGTTGCCGGCCGACAGCAGCAGGAGCCCGCCGACGATGCGGACGGGCCATTCGCCCCAGGGGCCGACATAGAAGCTGCTGAGGAAGGCGAGCATGTCGTTGACGTGCTGGCTGCGATCCAAGGGGTAGATCGCCATCATGAACAGCCCCAGCAGGACGTTGAAGAAGGCGACCTCGCAGGCGACGACCCAGATGGCGCGTCCGGCGGTGTGGGCGACCGGCTTTTTCATGATGCCGGTGAGGTTGGCGATCGCCTCGACGCCGCTGAGGGCGAGCATGATGGAGACGAAGGCGACCCACATGTCCACGGGATTCTGGCCGAGGGAGCCGAGCTGGATGTTGCCCCAGTCAATTTTGCCCGAGAGCAGGGCGGCTACGGTGATCAGGAGGGTGATGAAGATCATCCCCAGGGCCGCGGCGATGGCAAATCCGCCGGTGTGCTTGGGGCCCATGAGATTGAACAGGCCGATGACGGCGATGGCGATGATGGCCCAGAGGCCGGGGGAATCCCAGGCCCAGAGGGATTCGCCGGGGGTGGGCTGGGTCTGGGTGTAGAGGCTCTGGACGGCCTGCTGGAAGGGGGGGGCGGGAGAGAGACTCAGGAGCAGGTCGCGTTCCTGGCGGGTCATGGGGCGCTCGAAGACCCAGTATTTTTTCCCGGTGAAGATCAGTTCATGCTGGTCGGATT
>JBIQLO010000112.1:0-12764 GCA_044464175.1 Planctomycetaceae bacterium | reverse complement strand
CGCCCGGCGTGCCCATACTTCACAATCGCCACGAACAACACCCCCCCCACGACGTTCCCCAGCGTCGCCCACAGCAGAAACCACCCGAAATCCCCGATCCCCACCCCCTGCCCGGCCAAAACCCCCGACAGCACCTCCGTCGTCCCGGCAATCACATGGTGCAGCCCCGCCATCCCAATCGTCCCGGCCACGATCCAGACGATGAAAATTTGGCTGATCGTATCCCGCGCCGCCGACACCAGCCACGACAACAGCCCCATCAGCCACCCCGCCAGCACTGCGCTGAGAAAGATCGCCAGCCCCGAATGGTCCGTCAGATGGTGGGCGATCGTGCCGAAGGCCGCCGGCTCGATGCTCCCCATCGTCGGCCCGATCCATACCGCCAGAAACGCAAAGGCAGTCGCGCCGATCAGGTTCCCCACATACACCGTCCCCCACAGCCGCCCCAGCGCCCCCAGCGACTTTTGCCGATCCAGCACCGGCAGCACCGCCAGCGTCGTCTGCTCGGTGAACAGCTCCGACCGCCCCATCACCACAAAAATGAACCCGATCACATAGGCGTTGGCCGCCAGAATCTCCACCACCGGCTCCGACAACAGCCCCGCCGTCCTGGTCCGCACCACCCCCATCAGAAAGAGGCTGAATCCGATATCCAGCCCCGCCGACAGGGCCGAGATGAACAGCCCCAGCCCCGACCGATCGAAGGTGTGCAGCCCCTCGGCGATCTCCTGGCGCATGATCTGCTGCGGCGCCTTTTTCGGCTCCGGTCCGTCATCGGGCTCCAGGTCGTCTTCGCTCATTATCGTGGTCCGTTATCCGTTGTCCGTGGGCCGCTGCCTGTTCCGGACCACGGACCACGGACAACGGACCACGGGAAATCAGCAGATTCGCGGCAACTGCTCCCCCGAGATCATCGTCACCACGCGCTCGCCGCCGGCGATAGATTTCAAAATCACCATGCCCGGATGCTCCGCCACCACCTGGCCGATGATCGCCGCGTTCCGCCCCAGCGGATGGTTGCGCATCGCCGCCAGCACCGCCTGGGCCGATTCCGCCGGAACCGCCGCCACCAGCTTCCCCTCGTTGGCCACATACAGCGGGTCCAGCCCCAGCATCTCGCAGGCCGCTTTCACCTCTGCCTTGATCGGAATGTGTGCCTGATCCAGCCGTACCCCCACCCTCGACGCCTCGGCCATTTCGTTGAACGTGCTGGACAGCCCCCCCCGCGTCGGGTCGCGCATGGCGTGAATCTCCGGGCATGCCTCAAGCATCACCCGCACCAGGTCGCTCAAAGGCGCGCTGTCGCTCTCCAGCACCGTCTCGAACTCGATCCCCTCCCGCACGCTCATGATCGCGATGCCGTGATCCCCCACCGTCCCCGAGACGATGATCTGATCCCCCGGCCGGGCGTTGCGGATCGACAGCTTCCCCGCCCGCCCCGGCGGCACCAGCCCGATCCCGCTGGTGGTGATGAAAATCTGATCCCCCTTGCCCCGATCGACCACCTTCGTATCCCCCGTCACCAGCTGCACGTTGGCCGCCTGGCACGCCTGGCGCATGGAGTCCACAATCCGCTGCAGGTCGGCCAGCGCCAGCCCCTCCTCCAGGATGAACGCCGCCGACAGACACAACGGCGTCGCCCCCCCAACCGCCAGGTCGTTCACCGTCCCATGCACCGCCAGCTTCCCGATGTCCCCCCCAGGAAAAAAGAGCGGCTTGACGACGAAGGAGTCGGTGGTGAAAGCGATCTGTCCGTGGTCCGTGGTCCGTGATCCGTGGTCCGAATTCACGGACGACGGACCACGGGCAACGGACAATGGAATCGTCGCCTGATCCTCCAGCGCCCCCTGGATGGCATTGTCGAACCCGGGCACGAAGATGCGGCGAATCAACTCGTTGGAGAGCTGCCCCCCGCTCCCGTGCCCCAGCAGGATGTGGTCATACCGGCTCCTGGGCAGCAGGCAGCTTGAAAACATCGCGGCGGCGTCGATCGGTTCGGCGGCGGTGGTCATGGCGTCCTCCGTGGTCCGTGGTCAGTGGGCCGTGGTCCGAGACTCGAATTCACGGGCATCGGACCACGGGCCACTGAGCCCGATCAAAACACATCCTCCTCCCCCCGGATCACGTGCACCATGTCCCACATGACGTGCAGCAGCGTCTCCTGCGTCTCCTGGATGCGGGGGATGGAAAAGCTGGGGACGATGAAACAGTAGTCACACACCTTGGGCATCCGCCCCCCATCCTTCCCGGCGTAGCCGACGGTCAAAAGCCCCATCTCCCGCCCCGCCTGCAGCGCCCGGATCACGTTGGCCGACTTGCCGCTGGTGCTCATCCCCATGGCGATGTCCCCCGGCTTGCCCAGCAGCCGAAGCTGCTGCACGTATGCCAGCGAAAAATCCAGGTCATTCCCGATCGCCGTCAGCATCGCCATGTCGGTCGTCAGCGAAATCGCCGGCAGCGCCGGCCGCCGGTCGATGATCGGATGCGTGCATTCCACCGCCATGTGCGCTGCATCGCAAGAGCTGCCCCCGTTGCCAAAAACCAGCAGCTTCCCCCCCGCGTCGAACGCCCGGGCCATTTTCATGCAGCATTCGGCCACCCTCTCCCCGTTCTCGGCGAAAAACTGCTCCTTCAACTGCGCCACCTCATGCGCCTGCCGCTGAATCTTCTGCGCGATCTCGGCGGGGGAAAACTCCGGCCGGGGCGGAACGCCGGCGTCGGCCAGCGGCTGGATCTGCGTGGTCATGCGGGACCTCCCGAATTGTTTTAATGCCGGGAGGTGGCCAGGGGAACGGGAATTTTATGGAAAAGGGTAAATGGCAAATGGAAGCAAGTAGTGTTGCTTCCGCTCTAAATTGTCCGGTATTCTGGTGTGGTGCAGGCGTCTCGCCTGCCCTGACGCCGAAGCAGGCGAGACGCCTGCACCACAAAAAATATCGACCCGACATTTTAGAGGGGACCCTACATTATTTTCCCCCGCCGTGGCGCTGGCGGAGAATGCGTGAGGCCTCGGCCTCGTGTTGCAGTTTTTCGTATACCTCGTCCATGTCCACTTTGGCCGCCGAACCCGGGGCAAAGCCGCAATCGGGATTGAGCGTGATGCGGCCGGCGGGGAGATACTGCAGGGCCTTTTCGACCCGCTCCACAATGGCCTGGGTGGAATCGATCTGGCCCGGCGTCGTGGAGACGCATCCCAGGCCGATCTCAAAATCGGGACGCAGCATTTCAAAAATGCGCATGTCGCCGGCCTCGGGCGCTGTGAACTCCATGGTCAGGTGGCTGACCTTGAGGCGGTTGAGCTGATCGACAATGGCTTCGTAGCCCCCCTGGTGTCGGGCTTCACCCCGGGCGCGGGCGCCGGCCCGGCGGCACAGATGCACGGCGAACTTGACGCCCTGAATCCCCTCGACCACCTGGTTGGTCGTCTCGACGGCAAAGTTACTGGCGGCGGTCGGGTCGTCGTAGCTGCTGCGCACGTGCTCATCCACGAACAGGCACAGATGCGGATCATCGATCTGCACAATGTCCGCCCCCGCATCCCGCAGCCGCCGCGCTTCCTCATTGAGAACCACCGCGCAATCCCGCACGAAATCTTCAAGGCGGGGGTAGGCACCGGCCGATCGCTCGGCGTTCCACATCCGCTCGCCCAGCAGCGCCGGGGCGGGCAACGTGGCTTTGATCTGCTTGCCGGTGATGCTTTTGAGAAACTCGACCTCCCGGGCGACAAACCCGCCCCCGCGCGGCTTCACTTTGCCGGTCACGATGGTCCAGGGCCGGCCGTCGGCGGGATTGGTGCCCACTTCAAAACCGCTGGCCAGCTCGGCGATGACGCCGATGTAGCTCGCCCGCCGCCATTCGCCGTCGGTCACGACGTCGAGCCCGGCCTTTTCCTGCATGGCCACGACGTAACGCACGGCCGCGTCCATGGCGCGGCCGTACGCCTCGCCGCGGTCCGTGCCCATCACCAGGTCGCGCACGAACCGGGGCCGCGGAATGGAACCCACCACGCTGGCGGGAAAGAGTGTTGGCATTGCAACGGTCTGATTCATGTCGGTTTATTCCTGGCTGATGCCCGCGGCCTGCCCGCCCCAGGCGGCGCAGGCCAGTTGATAGTCCTGTTCGGTGTCGATTTCGATGTAGTCGCCCGCCGTGGTGACCATGTGCACCACTTCCCCCTGCTCGATCATCTCCTGGATCATCATGATCAGATAGGCCTTTTCAAACGGCCGGCCGCCGCGCCAGATTTTGCCGGCGAACTGCTTGCGCGTGCGGTGGTAGTGCTCGCGCAGCTTCGCGGCCCCCTTGGCGCTGAACTTGGCCACGCCGATGTACTCGCCGTCGGCCTCGTCCGATGGGATTTCCCGGTGAATGCGCGTGACCCGGTCCCCCTTGGCCGTGAGCTTTTCGGCGTCATCCTCCGGGTGCTCGGTGCGGTGGGCGTAGCGATCGCGCCAGTGGATATCCACGCACAGAACGATGTCGCCCGGATGATCCAGCGCCCGGCGCACCACGGTATCGCGGAAAAGGATGTCGGAGTAGGAACAGACAAAGCCCGCCTCCATGAACGACTCGGCATAGAAAAGCGAATCGAGGATGTTGTTGTTGGGCCAGTTGTCGTTGTGCACAAAAGTCAACTGCGGGTAATCCCGCTTGATCTGGTCGATGAGATAGCCGCCGATGAAGACAGGCTTTCCCAGCCCCGCGTTGGCAAACGCCTCGAGCGTCCAATCAACGATGCGCCGATCCCCCACCGGCACATAACACTTCGGCTGCTCGTCCGTCATCGACTTGAGCCGACTGCCGCGTCCGGCGCCAATAATAATCCCTTTCATCACAATCCCTCTGTTCTCGCGTTCCATTCAGATCAGATGGCCACCTTACCCGATCACCCCCGCCCTTGCCAGAAGCCTTCAAACGCGCCGTCCAGGAACGCGCGAGCAAGGCGTGTCGGGCGGAAATTCCCCCACCTCCTATTTGATCGTGGGGTAAACCTCGATCTACCCGGCAAATTTCTTTTTAAACGTCTAACCCCTCCGTGCGAACCTTTGACCGGCGAAAGATTTTTTCTGCAGAACAGGATACCCTGAGACGCGAGAATTCTAGATAATGAGGGGAATAATGGGAAAACAATATTTCTACTGGCGTGGTGCACATACCAAAAGAGGAGGCGAGAAAGACGCTCCATCGGAACATCTCAAACTTATGGGCGAGCAGGCAAAGATAAACGAGAATGGCGGAATTTCGTGGCAAGGTTTGTGGATATATGATATCGAAGCCGTCCTCCGTTCCAGTTTTATGATTCTGGACCTGGACGGCCGAGAGCTTAACGATTCCGATGCCTGGAGTATCTGCCGATCCGCAATTGATAAATTGATCAAACAGAAAAATGGTCAAGTCGCGATTCGTCCGAACGAAGTGGCACAGTATGCGAATGAAGGTGCTGCTGAATATTTTCGTAGAACTCCTTCTCAATACATTGTTAAAACGTCTTTGTCATTGAAATCATTCCCCTGTAAACAGATCAGTGTGGACGGCTGTAAAATCAGCCAGATCGCGCGAAATTCCAATCGCTATCCCGACCCTGACGCGAGGCACGCCGCCATCATGGCGTCGCCACAGGGCCAACATCTGAAATCCACAAGTTATTGTACAGTTAAGATAACAACCGAAGGTCGAAGCGAGCAGGCGGCTTTGAATCGGGCGCTGGACGCGATTAATCTTACTCGTGGCCTCTGGACTTTGATTGGGACATGGGGGAAGTCGTCGATCACATTTGGTCTGAAGAGACAAAAGCCCGTCGGTGTCGTCCACCTCGGACCGATTTATCAACTTTTTCATGCGGATGGCCGCCCGACTAATCAATGCAGTTATGATCTTGGGTATACCGGTGACCGCGAACTTTTCAAGCCTAAAGATGGTTGGAATAAAATCGAATCCAAACGTCGTGGCTACTTTCGCAAAATTCGCATTCTGCCGGACAAACGTAGGTATCAATTGGAACAGCTCATTCGACGGTACGCATTTGCGCTGGATTACGCGGATCCCTCACTCGCGTTTTTACAGTTATGGGCGTTGCTCGAGTATATGACGGACACGGTCGGGGCCAACTATGACAAGACGGTCGAGCGCGCGTCCTGGATATTCCATGACAGGAAATTGGCTAAGGAACGCCTCAATGCAGCGCGACTTCGACGCAACCTTTTTGTTCACTCAGCACAAGACAAATCCGACAACGATCAAGCATTAAATTTACTGAAGGAAGTCCTCGATCAACATTTAATCAACTTGATATGGAATCATTTTAAAATAACTGATCTCGCCGAGTATGGTAGGATGCTCGACCTACCTTATACCATTGAGAAATTGAAGGCGGGCAAGAAGAGGTATGCGCTGGCAATACGTATGCGGAAGCCACCTAGCAAGTAGGGAAATCCGAAGGGGACGGGAATCATTTCCGCTCAAGGCGCAGAATCGCCCCACCATGCCGGCGAGGACGCCCGCGCTCCGGGCGGTTCGGAAAAACATCTGTGTTCATCTGTGGCAACGATTCCTTTATTCCCTCTCCGTGCCCTCTGTGTCTCTGTGGTGATTCATCTTTGGGACTCGCTCAGGCGGCTTTGCCCATCGTCACCAGGCGCTGAGCGATCGCCGCGCCGCCGCCCTGGAGGTTGGTGGTGATGGGCATGCTCATCGGGCCGGGTTCCTGGCGGGGGTTGACCCATGCGGCGCGGATCCAGACCTGCTGGCCGGCGGGCAGGGCGCTGGGGAAGGTGATCGAATGTTTCGCCCGCGTGGCGGCGCCTTCGTTGCGCCACTGGTCCGCATCGGCGGGGTAGGTCTCCCCGATGAAGGTGTAGACCCACGCGGCGGCCGCGCCGGCGGGTTTGCCGCGGCGGTTGGCGTCGTGGATGCGGAGCATCACGGTGCGCCCCGTCACTGCCAGCACCTCCACCAGCGGCCGGTGCGTCGGCCGGCCAATCCGCGAGGGCCGGGTGCGCACGCTTAATCCCAGGTCCAGTTTTTGAGCGTCGCTGACGCCCGGGGTGCCGTTGATGATCTGGGCCAGATTGGACGCCAGGGCCCGGATCGTCGCGGCGGCCGCTCTTTTGGCCGCGACCAGGAGGCGGGTGCGGGTCTGCTCGTCGGCGGCCGCCTCATACGCCGCCACCCAGAGGGCGTTGGCCGCCGCGTAGTCGTCGGCCTGCTGTTGATTCAGCCCATACGCCGCCGGATCGAGCGAGATGGTTTGCGAAAAATGGATCGATCCCGCATACAACTCGGCCTCGGTGCGCCCGAAAAAGCTCCTGCCCATAAAAATGCTCCTTCCTTCGGCCGGATCAGCGTCCCGTTGTGGTGCAGGCGTCTCGCCCGCCCTGGGGCGCGGCAGGCCGGACGCCCGCACCCAAAAAACCGTCGGCCTCACTCCTAACCATCGCCCCATTGGCCGGGCGACTTGACCGCAATGGCGGAAAAACCGCTCAAATCGCGATTTTTTGGCTCTAACGCGCTTCAATACGGGCCAAAAACGCGCGAATTGGCCGTCAAAGCGCGGGAGTTCAATGCGAAAGCGCGCGACTTATCGGCAACAACGCGGGAGTTCGATCCAGATGCGCGGGAGTTTGACGCAAAAGCGCGCGGGTTTGCGCCGAACACGCGGGAGCTGGGTGAAAAAGCGCGGGTGTTTGGGCCGAAGGCGTGGAAATTCGGCACAAAAGCGAGCGCATTCAACCCGACCACGCGAAAGGTGCAGGGTTCATGACACGTCGCGGACCTTTGCCCCCGTCGCGGCTATGGTCCGCAGCGTACTGCGGACCCTACAAGCCTTTGGCCAATGTCCCTCTTTTCACAGGCTTGGCGGTCATACGTCCATACACCGCGAATCGATAACCAACGAGCCCGAGCATCGCCAGGATGATCAACCAAGGAAACGCCACGAGAAAAAATCGCATGATCGACTCCGTTGCAGTAGGGTCCTGGAGGTAAACCCCGCCCTACTCACTGGTCTGCAGCCGACAGTTCTTTCAGATTCGCCACCTCGGTCACTGGAATTCCCCACGAGATCATTTCTTTTTTATAGGGCGATCCTGCCGAGAATTGGCCAACGGCGGAAATCGCTCGCCAGTTCTTGTAATATTCCATCAATTGCCATCGGTATTGTGGAAACCGGTGATCCACATAATCGCACCAGGGATTACCGAAATAACCGTTGTGCCAGATGATTATCGCCTCGCTGCCGAGCGGAAACTCGGTAAGCGAGGTCTTTGGGTCAACGACTTGCCATACGGCTGTGCCGCCCATCTTATCCGGCAGCGACACCGTCACCAGACGTTCGTCGTGATGGTCTTCACGATGCAGCACAAAGACGTCCGTGACAACCATGGCCACTGCTACACCCTTGCCGTGAAACTGGTGGTTGAGGAAAGCAACACCCGCGCAGATGTTGAATGCAATACAAAGAAGGATGACGCAGGGAAGAATCGCGGCATTGATAGTTTCCTTTCGACGAAGAGCTTTCAGGGCACGGAAGGCACACCACACCAGTCCGGCGATCAACGGCAGGAACCAAACCAATCGGGCTCCCGCTCCCGCCACAACGGTCGGCGGGCGATGCTCATCGACGAACATGAATACGAATCCGGGAAAGACCGTCGCCACAAGGGTGATGAGCAGTGCGATCATCAATTTGTTGCGCATGCCGGATCCCTAACTTAAATTGCAGCCGTGCAGGGCGGGGTTTACCCTGCCTCCAATTCATGGGTGGGCCAGACCCCACCCTGCCCTCACTCCGGAATCTCCGCCTCGACGAGTTGGGTCAGGAGCAGGAGCGATTCCTGCCAGCCCAGATAGCACGCCTCGGGGGCAATGGCGGCCAAAATGTCCTCCTGGACGATATTCAATTCGGTCCCGCAAAATACCTTTTTCAGGGTGATCGTCATCCGCATGTCGCCGGGCAGGTTCGGATCGTCGAATTGGTGGGTGTAAACGATGCGTTCATTCGGCGTCAATTCAAGATACGTTCCGCCGAATGAACGGCCATGGCCGGTGCCGAAATTCCTGAACGACATGCGATAAGTTCCCCCGACTTTGGCCTCCAGATGGTGAACCCTGGCCGTGAACCCGTGGGGCGGGAGCCTTTTGGCCAATGCGTCGGCGTCCAGAAAGGCCCGATAGACTTTTTCGGGCGCTGCCCGCAGCACGCGGTGCAACTGGATCGTGTTCCTCGCCATGGTCGCTCCTTTCGTGGATGGTTCGTCAAGGCGTCCAAAACAGCCGGCCATATCATCCCACTGTCGAATGTGCGGTAGTATAACCTGCTCATGTAAGGTCCGCTTCGGCGGACCGCGTGATTTTTCCCCGCCCCCGTAACGGCATCCGCTTCAGCAGCGCCTACGGCTGGCCTTGGAGCCGGGCCAACCCCTTCTCGGCGGCCGCGTCTATCGCCGCCTGCTGCTCATCGGGCCTGCCGGAATGCAGGACCTGGGCAAACCGGCGCAATTCCTCATCCGTTGACGCGGCCACGAAATCCTGGAGAACGGGGCGAATCTGGTAGATCGGCGGCACCGTGGCACAGCGCACGCTCAAAGGGCGTCCCCAAAGGGTGTACTCGGATTCGGAGAGAAATTGCCAGGTCGGATTGCGCTGAACGCCGATTTGTTTCAGGCGAAGCGCCAGCGGCGAAGGGGTCACTGTCAAGCGAGAGGCGATCCCAAACGGCCAAACCGTCCGGCGCGACATCGAGCCGGTCACGGGGTCAATGCGGAGTTGCACCCGCCGGACTGACACGCTCGACAACAGGACCAGAGCCAGTGCGATCCCCACTCCCATCGCCAGCCACCACGGCAAGCGGGTGCGCCCCGACGCGGCATAATCGAGCGGACGAGTTTTCATAGACGGTCCAGAGTGCAAAAGAGTGCGTCGTGGGCAGTTTCCTCGTGCGCTTGGCTATTCGTGCACCACCAGGGCCGCGCGAGTGAGTTGCACATAATCACAAGTCTCAAACGCCCCGGCAATTGCGGAAAGACGCGGCAGCAGCAGCGATTCAAGCTCCGCATTGGTGAAGTTGCCAGTGGATATGAGCAGCAGCTTGGGCGGCCGTCGGGTGATGATGAACGAATCGACGAAATCCACATCCTTGGTGACAACTATACGGTTTTCCTGTTCGGCTCGAACATTGATGTCAGCATCCGGCGTGCGATTGCCCATGGGCATGTCCAGCGTGTGGATCGCATCGTCGCCGCGTCGCCAATCCGCCTGGCCAGCCGTCGCGGCAATTGTGCGTCAATCAGGAATCTCATCCACAAGACGTTGTACATCCAATTTAAAAATGTCCCCCCGCCACATCAGGCGTCGATGAGATTCAGGCGCCGATCGGCTCCATTCGCTTGACGCGGCTGAGACGCGCCGCGTACGCCAGCACCGCCAATAAATCCTCCCGCTCCAGGTCTTCGTAATCGGCCAGAATCTCCTCAACACTCATACCGGCGCTGAGCAGATCAAGCAGCATCTGGACCGGATAGCGCAATCCCCGCACCACCGGCTTTCCATGGCAGATGTTCGGATCGATTGTGATGCGCGAGGAAAGGTCGTTCATGATTATGCCTGATCTCCGTTGCATCATTATAACCGCTCCTACACCACTGCTTCCAGTTTCGCGTCCGGAGCCTTGGGCTTATTGGCCATCAGATGCCGCCCATACGCGTAGTACGCCGCGCACGCCCCTTCGGAAGAGACCATCGTCGCCCCCAGCGGCGTCTGCGGCGTGCAGGTGGTCCCGAAGGCCGGGCAGTCGTGCGGCTTTTTCAGCCCCTTGAGGATCGGCCCGCTGATGCAGGTGCTCGACTCCTTCGCCTCGATGTCCTCCACCTCAAACAGCCGCTCCGCGTCATGATCGCGATACTCGTAGCGCAGCTTGTACCCGCTCTTGGGAATGATCCCCACCCCGCGCCATTTGCGGTCGCAGACTTCGAAGACCTCTTCGATCAGGTCCTTCGAGGCGGTGTTTCCTTCGCGCTTCACCACGCGCCCATACTGGTTCTCGACGGTGTGCGTGCCCGCCTCCAGCTGCCGCACCGTCATCAGCACGCCTTCCAGCAGATCTACCGGCTCAAATCCCGTGATGACGATCGGCACCTTGTAGCGCTGGGCGATCGGCGGGTATTCCTCATACCCCATCACCGTACAGACGTGCCCCGGCCCCAGAAACCCCTGCACCCGGTTCCCCGGCGACTGCAAAATCGCCGTCATCGACGGCGGCACCATCACGTGCGACACCAGCACGCTGAAATTCGTCAGCCCCCGCTTTTTCGCCATCCAGACCGCCATCGCGTTGGGCGGCGCCGTCGTCTCAAACCCGATGGCGAAGAAAACCACCTTCCGGTCCGGATTCGCCGCCGCCAGATTGACCGCATCCAGCGGCGAATAGACGATGCGGATGTCGCCTCCTTCGCTCTTGAGCTGCAACAAATCCGCCCGCGACCCCGGCACGCGCAGCATGTCCCCAAACGAGCAGAAGATCACCTCCGGCCGCCGCGCGATCGCGTGCGCCCGGTCGATCATCTCCAGGCTCGTCACGCACACCGGGCACCCCGGCCCATGCACCAGCTCCACGCAGGGGGGAATCACCCGGTCCACGCCATACTTGACAATCGTGTGTGTCTGCCCCCCGCACATCTCCATGATCGTCCACGGATGCTTCACCGTCCGGTGAATCGCCTCGGCCAGTTTCCGGCACGCCTCGGCATCCCGGTATTCATCCAGATATTTCATGGCGGCGCTCCTGTAGGCGGCCCCGCCGAAGCCGCGACCGCTTCGCCGGCCCCGTCCATAGAGGGCCTCAACTCATCGAGCTGATTCATCCCCTCCAGAAACTCAAACACCCGTTTGGCCTCTTCCGGATCGATCACCTGCAGCGCAAAACCCACATGCACCAGCACGTAATCCCCCTCCCGCACCTCCGGCACATGCTCCAGGCACGCCTTTTTGCACACCCCCCCAAAGTCGATCTTCCCCATCAACACCCCGTGCTCCGTCTGCTTGGCCACGACTTTTCCGGGAATGCCCAAACACATGGAGATGCTCCTCGTTGGCGATCGCCCCCGGGTCAACTGCCGCCGGCCGGTGAAGGGACGCTCGCCTCCGGCAACCGGTCCCGCGCAACGGCCACCTGTCCCAGGCTCAGCCCCCCATCATTGGGCGGGACCAACCGATGACGCAACGGCAAAAATCCCTCCCGCTTCAGGCGCGCTTCCGCCTCCACCGCCAGCAGCCCGTTCATAAACACCCCCCCGCTCAGCACCACCGTCCGCAGCCCCGTCCGCGCCCCGATCCGCCCACACACCGCCGCGATCATCTCCACCAGTGTCGAGTGAAATCGCCTGCCAATCACCCCCGCCGCCACACCCCGTCCCACATCCCCGGCCACCGCCCGGACCAGAGGCCGCGGATCCACCACCATTGCCCCTTCGACGCCTCCGATCTCCTCCACCTCAAATGGATACCCCCCGCATGCTCCCTGCCCCATCGCCGCCCATTCCAGTTCCATCGCCGCCTGCCCCTCAAAGCTCACCCGCTCCCGCACCCCCGCCAGCGCCGCCACCCCATCGAACAGCCGCCCCATGCTGCTGGTTCTGGGCGAATTCACCCCCCGCTCCAGCATCCGCCGAATCGTCTTCACCTGTCCCCGCTCCAGCCGCCCTTCCAGCGCTGCACACTCCACCCCCGCCTCCAGCAGGTGCGCCACCCCCATCCGCCACGGCTCATGCACC
>JBIQLO010000111.1:0-12825 GCA_044464175.1 Planctomycetaceae bacterium | reverse complement strand
GCCATCCCCACCGTTGGCGGCGAAGGCGTCGCGGAAGGCCCGCCAGCCGACGCGGTCGATGTTGAGGGCGGCGGCGAAGGTCCACCAGGAATGGGTGCAGTCGGCCGGAATTTTCTGGGGCGAGAGCCACGGGCAGTCGCCGACGGCGGTCTGAAACAGCTCGGCCGCCCGGGTGCGCCGGCGCACGAGTTCCTCGAGGTTTTCCAACTGGCCCAGCGCGACCGCGGCGCAGAGTTCGGGAATCCGATAGTTCCAGCCCATAGACCCGTGGCGGGCGTAATCCGGGTCTTGAATGTCGGTGCGCTTGAGCTTCGCCCGGGTCGCACCGACGCCGCGATACCCCAGCGAGCAGACCATGCGGACTTTGCGGGCCAGTTCCGGGTCGTCGGTGATGACCATGCCCCCCTCGCCGCTGGTCATGTGTTTGGAGCTTTGAAAACTGAAGCTGCCGGCGTGGGCGATGGTCCCGGCGATTCGTCCCTTGTAGGTCCCCAGGAAACACTCGGCATTGTCCTCGATCACCAGCAGGTTGTGGCGGCGGGCCAGGTCCATGATCGGGTCCATGTCGGGGGAAAGGCCGTAGAGGGCCACGGTGATGATCGCGCGCGTGCGGGGGGTGATGCGGCGGCGGATCGACTCGGGCGAAATCAGGAATGTCTCCGGATCCACATCGGCAAAGACGGGCGTGGCGTTGGCCTGCAGCACCACATGGGTGGTGCTGGCCATTGTCAGGGGGGGCACGATCACCTCATCGCCGGGGCCGATGCCGGCGGCCTCCAGGACCGAGTGCATGGTGGCGGTTCCGTTCACGTGGGAGATGGCAAAGGCGCTGCCGAATCTGGCGGCGAACGCCTCCTCCAGCCGGCGCATCATGGTCGCGCCGCTGGACGTGCGGAATTCCTGGCGCAGCACCTCCAGCACGTATTTTTCCTCGTTGCCGAAGAGCCGGCGCGCGGGACTCGGGGGCGCGGCGGGCCGGGGGCTCTCTTCCATTAACACAGATTCTTGGCTCATCTTCGTTCCTGTTACAGCTTTCATTCAAGTGAGGCGGCTGAAGCCGCGGTGGGCCACGGGACCATGCAGCCGGTCCATGACTTCATTGCGCTCCATCGCCTCTTTCAGGAGCGCAAAACTTTCATCGAGGGCGTCGGCGTAGTCGTTCATGACGGCCGGCGTGTGCGCCAGCGTGGGATAGAAGGTGGTGTTGGCCAGATAGCCCCGCTCCAGCATGGCCTGGGTGAGGAGGGTCTGCAGCGCCTGGGCCTGATCGCCATAATTGAGTGTGAACGAGCAGAGCGCGGGCAGGCCGTTAATGGTAATGTTCAGGTGATGCCGCTGGGCGGCCTGGTTCCAGGTGGATTGCGCGAGTTGTCCGATGGCGGCGGTGTGGGCGGGCACATCGCATCGCCGCAGCTTGCGGATGGTGGCCAGGGCGGCGGTGGGGCCCAGGGCCTCGGTCCAGAAGGTGCTGCTGATGAAACTCTCCTGGGCCGCCTGCATCACCGGCGCGACGCCGAGGATGGCGGCCATGGGGTAGCCATTGGACATCGCCTTGGCAAAGACCGCCATATCGGGCCGGACGTTGAGCTTTAGATGCAGGCCGCCGAGGTGGCTGCGCCAGCCGGCGGAGATTTCATCGACGATCAGGACCGCGCCGGTCCGGTCGGCGACGCGGCGCACTTTTTCCAGAAAACCATCGGCCGGCGCGGTCATGCGCATCGGCTCCAGGACAATGGCCGCCAGAGGGGCGGCGGCATCGGCGGCAATCGCCTCCAGTTCCTCGATCCGGTTGTAGCGAAATGGGACGGCCGTGCCGGCCAGTTCGCGCGGGACGCCGCGGGGCGCCAGACCGGGAAGCAGATGTCCATCCAGCGCTTTTTCGTGGGAGAGGTTGGCCGCCAGGTACCAGTCGCTCCAGCCGTGGTAGCCGCAGAAGGCGATGCGCGAGCGGTTGGTGGCAGCGCGGGCGATGCGGACGGCGGCCGCCATGGCTTCGCCACCGGTGCGCAGGAAGCGGGCTTGATGGGCCCAGGGGTGAAGCTCCAGCAGCAACTCCGCCAAGTCCACTTCCACGGGAGCGTTGAGCGTGCACATGCCGCCGCGATCGATGGCCTGCTTGACGGCGGCGTCCACTTCCTCATCGGCATAGCCCAGGAGGCAGGCGCCGATGCCGCTGGTGGTCATGTCCACGTATTGGCGGCCGTCCAGGTCCCACACATGGCATCCCTTGGCGCGGCTGTAGTAACAGGGCCATTCCTGGGGCAGAAACATCTCCGGGCGCTTGCTGAGCAGTTGCGTGCCGCCGGGGATGAGCTGCTTGGCCCGTTCGTATCGCCGCCAACCGGTGTTGGAGAGGGCGCTGGTGTGGGGAGGCAGAAGGTCGGTCATCGTGGAAATCCCATCTTTCATTGAAACCGGGCAGATGCGCCGTTTTATTATTTCACCAGCTTCAGAACCCGCCCGTCGCCGGGGGCGAGCTTTAACTCGACGGCGATCTGGTTGCCCTGGGAGTCGGAGGGCAGGCGGCGGCCGGATCGCACATCCACAATACCGTTGATTCCCGCCGCCGGCAGCCGCAGATTCACCCGGCGTTCCTGGAGCACCTCTTTGCTGACGAGGATCAGATAGCGGGTTCCATCAGGCCCGATGAACCCTTGAAGATCGAGGTCGCCCGGGACTTTGGCATCCAGCTTCACGCGCTGCAGGGTCAGCAGCAAAGGCGCCAGTTGATGCAATTCGCCCAGCACCTTGCCCAGTTCGGCATGGCTGGCGTTGGGGTTTCCCTCGGCATCAAACAGCGAAGGGGCTTCGCCGTTGTACTGGTAGTAGATCATGCCGGTGGCGCCGTGGGCGATGGAGAGATACGCCTGGACGCGAATCTCGGCGGGGGTGGGGTCGCGCAGCTCCTGGCGATAGTGATAGGTCTGCCCCATGATCCAGAGCGGGCGGCCGCCGGCCTGGCGCTGGTCATCCTCCAGGCACCAGGCGAAACGGTCGAGGAATTTCAGGCTGTCTTCCGGCGGGTTGCGGATCGGATAGAGATCGTTGTAGAGCACATCCTCCCCCACGCCATCGACGATCTTTTTCATGTTGTCCGGCCCGCGCCGGTTGCCGCCGTTCCAGCCGTCGCGGCACATCAGGGAGATGCCGGGATGGGCAGGATCGAGTTCGGCCAGCGCCTGATGGAGCGCGCGATAGCCGCCAATCTCCTCGACGAACGGCTCATCGTTCATGCGATAGGCCAGCAGCGCGGGGTGGTCCTTCACGGCCTGGACGAAGGGGCGGATTTTTGCCTTGACCAGAGCCTGGGCCTTTTGCGGGTCGGTGGCGGCCAGGGCATCGGCCTCTTTCTGGATCGGCAGGTACTGGGCGTTGATGAAAAGGATCACCTTCAGCTTGTATTCCTCGGCCTTGTCGAGATAGGTGCGGGCGGCGGTGATGCTGGGGGCGTTCATGCCGACCACCTGGACATTGAGCTTTCTGAGCTTGGCGAACATTTCATCCAGATATGCCGCCACGTCGGCGGGGTTGTCCTGCTCATAAAGCGCATTGGCCGAGCGAAGCAGATCGACGAAGGCGTCGCCGGTGATCGTGATCGCCGCTTCACCCGCTGCGGCCGGCGTGAAGCGCACGCCGCTGAGGCCCGACATATAGCCGCGCGGGTGTTGCACCAGCAGAGGGCGGCCATCCAGGTCCACCTGTTTCCAGGTGACCCATTCCTGCGGGTCGGGGCGGTCGTTGCGCCAGGTGATCCGGTCGAAGGCGGCATCCCCCTGCCGCTTGATGTCGATGGCCATCATCTCCGGCGGAACACCGGTGCGGCGCACGTTGGGCAGGCGCAACGCCACCGTGTATTTCCCCTTGCCCGGGACGGGGAGCCGAAGATCGCGGTAGTGCATGTCACGGCCCATCGCGTCCAGCCGTCCGGAGGAGCGCGGCCGGCCATAGAAGACATACCAGCGCCATTTGGCGTTGGTCATGTACCGCCCGACGATGAACTCCACGCCGAGGGGGAAGACGTTTTTCAGCCGTGACTCGGCATGACCATAGACGATCGGCGCTCCGAACGATTGGAGCGTCAGGTCGGGGGAGAAATGGCGGGCCGGCTCGGTAGCGGCCGCGCCGTCGCCGGGGAGGACGGTGAGGCGGATATTGGCCAGGTAACTCTTTTGCAGCGCTTCACCCCCCGTGCCGCCGCCGGTGCTGACCATGACGGAATTGAGCGCCTTGGCCGGCTTCATCAGCGGAATATTCTGCGCAACCGGTTTGTCATTGAGCCAGAAGTCATAGGCGTCCCTTTCCAGGTCCACCGCCACCTTGAAGTGATACCAATGCTCCGGGACATAGGTGTCGAAGGTCTTGAGCTGCTCCTTGCCGTCCGGGCCTTTTTGGGAATAGAAAAGTTTTTGATCCCGCCCAAAACCCAGTTTGGCGCACCATTCGCCGATGATGATCGGATAAAAGACGCCGTTCTTGTTCTCCGTGTTCGCCCAGGCGGAGATGATGATCCGGGCGGTATTTTTGGGCAATTTGAAATACTTTCGCGCCGCGACGCCGGAGGCTTCGGTTTTGCGGGTGAACCGCACGCTCCGCCCGGCGTCGGCCGGATCGACGCCCCGCATGGAGACCTGGTCGGTCACCTGCGCCTCGCCTCCGCCATAGCTGGACATGCTCCACCCCTTCGGTGGCAGGCCCAGCGGAGACTGGCTGAAGTTGTCTTCAATCAGCACGGATCCCCCGGGCGGGTCCGCCGCCTGGCCCGGGGCGGGAGCCGCCGCCAGCAGGAACAGCGTCAGCGCGGCGACAACGATTCGATGATTTTTCAGGGCGTATGCAAAGTTCAAGGCACTATCCTCCAAAATCGGCCGCCGCCCCGTACCAGGCGACCGCCTGCTGATCTCCCGCGCGCACGGACTGCACATGCCCGTCAAAGAAAAGGACGTTGGCCATATCATTGTCCATGTGCCGCAGCATCATCTGCGCGATGGAGACAATCTTTTTGGGCGGGGTTGAGACGCTGGTGTAGTAATAGTTCCCTTCCGTCATGAACATCAATTCGCCGGGCGGCTTGCGCAGGCCGGAGACCTTCAGGCCGTGGGGAAGGTAATAGAGCCGGTAATTGGGGGAGTAGCTCCAGGTGTAGTCGCGCGGGTTGTATCCCCACCAGGGGTCTACCGTGCTGCTCCCATCCGAGACGGTGGTGTCCTGGGGACAGTGGGTCATATTTCTGTTGGGATCGATCCCCTTTTTCCACGGGTTTTTGACGATCAGCTTCCGGTCCACCAGGTATTCGCCAAAGACGTTGCCGAAATAGGTGGCGGTGCTGCCGGTGGTGGCCGGGGGGACGATCCATCCCTTGAACTCCGATTGATAGATCGCGCTGGCCTGCCCCACCTGGCGCAGGCGGCTCTGGCAGTCGACCAGCGCCGCCGCCTGGCGCGCCTTGTTGAGTGCCGGCAGAAGCATTGCAATCAAAATGCTTATGATCCCGATCACCACGAGCGATTCGACAAGCGTGAAGCCTCTGTCCCGATGCATGGTCGCTCCTTGATGAGATGTGCTTTTGCAACGGCTACCCGACCTGATTCCACCGCTTTACATGCTCTTCCATCAGCCGCCCGGCCTCCTTGGCGTCCTTTCGCTTAATGGCCGCGATCACCGCCCGGTGCTCATCGACCCCGCCGAAACGGGATCCCTTGAGCCGCCGGGCCTCCTGGAAAAACTGGGCCAGGAAGGACATCAGTTCCATCAGGACCGGGTTGCCGGTCACTTCCACCAGGCAGCGATGGAAATCCAGGTCGGCGGCCATGTCCGCCTCGAACGATTCGGCTCGGTCCAACTGCCGGATGGAGGCTTCCAGCCGTTCGATCTGCGCCGGCGTGATGCGGGGCGTGGCCAGTTCCACGATGGCCCGCTCCATGACGGCCCGGGCTTCGACCCAATGCCGGAACTCGCGCGGCTGGCGGCCGATGGCAAAGCTCAGGTGGGCGGTGATATCCCCGTAATTGAAGTCCGCCACAAAGACGCCGTTGCCCGGGCGGATGTCCAGAATGCCGGTCGCCTGCAGCGCGCGGATTGCCTCGCGGGTGACGTTCCGGCTCACGCCAAGGGTGCGGGCCAGTTCCCGCTCGCCAGGCAACTGAGCTCCGGCCTGAAGCTGGTTGGATTCGATATACTGCTTGATGCGATCGATCACCTGCGTGGTCAACTGCGATCGCTTGACCGGTTCCATTTCCAGCATGAGGCCTCCTGTCGATTGGTGGTCCTACCACCAACCGAAGATGATAACGGTTTGCCTGGTCCTGTCAACAAAAAAGTGGAGCCATACCCGCCAGGGACCTTGGTTGGCGGCGAGGTCGTTGACCGCGCGACGGCTTGGGCGGGGCCGCCGGCAGGTTTGTCAATCAATGCGGTGGCTAGGTTTATGTATTTTGCAGCTCTTTGAGGCGCTGGGGGTCCAGCGGTTTTTTGGTCTTCATCATTTCGACGAAGGCGTCGAAGAGATAGGCCGCATCGTGCGGGCCGGGGCTGGCTTCGGGATGATGCTGCACACTGAAGACCGGCAGTGTCTTATGGCGGAAGCCCTCGATGGTGTTGTCATTCAGGTTGATGTGCGTCACCACGCCGCCGGCGGATTCAAGCGACTCCCGGTCCACGGCGAACCCGTGATTCTGGCTGGTGATTTCCACCCGGCCGGTTTGCAGGTTTTTGACCGGCTGATTGCCGCCGCGGTGGCCGAATTTCAGTTTGTAGGTCCTGGCCCCGATCGCCTGGGCCAACAGCTGGTGCCCCAGGCAGATGCCGAAGATCGGCACCTGATCCAGCACCTGCTTCAGCGGGCGGACGGCGTAGTCTAGTACGGCCGGATCGCCGGGTCCGTTGGAGACAAAAATCCCATCGGGGCTGTGACTGAGGATTTCCTCGGCCGAGGCATCGGCCGGGAGCACCGTGACGCGCACGCCACGGTCGGCGAAATGGCGGAGGATGTTGTGCTTGGCACCGCAGTCGAGGGCGACCACATGGAGCCCATCGCCCCGCTCGGCCACTTTTTTCCACTGACCGCGGTCCTCATCCCATTCGTAGGACTTTTCCGGCTTGACCGCCTGGACCCAGTCGGCACCGGCCATGGTGGCGGCGTGCCGTGCCCGCTCCACGAGTTGGCGGTCGTCCAGGATTTCGGTGGAGAGCACCCCCCGCATCGAGCCGTCGATCCGCAGGCGCCGCGTCAGGGCGCGGGTGTCGATCCCCTCAATGCCGATGACACCGTTCTCCTTCAAATATTCATCCAGCGTCATGTCGGAGCGGTAGTTGGAGGCGACCGGTGAGAGCTCCTTGATGATGAGCCCGGAGGCCTGCGGGCGGCGCGACTCGATGTCCTGCCGGTTGACCCCATAATTGCCGATGAGGGGATAGGTCATCGTGACGATCTGCCCCTTGTAGGAGGGATCGGTCAGGATTTCCTGATACCCGCTCATGGAGGTATTAAAGACCACTTCCCCTTCGGAGGTTCCCTTGGCGCCAAAGGCCCGTCCGGTGAAGACCGTTCCATCCTCCAACGCCAATTTTGCAATGCCTTGATGATCCGCCATATCAAAGGATGATTATAGCCGCCCCTTACCCTCGGGAACAGGGCGGCCTATGATGAGGTGGTGGGCGGCGTGCCGATCGCGCGACGAGCCGGCAAGCCACCCCGGGAATTTCACGATCAGAAGGTTTGTCATGCAACAATATCCCCTTTCTCCCAATTCGCCCCCGCCCCCCCGCCGCATCGCCTGCCCGCCGAGGCTGGGCGTCTCGCCGACGGTGGTCGTGCTGATCTGCCTCCTGCTGGGGCTTGCACTGGGATGGGGTTGGGGGGGCGAGCAGGCGGCCACCCGCGTGGCCCACTCGCTGGACGTGACCAAAACCAATTTGACGCAGGTACAGTCGCGCCAGAGTGAGCTGACGACCCTGTTGGTGGATGCTCATTCACAGATCATCCACTTTCGCCCCGCCGACTCCGCCGGGACCGCCTCGGCCGTCCTGGTCTGGAATGCTTCCAGCGGGCGGGGGATGCTCCTGTGCCAGGATTTATGGCCGCTGCCCAAGGGGCAGGCGTATCGCCTTAGCGCGGGGGATGGAGAGACCCCGACGGAACTGGCCACCTTCACGGCCGCCAAGGGGGTGACGGCGATTCCGTTCCAGATTCCCACCGGCGATTCCTTCACGCACTTTGAGTTGTCGGCCGGCGGCGACAAGGCCCCGGCGGACCAGCCCCTTTTCACCGCCAGGCGGTCGTAAAAAAAGGCCGCCATCTCCGTCAGGAGACAGCGGCCAGAGAGAAGAACACTCGTCGCGTCAGGGCGGTCTCAAGCGACCAGCAGAGCCCGCGCTTTTTTCCGCAGGGCACCGGCGCCCAGCAGGCCGAGCATGCCCAGCCCGCTCCAGGCGGCGGCCGGCAGGGGCACAGCCGTGGCGGACGTGGTCGTCAGGCCAAGAACCGTGAAGCTGGAATTGGGACCGGCCTGGATGCCGAACGTGGTCAGAGCGTTCAGGCCGGTGAAGTTTGCGGTGGCAATCGGGAACAATAGAGTGCCCGTGATGTCTCCCGAGGCCAGTTCATCGCCGTTGAGGTCAACAATTCTGTAGGACTCCTGCGTGGGTAGACCAATCTGGGAAAGATCAATGGGGAAGGGAATGTCGGAATTGACCCGGCCGAAGGTGATCGACTGCAGATCCACGGGCGCGTCAAAAGTGAGCCAGAGCGTATCGGAGAACGCGTAGTTGTTGATCTCCTGCGGGTTAACGTCGAACTGCGGCACCAGGGAGGAGACCGGGTTCGTTTTGCTATCCACACCAAGGCCGCCGACACTCACAATAAAGGGAACCGGATCGAAAGTGACGTTCGCGCCCCAGTACACCTCCGGGCTCTGGGCCGTATTACTGGACGTCGCGGTCGCCGTGATATTGATGCCGTCGGTGTCCGTAAACAAATAGGAAGGCGCTTCGGCATCGGGACCATTGGAGAAATCGACCGACCCGGCCCGCGCTGAAGCCGCCGAGACCGCCAAGCCCGCTGCCAGCGTAGCCAGAACCGCTGCTCTTTTCATCATTCCACTCCGTTCCGGGTGAGCGGCCCACGATCCGGAACGTGATGAACACATCAGCGTGATCCGGCCCATGTCGGCACCCTTCCGACATGGTGCGGCCGGTCCTCGCGTACAGGCACGCGCCTGCTTATCGCTCCGACCGCCTGGCCCTGGGGGACAATACCCCGACCTCGGGCCCTCGGGCGGAGGGGATTTCTTCATTCGGCAGAAAATTTTTCCGGGCCACCGCACACCGGGAAGGGCATGCCGGTTATTCCCATTATTCCAGCGCCCCGCCGGAAAGAAAAAGGCCGCCATCTCCATCAGGAGACAGCGGCCAGAGAGAAGAACACTCGTTAGGGCTGACGGTGTTCTTAGGCGGTGAGCAGGGAACGAGCTTTCTTCCGCAGGGCGCCGGCGCCCAGGAGGCCGAGCATGCCCAGGCCGCTCCAGGCGGCGGCGGGAAGAGGAACGGCGCACGGCTGGCAGGGCTCGCAGGTCTGGAGGCTGCGGACGTTGAAGCCGTCATCGCATTCCAGCCCTTTGAGGCCGATGCGCGTGACCGGGCCCAGGCAGTCGAAGCAGACGCTCCCGATGCCGGTGTCGCACCAGTTGCCATTGGGGATCTGGCCCGATTCAAGGGTGCAGCCGTTGCCGTCGAGCAACTTGTAGCCGTCGCTGTTGAGGGTCCAGCAGAAGATCTGCTGATTGAGGACGTTCCCGAAGGTGATCGACTTGATGCTCACGGGGCAGTCGAACGTCAACCAGAGGGTCTCGTTGTGTTCGATCTGATTGCTGTCGCACCGGCCGGTGGTCACGCCCAGGCCGTTGCACCAGTCCCAGGTCACATCCGACCGGCAATCGGTGGTGGCCGTCACAGTGGTTTCACAGTTGGTGAAGCTGATTGAATCGCAGGATCGATCGGTGGGACAGTTGAGGAAATCAAATGTCGAGGCATTGGCCGAAACCGCCGACACACCCAGACCCGCGACCATCGCCGCCATCGCCAGAACTTTCTTCATCGTTTCTTCTCCTTTGGATGCTTTACTTCGGCCGGGGAAGCGGCGAAGACGTTCGCCGGCTTCCGGCTCCGCCTCAGCACTCCGTCGAGGCGGAAACTCTCGGCCCTGATTGAACGGCGCCCGCCGGATCAGGGCGATCATTGGAAGTGCATGGAACATATCCCCGATTGCGAAGCGCGGTCGGGCGGTCCAGTGAAAATCAGGGCATTTCAATCCAGTTGGATCACAGGGAGGGAAAGCGGTGACGCGCGGAGGGGTTATGCCGACTGCAACGGCGCAGCGGGGGTGGTTTCGACAGCCTTATCGAGGAAACAGGCTAAAGGGGAGAAGAGGTTCGGGATTGAGAGGGGACAACACCCGGCGGCTATCGGCCGGCCGCCTGGACCACCGCCGCCAGCAGGGCCGCCGAGGCGACGAGGCCGCCGATGATCCAGAAGAGGATGATGGCGGCCTCGATGGGCACCTGACGCATGGCGTGGCACTTGATGGACTTGTACACAATGGCCAGGGCCGCGCAGAGCGGCAGCAGCAGCACCCACCACCAATGCCAGGCGCCCGGCAGCGGGTAGAGGAAGGGAATATAGGCCAGGGCGACGCGAGCGATCATGGGGCGGCCTCCTCACGGGCGGGGAAGGCCCGGACGGCGACGTCGAGGATCACCATCAGGTTGAGCATTCCGGCGACGGAGGTATAGAGGGTTCCGATTTCGGCGATCCGGGCGTGGGATTTGATGGAGGCGGTCGCCGGGTTGGCCGCGGCGCGGGAGGCGCACCAGGCCGAGGCGATTCCCAGGGGGCCGGTGAGGACCTGCCCGATGAACCAGGGCTTGTCCAGGACCCGCTGGACCACTGTCTGGCGCTGGGCGGTGGGGGTTCCGCCGGCCAGATCGGGGGCATCGACGACGCGGATGCCGGCAATGAGCACGCCCAGCAGAAACAGACCGATGATGGTCGTGCCGACGGTGAGGGCACGGGCGCGTTGGCCCAGGAGCCAGTAGCCGGCCCCGGGCAGGAGCCATCCGGCCACCGCGGCCAGGGGTCCAGAGAGGCGCTGAGGCGAATCATGCGGCATAGGGTTTCGATCTTAGCGGGAAAGCGCCCCACATGCGAGAGAATGCAGGAAACGACCGGCGTGAAACGCGGCGTCGTTTGGATTTTGGAGAAAGGGCCAGTCAACCTCCTCATTCCAGGATGGGCGCTTCAGGCACCGGCGGTTTCCGGCTCCTGGGCGGCCCGCTGGCGCAGGGCCTCGAGCTTTGGCCCGACCTCGTGGGCGATGCGGGTGTTGGGGAAGTCGCTGATGATGGTTTCGGCCAGGTCCAAGGCCTTGTGCCAGTGGTCGGACTGGACGGCGGCGGTGAACTCCACGCGCAGGCTTTCGAGCTTGTCCTTGAAGAGCCCGCGCGCAGTGTCCTGGAGCTTCTCGGCCTCGGCGGGGGAGAGATAGGCATCCAACTGCTTGAGAATTTCGATGCCGCCGTCGGTGTCCTTGCGGGCGACGGCCTCGCGCCAGCTCTCCAGCAGTTGCTTTTTGTGCTTGTCGCGGCGGGCCCGCACTTCCTGCGGCAGACGGCGGGCCTCCTCATCCTCGGGATACTGGGCGGCGATGCGGTCGGCCTCGTGGGCGGCCTGGCCCCAGTGTTCGGCGCGGATGTGGCGATCCACCTCCTGCATCGCCTGATCGACCTGGGCGCGGACGATGCGCCGCCGGCCCTGCACGATCTGCTGGCGGAAGTGTTCGGCCTCCTGGCGGTTGCCGAACTGGGACTCAATTTCGCCGGCCAGGAGCATGGCGGCTTCCCAGTCCTCGCGTCCGATCTCCTCCTCGACCGCGCGGCGAAGGGCCTCGCGGTCCTTTTCGCGGAAGGCGATGGCCTTGGCGCGGTCGCTGAGCAACTGCTGCTCGGCGATCATCTCCAGGGCAATCGTCTGCTGGCGCAGGCGATCCTCAATCACGTTGAGCAGCGCCTGGTGGCGTTCCTGGTCGCGTTGGTCGCGGCGGCGCAGCATGGCGGCCAGCGGCCACAGAAGGAGGACGGCGATGATCGAGGCGATGGCGACGGCCAACACCGCCCATTCCATCCGAAGGACGGTCAGGACGATTCCCAAGGCCAGCAGCAGCAAGGCGATGAGCAGCGCCAGGGGGTAGGCCCACATGGAGGATCGGGCGGATCGTGGACGGGGGGTTGGTTGAGCCGGGGCCGATTCCATGACAGCCTCCTTGAAGGAAGAAATGTTGAGTTCGTCTCTGTATTACTTTAGAAGCGGGGGCGGTTTCGGTCAACGGAATATGTGGGGGAGATCGTGTTTCGGATTTGGGATTCGGGGCATTGGGTTTGGTTCGTTTCGTAAAATGTCGTGGTGGGATTGGGGTGAAAAACGGCGTTTGGAGCGTGCCAGAGGGGGATTGGGTTTGGTTCGTTTGGGTTTGGATGACAAAATGTCGGGGAGGAGACAGAAGACAGGAGACAGAAGACGGAGGGGTGGTTTGGCTGGGGTGGGGTTTGGGCGCAGGGGTGACCTTGGGGCGGGCATAGGGGGATTAGGATGGGCGGACGGCGGACGCGGGTCATTGGTTTGGCTCCTCTTATTAGCTCCTCTACCTTTACGGGGGCGCTGCGCGGTTTGGCGACGAAAGGCGCAGCGCAATTTTGCAAGTCGCGGTTTTTGATAGCGGGAGGGGCGATAATTCTTTTTTTCACGAAGTTTTTTTGATTTTTTGCGCTGCGCGGTTTG
>JBIQLO010000110.1:0-12841 GCA_044464175.1 Planctomycetaceae bacterium | reverse complement strand
ACCGGGTCATTGTTTTTAGCTCCTCTACCTTTACGGGGGGCGCTGCGCGGTTTGGTTCCAAAGCGCGCAGCGCGATTTTTCAAATCGCGGTTTTTGATAGCGCCAGGGGCGATAATTCTTTTTTTCACGAAGTTTTTTGCCTGATTTGGCGCTGCGCGGCTTGGCGACAAAATGCGCAGCGCGCGGAATCGGCAAAGAGCGCCCATAAGCAATCGCCCTACTGTGTAATGCGGGGTCAACGACCCCGCCTACAGGTTGGGAAGGGAGGCTACAGGGGCACGGGTCAGCGGTACGCGGGCATCATGGCAGGCGGCTGTTTTTTTGTGGCGGCGAATAACCAAGAACAAATCACCAATAACAAGTGGCAAGTGACAAGTGGCCGGCGACCCCCTACAATCCGGCGATATGATTCATGAGAATATCAAGCAGTCGATCGAAGACCTCTCAGCCCGGATGATCGCCATCCGGGACTCTCTTTGACTTGCCGACGAAACAAAGTCGGCTGAAAGAACTTGAAGATCAGATGGGGCAGGCGGGTTTCTGGGATAATCCGGAGGCCGCCAAGGGGGTGGTGTCGGAACTCAAGACCCTCAAGGCCACCATTACGCCCGTCCAGACGATCCTCGGGGAGATCGAGGACCTGCGCGCGCTGTACGAACTGGGGGAGGAGGCGGGCGATCAACCGACGCTGCAGGAGGCGGACCAGACCCTGTCGGCGCTGGAAAGGAAGGGGGAGAAGGTTGAAATCCAGTCCCTCCTGAGCGGAAAGAACGACGCCAAGAACTGCTTTTTCCAGATTCACGCCGGCGCCGGGGGCACCGAGGCACAGGACTGGGCCGAAATGCTCTTGCGCATGTACCTGTTCTATTTCGAGAACCGCGGCTGGGATGTGAGCGAAATCGACCGGACCTGGGGGGAGTCGGCCGGGATCAAGGACATCGTCCTGCTGGTCAAGGGGGATTATGCCTACGGCAACCTGCGCTGCGAGGCGGGGGTGCACCGGCTGGTGCGTCCCAGCCCCTTCAATGCCCAGGGCAAGCGGCAGACCAGCTTTGCCTCGGTCGATGTCGTGCCCGATTTCGAGGATGCCGACAGCGAGATCGAGATTCCCGAATCGGATATGGAGATCACCGCCTTCGTCCGCGCCAGCGGCCCGGGCGGGCAGAACGTCAACAAGGTCGCCTCGGCCGTGCGGATCGTCCACAAGCCGACCGGCATTCAGGTCACGTGCTCGGTGGAACGCTCGCAGCAGCAGAACAAACACCTGGCCATCTCCCTGCTCAAGGGGCGGCTGGAGCTGCTGGAACAGGCCAAGCGGGATGAGGAGTTGAAAAAGCTCTACGGCGACAAGGGGGCGATCGCCTGGGGCAACCAGATTCGCAGCTATGTGCTGGACGATCGGCGCGTGAAGGACCACCGGACCGGCGTGGAGACCGGGAACGTGGAAAGTGTACTGGACCGCGGCGAGCTGGACCCCTTCATTGACGCGGAGTTGCAGCGGAAGCAGGGGAAGCAGGGGCAGCGACAGAGCGACAAAGCGGCGAAGTGAACAGGAGCAGATCCGCTTCCCTCTGGGTTGCTTCATCACTCCGTCGCTGCCTGTTCCCCTCCATCGCTTTTTTTCCGGTTTTGGCCGATAATGCCCCTCAGGCATGGACCCAGCCCCCGCTCAATCTCACACGATCATCGCCGGCTTCGGCATTCCCGGCCGGGCGGTGGCGGATGTGCTGATGCGCCAGGGGCGGTCGTTTGTGGTCATCGAGCGGAACGCCGAGGTGAGCAGCCGATGCAGCCGGACGGGCATCCCGATCCTCAACGGGGATGTGCTGAGCGAGACAACGCTCCTGGAGGCGGGCATCACCCGGGCGACGCTGCTGGTACTGGCGGTGCCGGATGACCATGTCTGCCTGGAGGCGGTGCAACTGGCGCGGCGGCTGAATCCGGAAATCCGGATTATCGCCCGGTGCGTCTTCACCTCCGCCGGGCTGCAGGCGATGGCCCACGGGGCGGAAGAGGCGATCATCGCCGAGCAGGTTGTCGCCCGCGACCTGGCCAAGGCGGTCCAGGAGCGATTTCCGGACAAAGCCCAAGTCTGATGCGGAAACCTCGTCCATGATGTGTTATTGATAATTTCTCCTTATGGCCCGTCGCCGTCGAAAAGGTCCGCGTGAAAAAGATCTCACCAGCCGGTATCTCGGCGGGGATTTCGACCCGGACCGCATCGACTCGGCCGAACGCTTCGGCGACCGCACCAAACACGCCCAGCAGCGCAAAATGGAGCGCACCTCGGAAATGCGGACCGAGGGGCTGACGGGCGAGGCGCTGGAGCAATTGCCGGTCGGGGAGGTGGTGCAGGTCTATTCGCTCTACGTGGATGTCGAAGCGCCCGACGCCACCTATCTCTGCGTCGTCCGCAAGACGCTGATCCGGGTCAGCGAGACCTCCATCGTCGTGGGGGACCGCGTGCGTTTCAGCCCCACCGGCACCTTCGACGATTCCGGGCGGCCCGAGGGGGTGGTCGAACAGATGCTGCCGCGCCAGACGGTGCTGGCCCGCGCGGACAGCTTCAAGGGGCTCCAGGCCCACCCGATTGTGGCCAACGCCCAACAGATGCTGATCGTCGCGGCCGTGGCGCATCCGCGCATCAAATGGGGGCTGATCGACCGGATGCTCATCGCCGCCCGGGCGGGCGGCCTGGAGCCGGTCATCTGCCTCAACAAGATCGACCTGGCGCAAGAGGATGCCTACGCCCGGAAGCAGTATGCCCAGGCGCAGGCGGCGCTGGCGCACTACGCCACAATGGGCATCCGCTCGATTTCCGTCAGCGCCACCCAGGGTATCGGATTGGACGAACTGCGCGACTATCTGAGAGACAAGTCCACCGTGCTGGCCGGGCACAGCGGGGTGGGCAAAAGCAGCCTGCTGGGGGCAATCCAGCCGGGTTTGGACATTCGCGTGGGGGCGGTCAGCCACATCACCCAAAAAGGGCGGCATACCACGACGTCGGCCCGCCGCTACAAGCTGGACATCGGAGGGGAAGTGATCGACACGCCGGGCGTGCGGCAATTCGCCCTCTGGGGCGTCACCCCCGAGAATCTGGGGGAGCATTTTCCGGACGTTCAGGATGGGACTGCGCCCCCCTGGCGGATTGAGAGCCACGCGCGCATCGCCGAATCGCTGTGAATTGGCCCACTTCCGGCTCATTAACCCCTTAATTTGATTGACAGCGACGAGATTGTTGGGTACACGTAACGACCGTTGACGTTCTGTATGGTTTTGTGATGGGTACAGACCGATGAATCTCTCCTCCCAGCCTCAGAACAAGTCTCATCTGCTGGCGACCAAAATTCGCCGGGAGATCGAGGCGGGCAAATGGCCGCCGGGCGGCCAACTGCCCCCGATGCGCTCCCTGGCCGACCGCTTCCACAGCAATATTTCCACCATTCAAAGCGCCATGCGTCTGCTGGAGGGGCTTGGGCTGGTGACCTGCCGCTCGCGTCAGGGGGCGTTTGTCAATGAAGCGCTTCCCCCACCCGCGGCGGCGGAGGGTCCCGGAGGGGAGGAGGAAGGGCGGCCGCATATCGCCCTGATCGGCACGAGCCTGCCGCGCTCCGGCTTTGACGGCTGGGCCAACCGGATTCAGGTCGCGGCCGAGGCCGCATTGATGGAGGGGGATCATTATTATCTGACCCACATCGGCTCGAGCGAGCCGGACCCGCAGCGCCAGCAGGAGAGCCTGCTGCAGCAGACGGATGAGTTGGCGTCGCGCCTGGCGGGGGCGATTCTGTTCCAGAACCGCCCGGTCGAAACCGTACAGTTTATGGAAAAACTGGATCGCCTGGGGGTGCCGTGGGTTTCCATCAACCACCCGACGGAGCAGATCGTCCACAATTTCGTCTCGGCCGACAACATCGGGGCCGGACGGACGGCGGGGCGCTGTTTTCTGCTCAACGGATTCGAGAAGATTCTTTTTCTCAGCCCCGACATGGGGGGCAAGCACCTCTCCTTCACGGAGAAGGCGATGGGGCTGATCACCGCCTATATTCACGCCGACCGCCCGATCAGCGGGATCGCCGTGGCCCGCTGCGGCGGGTACATGGAAACGCACGGGCGCGAAGCGATGCTGGACTACCTGCGGACACATGGCGTGCCGCAGGGCGTCTATGCCACCGGCGATCTGATCGCACTGGGGGCGATGCAGGCGCTTCAGGAACAGGGGATCGACGTGCCCGGCCAGACTTCGGTCATCGGGAGCACGGGGCTGGAGGTCGCCCGCTTTTCCACCCCGTCCCTGACGGTGACGCCCCAGCCGATGGCGGCCATGGGGCGAAACGCCGCGCAGATGCTGCTGCGGATGATCCAGACCGGCGAGCGCCGGCTGCCGGGCAAACAGCTCAATGGCGGGTTGATTCTGCGGGATTCCCTGGCCCTGAGCGACTCGGCCCGGCAGGCCCTGATTCAGGAAGGTCTTTTGCGCAATCTCACCCCTTCAAGCACGGCCGCGTCGGCCGGCGTTACAGGAGTTCAGTCATGAAGCGAAACAACGGTTTTACCCTGGTGGAGCTGCTGGTCGTGATCGGGATCATCAGCGTCCTGATCGCAATGCTGCTGCCGGCCTTGAACAAGGCACGGGAGGCGGCCAAGACAATCCAGTGCGCTTCGAACCTGCGGCAGGTCGGGCAGGCGTTGATGATGTATTCCCAGGGCGAACATGGTTATATTCCCAAAGCCCGTCGCGATTTGGACACCACCAACCCGGAGAACTACACCCGCGGACCCGATGGCTGGCCGGAGATGGCGAGCCGCTGGTATCAGCGGCTGGTCTACGGCGGCTATCTGTCCGGCACCGAGGCGGGCATCAATATCGCCGGCTACGGTCCGATGAAATACAGCCGCGCGGTGTTTTGCCCCAATCTCTACCCGATCGCCGGCTCCATCGGCACTTACAAGACCGAGGACAACTATCGGTTCCGCTATGGCTTCGTCAATTACGGCATCAATGGCATTCTGGCCGGCGGCATCACCACCAACAACTGGATTCGGGACAACCAGCACGACGGCGTGCTCAATCGCTGGATCAAGATGACGCAGGTCCGTCGCCCGAGCCAGACCATTCTGGTTGCCGAAGCGGCAGCCGTGACCGCGGGCGTGGCGGAGTCCCCTTCCAGTGCCATCAACCAGTTTACGGCGACGGCGACCGGCGGCAAAGCATACATCGCCTTCCCCTGGCATGGCAGCGGGTGCAATGTCCTCTGGGTGGACGGTCATGTGACCACGGAACGGGCGTCCAACCCCAGCCAGCCCTGGACCATCTACAACGCCCTTGGAAAAGTCTACACCAACGGGGTTGATGCCAACTACCCCTGCTACTGGCTGATCAAGTAATCCATCGAAGATAGTTTTCTGAAAGACCGGTGGGCCGGCACCCACCCTACGGAGTCAATCGGCATGAAGCAGACATCACGGATCGGGTGGGCGGTGTTCGGAGCTCTTTTTGTTGGAATGCTGCTGCCCGCGCCCGTGCGGGCGGGCGAGGCGCTGTATGACACCGCCGTGCCCCCCTACCGCCTGGAGGCCGAGGATTTTGTCAACAGCCCGAAGGTCGCCGTGGCCGAAAAAGAGGCCGGCGGCGGCCACATTGCCCGCAATGCCGGGCGTGTGATCCTGCTGAATCTTCCCTTCCCGCAGACCGCCCGCCCCCTGACGGTCTATCTTCGCGTGATGCCCGGCAGCGCCAACGATCGCTTTACCCTCGGAACCTATTTCAATCAAAAGCCCAAGACCCACAAGACGCTTCAAACGGCCGCGCCCAATTCAACACGCCAATGGCAATGGATTCGCTTCAAGCCTGTTTCCGCCAAGCAGGTCGGGCCGGAGATGCGCATCGACGGCGTTCCCGACAAGGCCGCCGGGCAGCCCACCGCCATCGACAGCATCGTTGTCAGCACCCAATCCGATCTGGACGATGCCGCCCTGAATGCCGCCCATCCCCTGCTTCCAACCGCCCCCCTGGCGCGCATCGGCCGGACCGATCAGCCGCCGCAGATCGACGGGCGGGGGGATGATCCGGCCTGGGGGCAGACGGTCGCAATCAGGGATTTTCTCCATTTCGGCTTTCTCTCCCCGGCGGCCGAAGGGACAACCGCCCGGCTCACCTACGATACGAAGAACCTCTATGTGCTGATGGAGTGTCAGGAATCCCTCCTCCGCGCCGCCGACATGCGCCAGAGCGAGATCAAGGCGCGCGTCAAGGAGCGCGATGGGAAGGTGCTCAACGACGATTCCTGCCTGATCTTCCTGCAGCCGCGGGCGAATGGGCCGGTTTACGAATTTTCGGTCAATACGATCGGCACGTTGCTGGATGCGAGTCTCCAGCGCGACAATCTCTGGGCGACGCGCGACGTGAAGTGGAATTCGTCCGCCACCGTCGCCGTGAAACGGGGCGATGGGGTCTGGACGCTTGAGATGGCGATCCCTCTTTCGGACCTGGGCGTCTCGCAGATCAAGGCGGGCGACCGCTGGGGCGCGGCCCTGGTGCGCGTGGCGCAGGGGCGCAAGGAGACCAGTTCATGGAATCCCACCAGCATCAAGGGGGCCCATGCCCCCGACGCGCTGGGCACGCTCGATTTCGATCAGCCGCCGGTGGGGCTTGCCCCCGCCGCGCCGCTGAAGGAACTGGACCCCGGCCCCAACGCGCTTCAGGTCGCGCTGAATCCGCCGGCGCCCAAGGGCATTGACCTGATTGCCCGGATCCGACCGGCCGACAAGACGCCGGCGATCACCCGCAGCGAGTTTCCCGCACCCTCGTCCAAGCCGCTGAAGTTCTCGTTTGATGTGAGCGCCACCGGTGCGGTGCAGGCGCAATGGGGCGCGCTGGAAGCCGGCTCGATGCGTCCAATCTATCTCTCGCCGGTCGTCCACGCCTCCGTTCAGGCCACGGATGTGGCCCTGAAAATCACCACCTCCGGCCCGTATGAAGTGATCGTCAATGACCAGGTGGTCTCGCGCGGCCCCAAGGCGGACGCCCAGACGCTCAAACTGCCGATCCGCCAGGGGGCCAATGTGGTCGCCGTGCGCGCCGACGCCGGCAGCGCCCGGCTGGCGCTTCAGTCGCCGCGGCTGGAGCGGTTCGACAACCTCTGGCGCGCCAAGGGAGCCGACACCTCCAATGCCACGGCCGCCAAGCTCGACGACCGCGCCTGGCCCCTGGTCAAGGCGGGTCCCGACGGAGCCCTCGGCCAATCCGGCAAGCCCACGGTCTTCCGCCGCACGATTCTCTCGGGCAAGACGCTCATCTGGCCGGTCCCCCAGCCCGCCCTCTACATCGCCGGCAACAGCACGCAGCAGGTCAACTTCAAGGTGGAAGGATTGGTGGGCAAGAAACTTGAGCATTGGACCACCTGGCTGGCCGTCCCCAAGGGGCTGAAGGTCGCCGGCGTCACCGGATATTACGGCGACACCAACGCCGACCAGCCCAAATTTTCCTCCGCGCCCGCCGGGCAGACGACCACCGACGGCCAATCCTTGTCCCTCTATAAACTCACGGCCGACAAACCGGTGCGCCACATCGTCCATCCGGTCATGTCCCTGATGCAGGTGATGCTGCAGATCGACGACCCGGCCGATGCCCGGGAAGGGGTCTCCTGGACACTGCACTACTGGTCGGCGGCCGATGACGGCACGGTGATCGAAGCGCCGCGCAGTTTTGAGGCGCGGGCCCTGCCGCCGCTGGCCGGCAAGCAGCCCAAAAAGCTTCTCTTCCAGCTGTGGGGCTCCTATTTCGGCGCCCGCATGGACAGCGAGGCGATGCGCCTGGCAACGCTGGCGACCCTGAAGGCGGCCGGGTTCAACCAGATCACCGGCGGCGACACCTGGACGGCCGAAAACGGGCCGAAATATGGCGTCGGCAATCAGTTGAACGTTACCTTCCAGGCCTGGTCGATCAACCTCGCTCCCTTTCTGAAGGAGCATGCCGAAGCGCGGCTGATCGACCACAACGGCAAGCCGAGCAATCAGTTGATGTGCACCACCCTCCTGCTGGGGGATCGCTGGCCCGTGGCCTCCGCGATCCTGGCCGATCTCGCCAAGTCGCGCGGTCCGGCCCTGGTCCACTATGACTACGAATTCTCCCCCTTCACCGGCCCCCATTCCTGCTACTGCGACCGCTGCCTGGCCGCCTTCCGCCAGCGGGCCAAGCTGCCGGCCGACCTGAAGCTGACACCCCGCCTGATCGAGGACCACCACCGCGACGCCTGGGAGGATTTCATGGCCTGGCGGGCCGCCCAGTTGCTGGCTTTGATGAAGCAGACGGTCCATCAGGCCGTCCCCGGCGTCCCCTTCTCCTGCTACAGCCTCATGCAAAGCCCGCGCACGCGCAGCGTCTACGGCATTGACTGGCGTTACATCGGCCAGCTGAAATCCGTGGACTTCGCCGAGGTCGGCTCCGGCCGGCCCCTTGAGGATATGGAGGCGACGGTCAAAGCGCTGGATGGCATTCCGATCATGTATGGCGTCTGGATTCGCCCCTACAGCCCCTCGGACATGATGCCCGCCATGGTCGTCACCAAGGCCGAGCTGCTTCGTCGCACGCTGGACGCCACCGCGGGCGTGCTGGTCTACGACCGCAACCCCATGGACGGTCGATCCTGGCGCGGCGTGGCCGAAACGACGCGACTGGTGGCCGATTACGAACCCCTGTTCCTGAGGCACGATCTGCAGGAGATTCCCGGCCAGGATCCGGCCAAGGTGCAACTGCTCAAGGGCAAGGATGTGTCCCTGGTCTGCATCATGAACGAGTCGACCAAGCCGGCCACCTTCAACCTCCAGCTTCCGGCGGATCTGGGCGGCGGCAAGGAATATTACTCCGGGCAATCCATCGCCCCCGGCGCCCAACTCCACCCCACCGTGGCACCGGGCGACGCCGTGGTGTATGTTCTACATCCGTAGCCAAGTGCCGCCAGTGCCCTCACTGGCGGATGCGGGCCAAAGGCGGCCCGCCATGGAATCTTTTGGGCGGTAATGGGACCGCGTTTCTCAACAGAACTGGAACAGACTCATGGCAGACAACATTCGCATCGGTTTGATCGGCGCGGGCCTCATGGGACAGGGCCACCTGCGCTACATGAAGGATTTAAAAGGGGCGGCCATCACCTGTGTCGCCGACATATTGCCGGGCGCGGCCCAGAAGGCCGCCGATGAATACAACATCAAGGGCTTTACCGACGGCGTGGCGCTGATGGATTCGGGCCTTTGCGACGCCGTCCTCATCGCCACCCCCCACCGCAGCCACCCCACTCTGGCGATGGCCGCCTTTGAGCGCGGGCTGCACGTACTGGTGGAAAAGCCCGTCGCCGTCACCGCCCAGGCGGCGGAGGAGGTGAACAAGGCGTATGAAAAGGTGAAGGATCGCCTCATCTACGCCGCCATGTTCAACACGCGCTTCTATCCGCGCTGGCAGGCGGTCAAGCGCCTCATCGCCGAGAACCGCATCGGCAAGTTAATGCGTTTCAACTGGGTCGTCACCACCTGGTTCCGCTCGGCGGCCTATTACCGCAGCAGCGACTGGCGGGCGACATGGGCCGGCGAGGGAGGCGGCGTTCTGATCAACCAGTGCCCCCACAATCTGGACATGCTCCAGTGGCTGGTGGGCATGCCCACGCGCGTCACCGCGCTGGGGGGGCTGGGCAAATATCACGACATCGAAGTCGAGGATGAGATCACCGCGCTGCTGGAATTCCCCGGCGGCGCCACCGGCGTCTTCGTCACCAGCACCGGCGAACTGCCCGGCACCAATCGTCTGGAAATCGTCGGCGACCGCGGCCAGATCGTCGTCACCGACACCGATGAACTGATCCACGTGTCCCAGACGCACGAGCCGGTCCGCCGCATTTCCGACACCACCAAGGACCTGTTCGGCAAGCCGCCGGTGGACCGCATCACCATTGCCCCGGCCGGCGAGATTCTGGGCCACCGCGCCGTCACGCAGCATTTTGTCGACGCCATCCGCAACGGCACGCCCCTGATCAGCCCCGCCGTGGAGGGCATTCATTCGCTGGAACTGGGCAACGCCATGCTGATGAGCGCTGTCCGCCGCACCCCCATCGACATCCCCACGCCCCGGGCGGAGTATGAGGCGATGCTGGATGAACTGGCGGAAAAATCAAAGCGCGCCTGAGGCGGATCATAGTCTTTTATGGGCTCAAGGACCCTCGATGAAACTTTCACTCACCCCCATCAGTTTCGCCCGCACCATCAAGGCGGGGGAAATGGACCTGGACCGGCTGATTGACCACTGCGCACGTCTGGAGCTGGACGCGATTGACCTGCTGGACACGCGCGGCTACGGCTGGCTCTGGAAGGATTTCCCATCCCAGACGCGGACGCTGCCCGGCAAGCTGAAATCGGCCGGATTGAAGCTGGCGGCTTACGGCTGCGGCAACAATTTCGCCCAGACCGAAGAGGATGCCTTCGAGAAGCAGGTGGAGACGGTCCTCAACGCCCTCCAGGAGGCGGCCACCGTCGGCGCGCCGGCCCTCCGCATCTTCGGCGGCTACCACCAGGAGACCGGCGGCCTTTCCGGCATCACCTACTCCCGTGGCTTCGAGCGCATTATCCAGGGGCTCGAACGCTGCCTTCCCGCCGCCGAGAAGGCCGGCGTCGTGCTGGCTTTGGAAAACCATGGCCGCCTTCCCGGGCACAGCCACGAAATCCTCTCGCTGCTTCAATACTTCGAATCCCCCTGGCTCAAAAGCCTTTTTGACTGCGGCAACTTCATGGGCAACAACATGGATGAGCCGGAGAATCCCCTGGAGGCCTATCAGCGCCTGCGCGGTCGGATCGCCCACATCCACATGAAGGACTTCGGCCCGGCCGTGGCGCGGCGGCAGGTCCGCGTCGAGGCGTATCCCTGCGGCGACGGGACAGTCCCGCTCCGCCAGTTCTCCGCCCTGCTGGAGGAAGACGGGTACGAAGGCTACTGCTCGCTGGAGTTTGAGGCGGGGTTCAAAATCTCGGAGATCGAGGGGGTGGCCCGCAGCTTCGCGTACCTGCGCGAAATCCGCCAGACCCTCCGCGTGCTGCGCCCGGCCAAGGTCGAAGGAGGCCGCCGATGAGCACGCCCGACGCTCCGCTGCGCATCTTGTCCGTCATGGCGCACCAGGATGATTTTGAGCTGAACCTGGGCGGCACCTTCGCCCTGCTGCGGCAGACCCTCAAGGAGAACGTGCGCCTCAAGGTCCTCACTACCAACACCGGCGCCACGGGACACCACCAGCTTTCGCTGGATGAAACCTTCATCCGCCGCCAGGAAGAAGCGCGCCGGGCGGCCGCGCTGGTCGGCGCGGAATACGAATGCCTCAGGCAGCTCGACGGCCACCATGTGCCCGGCCAGGTGATTGTCGATCGCAACCTGCTGGGCGGCCTCTGGAACGCCATCCGCGCGTTCCGGGCCGATGTGGTCTTCTGCCCTCCCATCGCCACGGATCCGCTGGCGGGCGTCCACATCGACCATGATCAGACCGCCATCGCCGTGCGCTATGTCACGTATCAACTGGGCGTGCCGCACGCCTATCCCAACACTCATGGTCCCGATCCGGAGCGATATGATCCGCCGCTGGTCATCAACGTGGACGATCCCTATATCGGCTCGGTCGGCGCCGACATCCGCCAGAACATCACGGATGTTTACGACACGAAGCTGAAGATGACCCTCTGCCACGAGTCGCAGGTTCTGGAGTGGCTCCCCTTCAACGGAAACTGGGCCGCCGACGGCGCCACCCCGGAGCAATGGGCCCAGCGCCTCCGCCAGCGCCATCTCAACGCCAACAAGCGCTACGGCTGCGAGGATGAAATCCCCTCCGAATTCTTCCTCATCACCCGCTGGGGCCGCGCCCCGCGCGACGGGGAACTGGACCGGCTCTTCCCCCGGCAGATGGGCGAGTGAGGTCGGACCAAGGGTTCAGGAATCAGGGCTTGTGGGCAGGGAGCTGCATTGGGCGAACCTAACCCCCAATCCCTCCTCCTCATCCCCCCTCCTACTGCGCCGGCCCGTGCGTGTTGGACGGATCGGACAGCACCCCCTGCAGCACCGGCAGCCGGATGGTGAAATGCGCCCCTTCTCCCGGGCGGGAACGCACCGAGATGCTCCCCTCGTGCTCCTCGACGATCTTCTTGGCCACCGCCAGCCCCAGCCCCGTCCCCCGGTTGCCCTTGGTGGAGTGAAACAGCTCAAAGACGTGCTGCATCATCCCCGGCGTGATGCCCGCCCCGTTGTCGATCACGTCGATCAGCGTCGCCTTGGCCTCGGCGTCATACCGGCAGATCACCCGGATCAGCCCGTGCCCATCCTCCACCGCGTCCAGCGCGTTGGTCAGCAGGTTCATCAATACCTGGTGCAGCCCGTCGGCGTCGATCGGCACCGCCGGCTGGCCCGGATCGACATCCGCCACCGCCATGACCCCCTTCTGGTTGGCGGCCGAGGCGATCAGCTCCAGGCATTCATCGATCACCGCCTTGGGATGCACCAGCTCCAGCTTCGGCTCACGGCTGCGGCTGTAGGCCAGGAGGTTCATCGTCAGGTTGTAAATTTTCTCCAGGTTGCGATCGACGATGCGCCACCCCTTGCTCGCCTGCGAGAGGTTGTTGCCCCGCAGCCCCATCTCCACCACGTCCGCTCCGCCGCGCAGGGCCTGCAGAATGTTCTTGATCGAGTGGGAGAGGGCGGCCGTCGTCTCGCCGATGGCCGCCAGACGCTCGGCCGCCAACCCGGCGCGATAGAGCTTGGCGTTCTGGACCGCCAGCCCTGCCTGGAGGCCGATGGCCGTCAGCAGGCGCAGCTGGTCCG
>JBIQLO010000109.1:0-12959 GCA_044464175.1 Planctomycetaceae bacterium | reverse complement strand
TATTTGTCGACGGGGGGGACGCATGACGTGGCGGATGTGGGGGGGCTGGTTTCCAGCGGCGGGGTGGTTTCATCGACGGGGTGGGACTATGGGCAGATCACGCATCAGACAGGCCAAACCGCGACGGCGAATTATGTGATCGGCACGCCGTTGGAGGCCGGATCGACGCTCGGGGTGACGCTGACGTGGTATGCCCACGAGTCGAACGATTTTGAGGGGAGCGACGCGGGTGAGCATCCGGCCTGGGGAAGTTTTGACAATCTGGATTTGCGGGTCTACCTGGCGAGCCTGGTGGGGGATGTCTGGTCGCCGACGACGCTGGTGGCGATTTCCGACAGCCTGTACAACTCGAGCGAGTCACTTTACTTCACATTGCCGGCGACCGGGACGTACATCCTGCAGGTGGGGGAGCAGAATTACCTCTGGAATTTCGGCGGGGACACGACGACGCCGTTTGGACTGGCGTGGCATGTGGATGCGGTGCCGGAGCCGGGAAGCCTGGCGTTGATCGTACTGGGCCTGGGGGTGCTGTCGCGGCGACGGCGGCGGGCGGAGGCGTGAAGGCCTGAACCGGTGCATTGGGCATTCGGCATAGTTCCCCTTCTCAATTTCGAACGTCCGGAACGGGTCGGAATCAACGGGCGTTTGGGGCCGGCCGTACTAGCCCGGCGGGGGGATTTGTCGTATGCTGTGGGCTTCATACGGCGGCGTCGGCGGCCGGACCATGAGCGCCGGGACGTGGACCCTTGAAGGGAAGGAACCATATGGATCGGTTGAGTTTGTACTGGAAGCATGCGACAGCGGAAGCGGTGGGGCGGGAGCACGGGGTGGAGGAAAAGGAGCTGAAGGGGCTGGCGCCGAAGCTGAAGGAACTGACCAAGCGGATGACGGAGAGGCGCAAGGCGGGGGAATTTGCCTATCGGGAACTTCCCTACGAAGAAGAGACGATTGATCGCGTGCACAGCTATGTGGAGGAGCTGCGTGACCGGTGCGATGTGCTGATTGTGCTGGGGATCGGGGGCAGCGCCCTGGGGAACATCGCGCTGCAGCAGGCGCTCAACCCCTACACCTATAACCTGATGAGCGACCGGACGCGCCCGGGGCCGCAGGTGTTTGTGCTGGACAATGTCGATCCGGACCAGATCAAGAGCGTGGTGGAGCTGGTGACGCCCAAGCTCAAGAAGACGATCGTCAACGTGGTGAGCAAAAGCGGGGAGACGGCCGAGACGGCGGCGCAGTTCATCCTGTTCCGGGACATCCTTCAGGCGAAGCTGGGGAAGAAATATAAGGACAACATCGTCGCCACGACGGATGCGAAGGAGGGGACGCTGCGGGAGATCTGCAACGCTGAGGGATATCGGACGCTGGATGTGCCGGATGGAGTGGGGGGGCGGTTCAGCGTGATGAGCGCGGTGGGGCTGTTCAGCGCGGCGATGTGCGGGGTGGACATTGACGCGCTGCTGGCGGGGGCGGCGGACATGGACAAGCGCTGCAAGGAGGGGGACGTTCTGAAGAACCCGGCGGCGCTGATCGCGGCGATTCACTACCTGCTGGGCCGGAAGGGGAAGCACAACACGGTGATGATGCCCTACAGCACGTCGCTCTATTCGCTGGGGGACTGGTTCCGGCAGTTGTGGGCCGAGAGCCTGGGCAAGCGGAAGAACCTGGCGGGGAAGGATGTCTTTGCCGGGCAGACGCCGATCAAGGCGCTGGGGACGACGGACCAGCATTCGCAGGTTCAGCTTTACCGGGAAGGACCCAACGACAAGCTGATCACGTTCCTGGAGGTGGAGCGGTTCGGCCAGAAGGTGACGATTCCGACGTCGATGAAGGAGGTCAAGGCGCTGGCGTACCTGGCGGATTCCAACTTCCAGACGCTGATCAACAGCGAGAAGCTGGGGACGGAGTATGCACTTCTGGAGAGCCAGCGGCCGACGATGACGGTGCTGTTTCCGGAGATCACGCCGGGGGCGGTGGGGCAGTTTCTGTACATGTACGAGTGCGCGGTGCATTACATGGGGGAGCTGCTGGAGATCAACACGTTCGATCAGCCGGCGGTGCAGCTGGGCAAGGACGCCACCTACGCGCTGATGGGCAAGGAGGGGTATTCGGAGCTGGGCAAGAAGATCCAGCCGGTGGCGAAAAAGGACAAGAAGTATTTGGTATAATTCGTGGTCCGTTGTCCGTGGTCCGTGGTCCGAAGATCACGCGTCACGGACAGCGAACCACGGACAACGGACCACGATATGGATTACGGTGTCATTATGGCGGGGGGATCGGGAACGCGGCTTTGGCCGCTGTCGCGGCGGGACCGGCCCAAGCAACTGCTGCCGGTGCTGGGGGGCAAGAGCCTGCTGCAGCTGTCGTATGAGCGGCTGCGGGGCGTTTTGCCGGCGGAGCGGATTTATGTCTGTACCAACGCGGCCCACGCCGAGGGGGTGCGGGAGAACCTGCCGGAGCTGCCGAAGGAGAACATTCTGGGGGAGCCGGAGGGGCGGGACACGGCCAATGCGATCGGTTTTTCGGCGGCGGTGTTGAAGAGCCGTGACCCGGAGGCGGTGATGGCGGTGGTGACGGCGGACCATGTGATCGAGCCGATCGACCGGTTTCAACAATCGTTGCGGACGGCGTTCGAGGTGGTGCAGCAGCGGCCGGAGGCGCTGGTGACGTTCGGGATCGTGCCGACGCACGGGCACACGGGGCTGGGGTACATCCACCGCGGGGAGGCGATGGGGTTGCCGGGGCTCAGCGGGGCGTTCAAGGTGCTGGCGTTCCGGGAAAAGCCGGACAAGCCGACGGCGGACCGGTACGTGGAGTCGGGGCGCTATTACTGGAACAGCGGCATGTTCGTCTGGCGCTGCGACACGGTGCTGGGGGAATTGGCCGCCCACCTGCCGGAATCGCACGCGGGGCTGGCGAAGATTGCCGCCGCGTGGAACACGCCGCAGCGGCAGGCGGTGCTGTCGGAGCAGTATCCGAAGCTGCCCAAGATCAGCATTGACTATGCGGTGATGGAGCCGGCATCGCAGGGCAAGGGGAAGGCGTCGGTGGTGGTGGTGGAGATGCCGGTGCAGTGGCTGGACGTGGGGTCGTGGCCGTCGCTGGCCGAGACGCTGCCGATGGACGCCAACGACAACGCCGAGCAGTGTCCGGCGTCGATGCTGATCGACAGCGACGACAACATCGTCATCAGCGAAGTGCCGGGGCACCTGCTGGCGCTGGTGGGGGTGAGCGACATGATCGTGGTGCATACGCCGGATGCGACGCTGGTGTGCCCCAAGAGCGAGGCGGAGCGGATCAAGGAACTGGTGGCGCGGGTGAAGGAGAAGTTCGGGGGCAAGTATCAGTGACGGGTTCAGAATTCAGGGAACAGGGGTTGGATTTCTTTTCATCTCTCCTCTCTCATGCGCACGCTGGGCATTGATTTCGGAGGGAAGCGGATCGGGCTGGCGCTGAGCGATGAGGGGGGGCGGTTCGCCACACCGTATGAGGTGTTGACCATCTCCTCGCCGCAGCAGGGGGCCGACCTGATCGCCCGGGTGGTGGAGCGGGAGGGGGTGGAGCAGCTGGTGGTGGGGCTTCCGCTGAACATGGACGGGACGGTGGGGCCGGCGGCGCGGGCGACGGCGGCATGGGGGGCGGAGCTGTCGCGGCGCGTGGGGCGGGCGCTGGTGCTGGTGGATGAGCGCCTGAGCAGTTTTTCAGCGGAGCAACAACTCATTGACCGCAAGCGGCGGGGGGAGCGCCTGACGCGGGGGAAGAAACGCCAGCGGCTGGACGCGCTGGCGGCGGCGGGGTTCTTGCAGGCATATCTGGATGGTGAGCTTCAGCCCATCGTGCTGTGAAAGGACCGGGTGGAGCCCGGGAGTCGGCCTGTCTATGATCGGGCAGCGATGAATACCAATCCGGAAGAGGCGCGGGAGGCGGTGGACCTGGTGATCGTGGGCGGCGGGCCGGCGGGGTTGTTTGCGGCCTTCTATGCGGGGCTGCGGGGGATGTCCACGCTGATCATGGATTCACTGGAGCAGCTGGGGGGGCAGTTGATCGCGCTTTATCCCGAAAAGTACATCTACGACGTGGCGGGGTTTCCCAGGGTGCTGGCCAAGGAGCTGGTGGAGCGGCTGGTGGAGCAGGCGATGGCGTACGGGCCGGGCGTGGCGCTGGGACAGGAGGTGCGGGAACTGAAATATGATCCGGAGTCGCGGATTTACAGCATCCAGACGCGAGAGGGGGTGCGACGAGGGGCGCACGATTCTGGTGGCGGCGGGGGTAGGGGCGTTTGAGCCCAAGCGGCTGAAGGGGGCGGGGGTGGAGGCGTTCGAGGGGCGGGGGGTTCACTACTTCGTGGAGTCGCCCGAAAGGCTGGCGGGCAAGCGTCTGTTGATTGTCGGCGGGGGGGACAGCGCAGTGGACTGGGCCAACACGCTGGCGGCGTCAGCGCGGGAGATCACGCTGATTCACCGCTCGGACCGTTTTCGGGCGCATGAGCAGAACGTGAAACGCATGCGCCAGGGGCCGGTGCGGATTGAGACGTTTCATGAGCTGAAGGAGGTGGGAGGGACCGGGGCGCTGGAGTACGCGGTCATCGCCGACAACCGGGGGGCGGGCGAGCGGCGGCTGGATGTGGAGGCGGTGCTGGTGAACATCGGGTTTGTCAGCTCACTGGGGGCGCTGGCGGGGTGGGGGCTGGAGATGGAGGGGGGGCAGATCCTGGTGGATTCGATGATGCAGACGAGCCGGCCGGGCATTTTCGGGGCGGGGGATGTGATTACGTATCCGGGGAAGCTGAAGCTGATCGCGACGGGATTCGGGGAGGCGGCGGTGGCGGTGAACTACGCCAAGCACTACCTGGACCCGTCGGCCAATATCTTTCCCGGGCACAGCACGAATCTCAAGCGGGGGTGATTTACGCCTGTTCCCACTGGGACCGGAGGTAGTCCATGGCGCGCGGGCCGTCGGCGGCGAGGTTGGTGAAGTTGACGGCCTCGACGCTGATGGGACCATCGTAGCCGGCCTGCTTCAGGACGCGAAAGAGGGGACGGTAATCGGAGCCGCTTTCGCCCGGGGCCAGGCGCGTGTCGCGTTCGGCGACGTGGACGTGCCTGATCCAGGGGGCGGCGCTGATGAGGGATTGGAGCGATTCCTGCTCGGCCCACCAGTGATAGGAGTCCACCAGGCATTGGAAATTGGGGTGGTGGACCTCCTGAACGTACTCCATGGCCTCGCCCACGGTGTTGAGGATGTTGCACTCCTTGCGGCACAGAGGTTCGACCACCAGCATGACGTCGTGCTGCTGGGCCAGGGAGGCGGCCATGGAGGCGAAATCGACAATCTGCCGACGGGCCTTGGCGCGATCAAAGCCTTCGGGCACCTGGCGGGACTTGCCCGAGCCGAAGACGAGGGTTTTGATGCCCAGTTTTTTGGCGCGAGGCAGCACGCGGGTCATGTAGGTGCGGAGCAGTTCGGGGTCGGCATCGGGGCCGGTGATGCGGATTTTTCCGGGCAGGAGGCTGTTGGCGACCAGGATGGGTCGGGCAGGCCTGGCGGCGGCGGGGGGCGCGGTCCACTCCCCATCGGGTGTTTCCCCCTGCAGAAGGCGCTGGACGTTTTCCTCGACAAAATCGGCGCCGGCCGAGCGGACGGCGGCCGCGTTCTCCACGGACGTGCAGATACCCAAAAGCATGGCATCACGGTAATACTTTTTCCTATGACCGCAAGCACCGGGGAAGGAGGCTGGTTTCCACCCCTCCTCAAGGGGGGGCGTGGCCGTTACATTGGGGCGATGCTTGCTTCCACCACCAATCGACTTCATCCTGATGAGCAGGCCAGTTCACAGTTCTGGCAGAATGCCCATCTCTATTTCGACCGCGTGTATCAGACGATGGGGCTGGACTCGACGTGGCGTTCGGTCTTGTCGTCGCCCAAACGGGTGCTGACGGTCAGTTGCCCGATTCGCATGGACGATGGGAGCATTCAGGTCTTCACCGGCTATCGCGTGCAGCACAACAACGCGCTGGGGCCGTTTAAGGGGGGCTTACGCTACGACAAGTCGGTGGATCGCAATGAGGTGATGGCGCTGGCGATGCTGCAGACGTGGAAGAACGCGCTGGTGGGTTTGCCGTTCGGAGGGGCCAAGGGGGGGATCGTGTGCGAGCCCAAGAAGCTGTCCCTGGGGGAAAAGGAGCGCCTGACGCGGCGGTTCACGGCGGAGGTGCTGCCGCTGATCGGGCCGGAGGAGGACATCCCCGCGCCGGATGCGGGGACCAACGCGCAGGTGATGAGCTGGGTGATGGACACGTATTCGATGATGATCGGGCACCAGGTGCTGGGGGTGGTGACGGGCAAGCCGGTGGCGCTGGGGGGCTCGGTGGGTCGCGAGGAGGCGACGGGGCGCGGGGTGATGAACGTGTTGCGCAAGTTCCTGATGACACGGAACAAGACGCTGGAGGGGCTGCGCGTGGCGGTGCAGGGATTCGGCAATGTGGGATACCACACAGCGCGGCTGCTGGAGGAACGCGGGGCCAAGGTGATCGCGGTCAGCGCGATCCAGGGGGGCATCTACAGCGAAAGCGGCCTGGATATTGAATCGGCCGGGCTTTACTACCGGGAGCGGGGGACGCTCGAAGATTACCCGGAGGGGGAGGCCGTTACGAATGAAGAGTTGCTGAGCTGCGAGTGCGATGTGCTAATTCCGGCGGCGATGGAGAACACGGTGACCGAGGAGGTTGCGCCGCACATCAAGGCGTCGATCGTGGTGGAGGCGGCCAACGGGCCGACGACGCCGCAGGCGGATGAAATCCTGCGGGACAACGGGGTGACGGTGCTGCCGGACATTCTGGCCAACGCGGGGGGGGTGACGGTGAGCTACTTCGAGTGGGTGCAGGGATTGCAGAATTTTTTCTGGAATCAGAAGCGGGTGCAGGATGAGCTGCAGTCGGTGATGGAGCGGGCGTTTGACGCGGTGAACGCCAAGGCGGACGAGGCGGACTGCGACTACCGGACGGCGGCGTACACGATCGCTATCGGGCGGGTGGCCGAGGCGTGCCGGCTGAAGGGATTGTTTCCATAAAGAATTGTCACGAGTGTGGATGGAAGCGTATAATTGCATGCAATGAGCACAGCACGGGCCTACGAGGAGATCGTTGACTTCATTGCCGGCGGCGCGAGTTCCGGCGAGGTGGCGGCGTTCCATCCTTCGGAGCAGGCCTTGGGACGGGTCGCCGATCTGGTCGAGCGCGAAAAAACTGGCGGATTGTCCCGGGATGAATTGGCTGAATTGGACCATTACCTGCAACTTGAGCATCTGATGCGGCTGGCCAAGGCCCGGGCTCATCAACGTCTGTCCCATGAGTAGCCATGTCCCACAGACGTTGCGGAGCCAGGTCATTGAACGGGCGGGAGGCGTTTGTGAATACTGTCTGATCGATGCGGCGGATACTTTTTTCGGCTGCCAGATCGAACACATCATCGCTGAAAAGCATGGGGGAATGACTGAGGCCGATAACCTGGCTTACGCATGCGTATTCTGCAATCGCTTCAAGGGGAGCGACATCGCTTCCATTCATCATTCCACCGGCCGGCTTTGCCGGTTTTTCAACCCGCGCGCGGATCGCTGGTTTGACCACTTTGTGCTGGAGGGAATCCGAATCCGTCCACTCACCGATATCGGGGAAGTCACGGCGGACATTCTCCGCATCAATGCCTTTGAGCGGCTGCTGGAACGGGAGGCGCTGGTGGCCGCCGGCCGATATCCCTCGCGAACGGCTATTCTCAAAATGTCGCAGTAGGCCCACCGGGCCACGCAATGGCATGTGCCGCGAAACTTGCTTATCATCGGCCCCATGACCGAATCTGATTCCACTTCCCGGGCGGCCGAGTCGTCGAAGGGGGCGCCGCGGGGCAGCAGCATCAAGGAGACGATTGAGTCGATCCTGGTGGCGCTGATTCTGGCGTTTGTATTCCGCGCGTTCGTGGTGGAGGCGTTCGTCATACCGACCGGGTCAATGGCGCCGACGCTGCTGGGGGCGCACATGCGGTTCGTGTGCCACGACTGCGGGTGGCGGTTTGACGTGAATTACCAGAATCCACAGGGAGGGGATGAGACGGTGGTGCCGGCGCGGGCGGGCTCCAAATACACGCTCTTTTGCCCCAACTGCGGGTACCTGGTGCCCGGCGGGCCGCGGTCGGAGCCGGGGGATGCCAGCTTTCCGCCGGTGCGGTACGGGGATCGCATCCTGGTGCTGAAGTACCTGTATCTGTTCGAGGCGCCCAAGCGGTGGGATGTGGTCGTCTTCAAGTCCCCGGTGGACCCGCAGCGGTTTGACTACACGCAGAACTACATCAAGCGGCTGGTGGGCCGGCCGGGAGAGAGCATCATGCTGCTGGACGGTGATGTGTATGTCGCTCCCAAGGGGGGGGATTTCCGGATCGCCACCAAGCCGCCGGAGGCGCAGCAGGCGCTGTGGCGGATCGTGTATGACAACGACTACCATCCCCAGGGCCTGCCGGGAGGGCGGCGCGGCGGATGGGAGCAGCCGTGGCAGGCGGAACAATCAGGGGATTCGGCCTGGAGGTTGGGGGGCAGGGTGTTCACGTTCAACAACAAGACGGGCGGATCGGGGATCGCCTTCAATCCGGCGGCCAATCCCGAGACGCATGCGCTGACGGACTGGCTGGCGTACGATCAGGCGGTGGGGCAGGAGACGTTCGGCTTCCGGGCGCATCCGGTAAGCGACTTGAAACTAAGTCTGGTGTACGACCGGCAGTCGGGCTCGGGGCCGCTGAAGCTGATGCTGACCAAGCGGGGGGACACATTTACGGCCGAATTCACGCCGGACAAGGTGACGCTGTACCGGGAGGGGGCGGCGGGGCGGTCGGTGATCGGGTCGGCCGGGCTTCCGGGAGGGCATCGGGCGTTCAAGATTGATTTCACCAACGTGGATTACCAGGTGACGGTGCGGGTGGACGGGCGGATCCTGATTCAGAGCACGCCGGACCAGTATCACCCTGACCTGGCGGCGTTGAAGAAGGAATATCAGTATAAGGATGAACCGCCGATGCCGGCGATCCGGATCGAGGCGGCGCGCCAGCAGTGTGACCTGTCGCACGTGGGGCTGTGGCGGGATGTCTATTACCTCACTGACGGGAAGCAGATGACGGATGATGGGCAAATGCCGTTCTGGGGCAGCCCGGACCGGCCGATCCACCTGAGCGACAAGGCGGGAGAGCGGGAGTATTACGTGCTGGGGGACAACTCGCTGATCAGCGGGGATGCGCGGTACTGGGCCGATCCGATTGACCTGCCGGCCGAAGAACTACACGTGAAATCCGGGCGCGTGCCGGAGCGGTTCATGCTGGGCAAGGCGTTCTTCGTCTACTGGCCGGCGGGGTATGCGCCGTTCGGGACGGGGCCGAACCTGATTCCGAATTTCGGGGAGATGCGGTTTATTCATTGAAGGGGAGCCACACGGCGGCTGAAGACCTATGCAGCGATTCAGCGATAACCATGCAGCGCCACCCAAGCGACAGCTACAATAATCGCGCCGATCACCAGCAGCAGGATGAAATATTGCCTCCTTCGCTTCCAAGCTGCGGAGTGCGTTTCATGCAGAGGGAGGTTATCAGAGCTCGGCTCGAATTTAGGAGGGTCATCGGTAGTATACAACCAGCGGTTTTGGGCGGTGTCCTCCGCCCCACATTTCGGGCACGGCCGCATGGTTTCGTCGCGCTGACTCACTTCCACACCATTTGCTCGCGCCGCTGAGCCAACCTGCTCTCGTTGCTCCGCCAGACCAGGAAGATCAAGAGCAAGGATCAAATCAATGGTTTCCCTTAAAGTGTTGTGAATACATCCTGAAAATACCAATTCGGGCAGGAGTTGGTCAGCTATTGCGTAGTCAATATCCCCGCGAGTCACTTCCGCATGGCCACATGCCAAGCAGCGCATGCCGCATATTTTCATGGGCTTTTCTACGAAGCCTCGCATACTGCGCGGCGCATATTCACCGCCGACGAATGCCACTAACGAGGGTGCATATTTCCCCACGTCATTTCTCAGACCGTCAATAGTCGGTACGCTCAAAGGCTGGTGTGAAAGATAAAATAAAAGAGCCTTGAGCCAGAGGAATAGGGAATTCACCCATGGCTCCTGCTCTGCCGTCACAGAATGTTGATTTACTTGGCAGATAATCAAATCATTCAATGACCCCATGCCGCCATAGGCGCGCAGATGATGGGAAACGTCCCGATTCGTTTGCCATTCCGCGATATCCTGTCGCAGCCAATCCGCCCACCCATCAACCCCAACTTTTCGAAGAAAGTATTCGGTTGCGAGCAGTGTGCGTTCATAAGCAGTGGTATCGGAACTTTGGGGCATAAACTGAGCACCTCAGGCGGCAGGACGTGCGTGTAATCGCGTCTATACTTTTAGTAGCGCATTGGAACGCTCGGCATTGGCCTCACTTTGTGCGAGCCTCATCAATGTTGCCGCTTTCGAGGAGACTTCCCAGATAAGAATGTCGGCGGCCATGATTTGCCTCGGTCCCGCCAGTGGATCTATTCTGCCCCGTTCATAGGCGCAGCCTCAGCGGAATCCGTTATCGGCTGTTGTTCATAGGAATCAACCAGCCCCTGCGGTGGAAGATCGGCTAAGGCGGAAGACTTCTTCGTCCTGAGTCGACGGTCCTCCTTGCGATTAACTCGCTTGGCGGCCTCATCGGCCGTTGGCCCCTCCAGAGCATCCCGCTTAATAACTTCATCCCTCAGGACGGTGATAATTTCTGATTCACTCACGTTCACATCCACCACGCGGCGGAGTTCACGGCGGATGACGCCCAGGACGGCATTGTTGTTCAGCAGAAGCGCAGCAAGAAGAAAGCGGCTAGTTGCTTCCTGCCGGTCGCGCAGAGCGATATGTGCTCCCTTTTGAAATCCTTCCTTCGTGAAAACAAAGAGGGACTCTTGATCTCCTTCGCGCCGACAATCCACGGTTGTCAGATCAATCTGTGCCACAAGCTGCTTATCGATGGGCTTGGCGAAGATCACATTATAGAGTCGCCAGATTGTGCCATTAGTAAGGATAACCCATTCCACGCCTTGATTGGCGGCATAATCAACCGCTTGCTTGAGATGGCGCTCGTCGAGGGAGATCCCTATGGCCTTAACCTCAATCAGTTCAACAAGCTTGTCATCCAACTTTACAGCCAGATCGCAGTATGTGTTGCGGATCATCATTTCGCTGGTCAGATCGGAATATTTATCCCAGCCAAAAACCAATGACATCAGGTCTTTGACCAAAGTGACCGTGTCCGCCTCTGAGACATCCCTCGCCCGCTGCTGCTCAATGATTGGGGCAAATCGCTTCATCCCCGCAATTAACCGCTCGCAAACCTTTTTGGAAATAGACATGGCTTCATCCTCGCATTTGCTTGTCTTGACCGGACTTGTGAATGCGTATTCTACAGAACTGCTCCATGGAAGTTATCGGCAGATCTCTCTTTTGCAAGGTGGAGGACCCGAAAGGCGAAGGGATAGATCATCCTGCAGTTCCTTTGCCCATATGGGAAATGGTGCACGCTTCATTGCACGGAAGGGGCGTCTATTCGCGCCACGGTTTTTACTTGCGCGCTCAACAGGGGCGAGGGCAGGGCGGATTTGGAGAGGAGCGCGGGACTCAGTCTGCTTCGTCGGGCTGGGTGGGGAGGGATTTGGGGGCGGGCGCGGGGGTTTCGGGGGTGGCGAGAGCGGGTTTGGCGCCGGGGGATTCGACGCGGGCGTTACGCTCGATCGTGATGGCGAACTGGGCCGAGCCGCTCATGACCTGTTCGGTGGGCGTGACTTTGAGGAAGGAGCTGAGGAAGGGGGTGACATCGCTGCGCCCCGCGCCCAGGAGGACCTGGCGGCGGGAGGCGGGGAGGTGGGGCAGGGCGGTGCGTCCGATGGCCACGCCGTCGGCTTTGCGCATCAGGCGGAGATAGAGGGCATCATGCCGGATGGCGGCCATGTCGCGCAGGACGGCAAAGACCTCGTCAATGCTCTGGGCGGTGAAGCGGAAGGGCTCGGCCTGCTGCTCCGTCATGAGATAGGTCTGCCAGTCGCAGACGATCAACTGGTAATTGCCGTCGGTCAGGTCGGCCGGAAGTTTCATTTCAATGGGCAGGGTCGCCTGAGGGGCGCGAAAGGGGCGGTAGGTGACATAGCCGCTCAGGGTTTCGCCGGGGCGATACTTGAGCTTGGGAATGTTGACCGAGAGAACCTTAGCCAGCCGGGCCTCGGGCGTGACGAGAACCCGGCCGGTGATCTTGCGGGGCATCACGCGCTGGAAGGGGTTGTTGGCGGCGGCCATCAGGGGGGTGCCGATGTCAAAAAAGAGCTCCTGCACGGAGGCGTTGGCGCTGGTGTTGGCGATGTGGATCGTCTGGCCGTTGTCGAACTCGACGCTCAGGTCGTAATCGAGGGTGTGATATTGGGGCAGTTCATGGGCGCCGTTGATGGCGGCGGCCAGGGCGGCGGCGCTGATCATGGGGGTGAAACGCGGATGGCGGGTGGCCTGGAATTGGTAGGTGCGAGAAAGGCCGCCGGCCTCGGTCACTTCAAAATCGATGGGAATCAGGGCGGGGGAGGCGCCAATTTGGCCGGCCACCCCGACGGACTGATCGCGGTAGAGGGTGCCGTCGATGGAGGTCAGGGCGCCGAGCTTGAAGCTGGTCATGAGGTTGGCGATGACGCCATTGATGTACCCGCTGCCCATGGGGAGGGTGATCGGGCCTTCATTGTTGAAGGGGTGGCCAAAGCCCAGGACCCGGTGGCCGACGACCTCGGTGACGGTGCCGATGGCGGTGAGATTCATGTCCCCGAGCAGGAGGGGGACCGCCAGGACGGAACCGGGTTCCAGGCGGGGGGCGGGGGCGGTGGTTGTGGTGGCGGTGGCCGGAGACAGAGCGCCGGCCTGAAGTGGGGTG